>CALXVM010000004.1 GCA_944392105.1 uncultured Clostridia bacterium | reverse complement strand
TAGTTATTTCGACAGGACAAAATAACTTGACAAGAAGATAATTAACATTATAACTGTCTACTTTAGAATCAACCAGAGGGAATTTCTATGGCAGTTCCAATGAAAAATGGTGGAATAAAAGCTAATAAAGTAATTTACTATGTTATACTTTCTGGAGTAACAACTGGAGTAGGAGCATTTTTTGGAGCAGTAGCAGGTAATATTTCAAAAGATATTATTGCAATCTGCTTGTCATTAGCCGCTGGAGCTATGATATATATAGTATCGGGAGAATTAATTCCAGAATCAAATAAATTATATAATGGAAGAACAACTGCATTAGGAAGTATACTAGGACTAATTATACGGAATTATAGCAATGTCATTTGCGTGAGTGATTAACAAAAGAAGATAAATTGTGAAAAAAGTATCTGTAAAATCAGACAAAATGTGGAAAACATAATGTGAATTTGTAAAAGATTAGAAGAAACTTTAATAAATAAAATATAATTTGTAATAATGAAATAAAAAGTTGGTTTTATTGCAAATTTGTGTTTGATAATATAAGATTTTATGATATAATATAAACATTATGAAAGAAGTTTAATGCCTATTAAACTTCTTAATATTTTAACATATGAATTTAGGAGAATAATTATGAAAGTAATGTTTGTTTGCACAGGAAATATATGTAGAAGTGCTATGGCAGAGGCAATGCTCAAAAAGATGCTAGAAGAAAGAAACATAAATAATATAGAAGTATGTTCATGTGGGACAAGTGCAGAAAATGGAGATAGACCAACATATAATGCAATTTACACAATGAAACAATATAATATAGACTTAACAAAACACATGGCAACAAATATGCTTAATTCAGATATAAAAAATATGGATTTAATTCTTTGTGCTACAATGTCGCATAAAAGGACAGTTTTAGAATGGTATCCAAATTTAGAAGGAAAAGTTTTTACTATGAAAGAATATGCAGAGTTAGATAATCACGGTAAAGATATGGACATTAGTGATCCTTGGGGATATGACATAAATATTTATGAAAAATGTGCTTCAGAGATAGAAAATTGTTTAGAAAAAACATTAGTTAAGTTAGAGAATAAAGTATTATAAAGTATGTTTTAGAAATTACAAAATATATTTCATCATTTGTTTAATAAATTTCCAGCAAAAAAGTAATATTTTACAATAATGAAAAAGACAAAGATACACTAAAAGTTAAGAAAAAAATTAATAGTAAAATAAAAATATTATACAAGGAGAAAATAAAATGCAAGATTTATTAGAAGGTTTAAATGATAGGCAAAAAGAAGCTGTAGTAAATACAGAAGGACCATGTTTAGTTATAGCAGGTGCAGGAAGCGGAAAAACTAAAGTGTTAACACATAAAATAGCATATTTAATTTCGGAAAAATACGTAAAACCATGGAATATTATTGCTATAACATTTACAAATAAAGCTGCAAACGAAATGAAAGAAAGAATTCAAAATATTATTGGAGATGCAGCAAATGACTTATGGATGGGAACATTCCACTCTATTTGCGTAAAAATTTTAAGAAAATATATAGATAGAATTGGTTTTGACCATTCGTTTTTAATATTTGATACATCAGATCAAAAAACTTTAATAAAAGAATGCTTAAAAGATTTAAAAGTTGATGACAAATTGTTTAATGACAGAGCTGTACTTTCTGAAATTAGTAATGGAAAAAACGAAATGCTAGAGCCAAAGGCATATCAAACTAAATACGCAGGAGATTTTAGAAGAGAGACAATAGGCAATATTTATGAATTATATCAGCAAAGATTAAAAGAAAATAATGCATTAGATTTTGACGATATTATTAACTGCACAATAAAAATATTAACAGAAAATCCAGATGTATTAGAATATTATACAGAAAAATTCAAATATGTCCTTGTAGATGAGTATCAAGATACTAATAAAGCACAGTTTATGTTAGTTTCTATACTTGCCTCTAAATATGGAAATATAACAGTTGTTGGAGATAATGACCAAGGTATTTATAGTTTTAGAGGAGCAGACATAACAAATATATTAAATTTCGAAAAAGATTTTCCTGGTACAAAAATTATAAAATTAGAGCAAAATTATAGATGTACAGGTAATATTTTAAAAGCTGCAAATGCTGTTATTAAGCATAATGATAATAAATACGAAAAAAAATTATGGACTGCTAATGACGAAGGAGAGCTTCCTTCTATATATCAAGCAGAGGACGAATATGACGAAGCTACTTATATTGTAAGTCAAATAAATCATTTAAAAACAGAGGAATATTATAAATATTCAGACTTTGTAGTTCTTTATAGAATGAACTCACAATCAAGAGCAATAGAGGATATTTTAAGAAGGGAAGACATACCATATAAAATTGTAGGTGGCTTAAAATTCTATGAAAGAAAAGAAATTAAAGATATTATTGCATATTTAAGATTAATATATAATCCTTCTGATAATATATCTTTAAAAAGAATTATTAATGAGCCTAAAAGAGGTATTGGTAAGACAAGCCTAGATAACATCCAACAAATAGCAGAGCAAAATGGAATATCAATGTATGAAATTATAAAAAATGCAGAACAATATGGGCTAAATCGTGTAAAAGCAAATGCTGATGAATTTATTAATTTAATAGAAGAATTAAGAGTAAAACAAAATGAGTTAAGCATTTCAGAATTAATAAAAGAAACACTTAATAAATCTGGATACACAAAAGCTTTAGAGCTAGAAAATTCAGTCGAAGCAGAATCAAGAATTCAAAACTTGGAAGAGTTTTTAACAGTAGCAATAGAATTTGAAGAAGAATTTGCAGACAATACATTAGGAGAATTTTTAGAGAATATTACACTTAGCAGTGATATAGATAATGTAGAAGATGCAGAAAACTCTGTTACTCTAATGACTTTACATAGTGCTAAAGGATTGGAATTTCCTACAGTATTTTTAGTAGGGTTAGAAGAAGGAATATTCCCAGGGTATAAATCTATAGGAGAGGAAAATGCTCTTCAAGAAGAAAGAAGATTATTCTATGTAGGAATTACTAGAGCAAAAGAACATTTATATTTAACTTGTGCTAAAAGAAGAACTATTTTTGGTTCTACAAGTTATAATGCAATATCAAGATTTGTAAAAGAAATTCCAGAAGAATTATTAGACGGTTATGAAGAAATGCAAAAAGAAAAGGTAGAAGACAAATTTGAAGATTCTAATTATGGCTGGAAATATGGAAATAAAGAATCAAAAGTAAAAACATATACATTCGGAACAGGTGAATATGAAGTAAAAAAACAAACTCCTGTTACAACAGGTTTCCAATATAGAACAGCAGAAAGCTTTTTATCTTCTTTAAATAAGAAAAATGACTTTGATATTTCAAAATACAAAGAAGGTCAAAGAGTTTACCACAAAAAGTTTGGAGAAGGCACAATAAATAAAGTAGAAGAAGAGGGAGAAGACTACAAAATAGACATTAACTTTGACAAAGTAGGACACAAAAGACTTATGGCAAAATTTGCAGGGTTAGAAATTATATAAAATTAAAAATAAATCTAGAAAAACATAAACAAGTATACAATAATATAATTATGTCAATAAAAAACAGGGAGAAATTTATGAAAAAAATAGCATTAGATTTAGATGATGTCATTTGCAATGGCGGATTTATGCATTTAATAAATGATTTTTTAAATAGCAACTACACAGAAAACGATGTAAAAGGTTATTATATGCAAGAACTAATACCAAAAGAGAAAGAGCAAGACTGGAGAAAATATTTTGTTAATCATAATTTATATGATTATGCAGTGTTTTTAGAGGGAGCTTATGATGTTATAAAAAAGCTTAATGAAAAATATGATTTATATGTTATTAGTGCATATATTTCTAGAGATATGCCAGAAGCTTCTGCACCAATGTTATCTAATAAATTTAATTGGTTAAGCAAAAACTTACCTTTTATAGATCCTTCAAAATATATTTTTGCTAGCAAAAAAGAGGTATTTGAATGTGACATTAGAATAGACGATAAGCTATCTAATTTAAAAGGCAATGCAGACTTAAAACTCTTATTTGATAGTTACCATAATAGACAATATTCTAAAGAAGAATTGGATAATATGGGTGTTGTAAGAGTAAATGGTTGGAGTGATATTGAAAAACTTTTATTAAATTAAATGATAGATACTTAATAAAAATGCAAGAAATAAAAGTTTTACTATGTGAAATGTGCTTGATATTAATAAATGTTAAACTTTAGACCGGCAATAATATTTTATAATTTTAAAAACCTTTCCCCTTTTGGACAACTGTAACTCGGCAAAAGCCTCGAACAGTTGTCACAACGGTCACCCACGCAAGGTTTTAAAATTATAAAATACTATTGTCGGTCTATTATAATTACACTTTAAAATTATGAAGTGAAGTAAAAATCGACTGATAGGTGGATAGAGCTGAAAACTTATTAAAAAATTTAATTTAAAATTAAGTAAAAGTTGACCATTAGTCGGATAAAGCTAAAAATTTATTAAAAAATTTAATTTTAAATTTTGAATTATAAATAAAAAACAAAAATTATCTTAATTTTATGTATAAAAAACTGAGAAAAACAAATAATAAAATTATAAAATTAAGAAAGGAATGATAAAAATGTCAAATTTAAATCAAATTGAATTACAACATCTAAGACATTTAATTGGAGCACACGAAACTTCATATCAAAAATTAAACACTTATGCATCACAAGCAGTTGACCCACAAATAAAGCAAATGTTTACAAAGTCTGCACAAGATGCGTTAAATACTAAACAAAAATTAATGTCATTTTTAAATGGTTAGGAGGATATTTATGGACGAGAAAACAATGGTAAATGATATATTAAGTTGTGTTAAATCAGATCTTACAGCATATCAAACAGCAATAAGTGAATCTGCAAATTTACAATTAAGGCAGACATTTCAACAAATAAGAAATAGTGACGAGAGCTTTCAATATGAGTTATTTAAAGTTGCTCAAGCTAAAGGTTATTATAAACCAGCACAAACTGCGAGTACTACAGAAATAGAAGTAGTAAAAACAGAATTACAACAATAAAAGTGAAATAGTATGAAATGCTAATTGAGACAAAAATAAGATATAAAATGAATAATTATAAATAATAAATTAAAATTAAAACATAGAGGTATACATAAAACTAGTAGCGATATATTTTGCTGCTAGTTTTATGCTTTGTGTGAATTTGTAAAGAAAATATAATATAAATTTAATATTTTGTAAAAAAAATGGTACAAAAACTATTTCCGTAAACTGTATTAATTACTAATAATAGTATGAGGAAAGTATTACCATTGTTATATAAAACTCTATTTGTTATTATATAATTATATAATAATATATATAATAGCGAAAGGTGACAATGGATGAAAAAATATATAAGAATGTTTGTTACATTTTTGGTAACAATGATAATAATTTTTATATATTGTATAGAGACATATGCAGACACTATGAATGCATATTTTATGAGTGGTGCTAATTTTAATATTTGGGGAGAAGGAGTACAAACTACGTTTGGAGATCACGGGTACGATACTGTATTAAATGTAAATGGCTCTGAAACCAATATACTTAATGGTACTGGTAGTTTGGGAGGAGTTACACTAAAGACTAATTTAAGTAATATTAGCGATGGAAACTATGCGAAAGTTGAATATGAAGTAAAAAATACAAATAGTTATTCTGTAACTATAGGAATTGCAACCCATGCAGATATACAAATTGCTAATGATGATTTTGCACCAATAGAAAATCTATCTGGAAATAGAGGATTTACAATGAGTGACGGAAACCATATTTTTAGATTTATAGGAAGAGATTCATATGGTGTTACAAATGTAGATACATACTGGTTTGGAACATATAATTATAGAACACAAAACATGTGGAATACTAGTTATACCTATGACGGCTATAGTGGAGGTAGAGAACTAGATTCTGGTATGGCTTATTCTTGGAAAAATAGAACTATAGGACCAGGAGAAACACAAAAGTACTCAGTTATTATAGGAGTAGGGGAATTAAATACACCTCCAACTATTAATGTAACAAGTTCATTTGAAACGGCATATTATCCAACACAAACTGTCCGAGTAACTGGAACGGTTAATGATGTAGACAGAGGAGATGTTTTAACAGTAAAATATGCTATAGATTCAGGTGCAGAAGTAACAATAGGAAATAACTATAGACCAAATGGAAGTCCTGTACCTTTTAGCACAAGCTTTGTTATTCCAACATCTATTTCTCCAGGACAGCATATGATACAATTATGGGCTGCTGATGACAAAGGAAATATGTCTGTACCAGTAACAGTATATTTTACTGTAGGCGCAGATACTACACCACCGGATGCAACACATACTATAAATCCAAGTTCCTGGACATCAGGAAATGTTACAATTTCTATAACGGCAACAGACTCACAGTCAGGGTTAAAGAGCATAACACTACCAAATGGACAAGTAGTGACAAGTGCAACTACTAGCTATACTGCAACAAATAATGGAGACTATAAATTTGTTTTAGCAGATAATGTAGGAAATAGCAGGAATTATATAGTAAACATAAGCAATATAGATAGGACAACGCCAAACATAGTTGTAGATCCCCAAACAAGTAACTGGGCAAAGGAAACTCAAGTTAAAGTTAACATTACAGACAGTCAAAGTGGAGTTAAATATTATAAATATGCAATAACAGATAGTAAAGATACTCCAAGTAGCTGGAGCAGTAATATAGCAAGTGTAAATGGAACAATAACAATAAATACAGAAGCAGAAAAGTATCTACATATAATAGCAGAAGATAATGTAGGAAATATAACGTCAGATAACATATTTGGACCATATTATATAGATAGAACTGCACCAAGTATAAATGCAAATCCGCAAAACTGTGATTGGACACAAGAAACTCAAGTACAAGTGAATTTCACAGATGGAGGAGCGGGATTTAAACAATATAGATATGCAATAACAGATAGTAAAGATCCACCAACAACGTGGAGTGAAAATATTACTAAAGCAAATGATACAATAACCATAAACACAGAGACAGAAAAGTATTTACACATCATAGCAGAAGATAATGTAGGAAATGTGACAGCAGATAATGTAACAGGTCCATATTTAATAGATAGAACAAATCCAACAATACAAGTTTTGGGAGATTTACAGACAATAGTAATAGACGAACTAACATTGGATTTAGAAGCAAATGACGTGCCATCAGGAGTAGCAACATTTAAAATGGATGGAGAGGTAATATTTAATGGAAACCATACATTTTATAAAAATGGAAAGCACACCTTAGAAGCAATAGACAAGGCAGGAAATACTTATTCAACAGAATTTGAGATAACAAATATCTATTATGAATGTGATGCAGGATTAGAACATCCAATATATAGCTCAATATATGATAGTTGCCCAATATGCGAATCATATAAAGGACTAAAAGTAACAAACGAAAAAGATGTATATAATTCAGAAAAGCAAGGAGTAAAATATGATAACCCAAAAGGAGCAGAAATAGTAGAATACTATGATGGAATAAAAGAGAACCCAGAAAACGTAAAAGAATATGACTATGAGTTAAAAGTAGTATACGAAGGAAACGAATATAAAACAGGAGTATGGGGAAAATACACAATCACACCAAAAATAATTACAATAGAAGATATAATAGCAACAAATAAAGTATACAATGGAAACACAACAGTAGTAATAAGCGGAGGAAGACTAATAGACGTATGTGAAGGAGATAACCTATATTTTGAGTTACCGCTAACAGGAGAGGCAGAAAGTAGAAATGTAGGAACCTGGAAAGTTTCAATAGAAGAGATACAATTACTAGGAGAAGATGCACCAAACTATATACTAACACATCCAAAGTATGGTGATATAACAGTAGAGATAACATCAAGACCACTAAGAGTAATAAACTTAGCAGGAAAGAATAGAATATACAACAAAGAGACAACAGTAGAAATAATAGGAGGAGAATTTGACAACTTAGTAGAAGGAGACGATGTAGTAGCGACAATACCAGAAACAGGAGAAGCAGAAAGTCCAAACACAGGAACATGGAGAGTAGCAATAGAGGATATAACTTTAAGTGGGAAAGATGTACCAAACTACACATTTACTCAACCAGAATATGGAGAAATAATGGTAACAATATCAAAAGAGACAGGACAGTTAGAAATAGGATGTGACAGTAAAAAATATGATAGAGAGTTAATAGAACCATACATAGTAGATAAAAATACAACATCAGATGTAACATATAAATACTACAAAGCAGGAACAGATGAAGAAGTAGAAAGACCATATGATATAGGAGAATATGATGTAGTAGGATATGCAGAGACAGATGGAAACTACACAGAGGTAGAAAGTAATAAAGTAACATTTGAGATAACAAAACCAGACCCACCAATGATAGGAATAGAAAGTAGGGTAATAAAGGTAAATGAGCAAACAGTAAGAGCAGATGAGCAACCAGCAAATATGCAATATGGAGACTTAGTAACAATAGAAATAAGAATAAGAAACAACGGAGAAGGAAGTGGCTATGCAAAAGAGGTAATAAGCACAATAGCAGATGGAATGGAGTATGTCGAAGATAACGAAATAAACAAAGCTAATGGCTGGAAAATAAAAGGAAATATTGTTAGGTCTAATAAATATTCGTATGAGACAGATATAAATAATGAGTTGTATCCTAAAAAGTATGATTATGAACAAGGAAATGAACAAAACAGTGGAGAAAATAATGATGACAACAGTGAAAATGGCGAAGATGTAGACAGTTCAAAAGATACTATCGATACTGATTACCAAGAGAACTCAGGAAGCTCTGGCGATGGAAATAATACAGAGTCTGGAAGCGAGGATGCTATTATAAACGATGTTATAGAAAATTCTATAGAAGGAACATCAAAAGAAGAAACAGAAGAAGGCACGGGAGAAGGCTTAGATGAAAATACAAACACAGACGGTGCAGAAAACGCAGGAGAAGAGTCAGAAGAAAACACAGGAGAAGAAATGGAAGACCAAACAGAAGATAAGCCTGCCGAAGATGTAGAAGAAGAACCAGAAGACACAGAAATAAACACAGGAGTGCAAAAGCTACAGTTGGTATTAAGAGTAACAAAAGACGATAAAACACACCATAGGCTACTATTACAGATAACAGTAGAACAACAAGACAAAAGGGGAGACGTGGTAGAATATAGCAAAGAAGATGAAGCAAATAGCAAAAACAGAGTAGAAATGCAATATACGTATACAGACTTACAAATAGAAAAAAGAATAACACAAATAATGACAACAGATAAAACAACAAATACGGTAAAAAAATATGATATATATCAAGAGCCAGGAAACATAGTAAAATTAGAGCTACCAAGTAAGAATATAGGAAATACAAAATTAGATATAATATATGAAATAAAAGTAAAAAATGTCGGAGATTACAACACAGAGATAGACCAAATAGTAGATATATTACCAACCGGAGTAAACTTTAGTAAAGAAGGAAACGAAGGATGGAGTGTAGGAGAAAATGGACATATAGTATATGATAATTTTGAAGAGTACTTAAGACCAGAAGAAGAGAAAACAGTAAAACTAAAATTAACATATGAATTAGATGAAGAAGGAATGGCAGATATAACAAATGAAGCATATATATTATCAACAAAAGACCTAGACGAAGTAAAAATAACAGAAGGAAAAGAAGAGATAGAAGGAACAAACAACTATGGAAAATCAGAGTTAATAGTATCAGTAATAACAGGAGAGACAATAGCAATGTACATAGGAGCAATACTAGGAGGAATGTTAATTGTGGTAGCTGGAATATCTTTAATTAAGAAATATATTTTATAAAATATATAATGGCGAATATGCTTATATAAATTAAAATTATATTTTTAACTAAATTGGTTATAATTAGGCTTATATTTAATCTAAAAAATAAAAATATATTTCAAAAGTACTGTATTATGAGTGCAAAGAAAGAAAACTAAAGAAAAATGGAATAAACAAGAGAAAAACAGAGATAACTACTAGGAAACTAAAATAAATCGCTTATTTTAGTTTCTTTTCATTTTGCATAAAAAAATATAATCATATAAAATACTTAATACAATAAAATAGATAGGAGTGCTTGAAAATATGATAAAACGTTTTGCTATGTTTTTAAGATCTTCAATTAAGTTAATTGTATTAATTATAGCATCAATCATCTTAATAACAGCAGCAATTACAATCTTCTACAAACCAACATATGAGGTTAGTTTAAATGGTGAACTAATAGGATATACTTCAGATAAAAGCCAGCTACAAGAAAGAATAAACAAATATGTTGAAAGCGGTAATGGAGATGATGTTGTTTTTGCACAAATTGACAGCATGCCTCAATACAAATTATGCTTGTTAAAGAAAGATATTCAAACAAATGACGATGAAATTTATGAAAAAGTAACAAGCAATGGTACGGAATATTACAGATTTTATGCTATTACAGACAATAAAGAAGAAAAATATTATGTATCTACATTTAAAGAGGCAGAAGAAATAGTTGAAACATTAAAAGACAAAAATAGTGCTAACAAAGAAGATATTGGAATATTAGAAAAATACGATAAAACTAAAAAAGAGTTTACAGATGTAGATACTTGCGTATCAAAATTATATGAAAAAGTAGTTCCAAAAGTAACCTATGTTGCATCAAGAGCTGTTTCAGCTGTTCCATCAGGAGGTTCAGCAGCATATGTTAATATTGGAGTAACTTTACAAAAACCTCTTACAGGTGGAGTAATAACTTCAAGGTTTGGTAGTAGAGAAAGTATAAGAAGTTCACCTCATAGAGGAATGGATATAGCAGCACCTTACGGAACATCTATAAAAGCAGCTGCAGCAGGAACAGTTACATTATCAGGCTGGAATGGTACATATGGATACTGCATAAAAATTTCACACGGAAATGGTACAGAAACACTTTATGGACATTGCAGTAAATTATTAGTAAGTGTAGGACAAAAAGTATCAGCTGGACAAGTTATAGCAAAAGTAGGCTCAACAGGAAATTCTACAGGAAATCACTTACATTTTGAGGTAAGAAAAAATGGAGTATTATATAATCCACAAAATTATGTATACTAAAATAAAAAAACTGTATAAACTATAATTAAAAAGTTTATACAGTTCTTTTATATTAATTTGTATATTATAGAATCCAATTTTATATTGATTTTATAATATCATTAATGCTATGAATAAATAAAATAATATTAAAGAAAAATATCAAAAATATCGGAAAACCTGTATAAATTTTATACAAATTTCCGATATTTTTTAGCTTATTAATATTGCCAGTATAATTTTTATTTTTTAGCTATATTTCCGAAAGTAAATTTTAAAGCATTATTTCTTATAACTACATTTCCAACTTCTTTTAATTTGCATGCAAATAAATTTGAATTATTAGTATATCTAGCAAACTCTGTAATATATGAGTAAAAAGTTAGCTTATTAGGATTATTAAGATTAATATTAGATAATACTAAATAATAACAACTCCTATATTTATATAAAACTGCATTTTTAGCAATGCTATGTATAGAACTAGAACAAGAATTTATAGCCTCTAGAAAATTGCAATAATCATCAAAAGTATTAAAACAATAAATTGCATGCGAACTGTTTATATCTGTATTTTTTCTTTTGGCAGTAAACTTCTTTTTTATCTTAGGAGTAGCAACTTTAGGAGCAGTAACACGAGTAATTGTTAATATAAAACTTTCATCACCCATTACAACAGCTTCAATTCTTAAATTGTAATCCTTAACATCAAAGCCTACTTTTTCTTCTGCTTCGTCTAACATATCTAAAAATAATTCCTGAGACTCAATTGGGTTTGCCATAAAAGTATGAAAATCAATACTTTTATCTTGTAAATCTTTTGAAGTTAAAGTAATTCTTATCTTATCATCATTAATCTTTTCAAATTTCATTATGTATGCCTCCAACTAAATTATACTACTTTTATCATAAAATATAAATGATAAAAATTTGGAAATTAGTTATACTAATATATTATATTAAAGATAACTTGGTTATGTAATCATAAAATTTAGAATAAATAATAATATATCATATGAAAAATTAAAAATAAATAGTTTTATTAATTTTTACCAATTAATATTGAAAAAATATAAAAATGCATATATAATATTAGCGTAAAAAACATAAGAAAATATTTATGTAGAAAGGAACGAAGAAAAAAGTGAAAGGGAAAAATGCTTGGATATTAATTTTATTTATATTATGTGGGATTGTAATAGGAGGACTAATTGGAGAGCTCGCAGCTAGTGTAGACTGGTTATCATGGTTATCTTATGGACAAGAATTTGGACTTTCAACACCAGTAAATTTAGATTTGCAAGTAATAAATATAACTTTTGGATTAATGTTTAAAATTAACATTGCAAGTATATTAGGAATAGTAATAGCAATATTCTTATATAGATTTATGCGCTAACTAATTATGTATTAAGTATAAAAATTAAATTTAATCAAATACTATTGGGGGCTATTTATTAAAGAAAGGATTGATAATATGTCAATAAAAATGAAAGAACTCCCAATATCTGAAAGACCATACGAAAAACTAGAAATGTATGGTGCAAATTCGCTATCTAATGCAGAATTATTAGCAATAATAATAAAAACTGGAACTAAAGAAGAAAGTTCAGTAACTATTGCTCAAAAAATTCTTAATTTAAATGAAGATAGAAAAAATAATTTAAAATTCTTACAAGATATTTCAATAAACGAATTAACTAAAATAAAAGGAATCGGAAAAATAAAAGCTATACAGTTAAAAGCAGTATCAGAACTAACCAAGAGGATGTCAAGACCAATTACCAATAATAAAATAAAAATAACATGTCCACAAGATGTAGCAAATTTGTTAATAGATGAATTAAAAAACGAAAAAAGAGAGCTAGTAAAAGTATTAATTTTAAATTCAAAAAACATAATAATAAAAATTTTAGATGTTTCTTACGGAAGTTCAAATTTAGCCATTGTTACACCAAAAGATATTTTAGCAGAAGTAATAAAAATGGAAGCACCTAAAATTATTTTAGTACATAACCATCCAAGTGGCGACCCATTGCCAAGTAAGGCAGATATGGCGTTTACAGACAGACTAATAGAAGCAAGCAAATTGCTTGGGGTAGAGTTACTCGACCACATAGTTATAGGACATGATAGTTATGAAAGTATTTTTTATAGGAAAGGACTTGAAAATTAATATGAATTTATTTCAATTAGGATCAAAAGATATTGGTATAGATTTAGGAACTGCAAATGTATTAGTAACAATAAAAGATAAAGGAATAGTTTTAAAAGAGCCATCAGTTGTGGCTATAGACTTAAAAACAAATAGTTTATTAGCAATTGGACAAGAAGCAAAAGAAATGCTTGGCAAAACACCAGAACAAATAAAAGCTATTAGACCTTTAAAAGATGGAGTTATTGCTGACTTTACTGCAACTCAACTAATGCTTAAAGAAATTTTAAGAAGAGTTAGTAGAAAGTATAATGTAGGAAGACCAAGAATTGTTGTTGGTGTTCCATCTGGTATAACAGAAGTAGAAGAAAGAGCAGTAGAAGAAGCTCTTATACAAGCAGGTGCAAGAGAAGTATTTTTAATAGAAGAACCAATGGCAGCAGCTATTGGAGCAAATATAGAAATAGCAGAACCAAGTGGAAATTTAATAGTAGATATAGGAGGGGGAACTACCGAAGTAGCGGTGGTATCACTTGGCGGTATTGTTGTTAGTAACTCCCTAAGAGTAGCAGGAGACGAGCTAGATCAAGACATCATAAATTATATAAAAAGAGAAGAAAACTTAGCAATAGGCTCTTCAACAGCAGAGCAGATAAAACTTAATTTAGGTTGTGCAATTCCACCAACAGCAGAGCAAGATATGCAGGTAAGAGGTAGAGACTTAGGAACTGGACTTCCAAAAACTATTAATATAACCTCAAATCAAGTAGGACAAGCAATGTCAGAGTCAATAGGAAAAATGGTAGATATAGTTAGAATGACTTTAGAAAAAACACCACCAGAGCTTGCTTCAGATATTATGGGAAAAGGAATTGTTCTTGCAGGTGGAGGAGCATTAATAAAAGATATAGACAAATTAATATCAATGAAAACAGAAATACCTGTATATGTGGCAGAAGAACCTTTAGACTGTGTTGTAAGAGGAACTGCAAAAACATTAGAAAATTTACAAGACCTAAAAACAGTATTAACTAGTACTAGAAGAAGATAAAAAATACAAATTAGTACTAAAAACAGCTAATATAATATTAAGTAGTCAAAAAGAATAGAAGATAATAATCAAGCGTATTTATTAAAAAATATGAGAAATAACATTAAGAAAAGCAAATATACTAATAGAGGAGTATTTAATTAAAGTGTATCTTAATATAAAAAGGAGATTAGCAAATGTATAAAAAGAAAAAAACAGGATTAATAGGTATTATAATAACAATAATAGTATTAATTTTATTAGTTGTATTGTCAAATATGGATACACAAAAATTATCTTCCGCAGAAAACGTATTTAGTTATTTAGTTATGCCTATTCAAAATGGGCTTACATATTTAAAAAATAAAATAACAGGAAATGATAGCTTTTTTTCAGATGTAGACAACTTAAAAGCAGAGAATGAAGACTTAAAAAAGAAAAATAGTGAATTAGAGCAATCATTGAGAGAATATGAGATATTAAAAGCAGAAAACGAAACTTTAAAAGAATACGTTAATTTAAAAGATAAATACAAAGAATATAGTACAGTTCCTGCATATGTAATAAATCGTGACATAAGTAATTATTCAGATACAATAGTAATAAATGTAGGAAAAAATGATGAAATAGAAGCAAACATGACAGTAATATCAGACCAAGGGCTTGTTGGACATATACTTTCAGTAACAGACACAACGGCAAAAGTGCAGACAATTATAGATACTGCAAGCTCTGTAAGTAGTACAATTAGTACAACAAGAGACTCAATAATAGTAAGTGGAACATTAGACAATAACTCAATGTTAAAAGCAACATATATTCCAACAGATGCAACACTAGTGCAAGGAGACAATGTAGAAACATCTGGATTGGGAGGAATATATCCAAAGGGAATTCACATAGGGACAATATCACAAATAGTAAATACTAAAAATATTACAGATAGATATGCTATGATAGAGCCAGCTGTTGACTTTTCAAAACTAGAGACAGTGCTAGTAATTACAAACAAATAAAGAAAGGAGCGAAAATGAAAAAAGCAGGAATAATTGCATTAATAACATTAGCTTTTTTTATAATATATTTTTTACAAGCAAATTTTTTTACTTGGTTTAATATATTTGGCATAATGCCTAATTTATTTGTAATACTTATACTGTTTGTAGGGCTATTTGCAGGCAAGAAAATAGGACTTATATTAGGACTAATTTTTGGAATATTAATAGATTTGCTTATTGGAAAATCTATAGGAATTTCAGGAATATTGTTAGGAGCAATAGGGTTAATAGCAGAATATTGCGATAAAAATTTTTCTAAAGATAGTAAGCTAACAATTATTTTGATGGTTATAATATCAACCATTATATATGAAGCAGGAGAATATGCATTTACAATAATAAAAGATGGAATACAAATAGAGTTATTGTCATTTGTTAAAATCTTGTTAATAGAAATATTATATAATTCATTATTAATTATAATAATATATCCACTAATACATAAATTAGGCTATGCTATAGAAAATGTATTCAAATCAAAAACAGTAATGACAAGATATTTTTAAGAAGGAAGTAAACATTGTAATAATAAAAAATAAAAGTAAGAGAACAATTTGTTTTAGCTAAACTTTAATTACATACTAATAATGTAAATAAAAATATAATATATTAGATAAGGATTACATAAACATATTATAGTAAATAAAAATAAGAAAGAAGGTGAAAAGTTGGGTAAAAAAGATAATAGCAAAATTAGATATAATATAGTGACAATACTTGTATATGCAGTAGGAATAGTATTAATACTTCAACTTTTCAATCTTCAAATAGTACATGGGCAGGAGTATAGAGAGACTTCTAATACAAGGCTTACAAGAGAATCTACATTAAAAGCAGCAAGGGGAAATATTCTAGACAGTACAGGTAATAAATTAGTTACTTCAGAAACATCATTTTCATTAGAACTATACAAAACAAAAATAGAAGACGATGTTTTAAATAATACCATATTAAAGACAATAAATATACTAAAAGCAAATAAAGATGAATACATAGATAATTTACCAATTGCAGTAAATCCAGTAAGATATACATTATCAGAAGAAAGCTTAAAAGAATGGAAAACAGGTTTAGAAATACCAGAAAATGCTACAGCAAAAGAAGCTTTTGATTTTTTAAAGCAAAAATATAATATCTCAAATAATGATGAAGAAGCTATAAAAATAATGGCAGTAAGATATGAAATAACAAGAACAGGTTATAGCAATATAAAACCAGTAGAAATAGCAAAAGACATAAGTAGAGAAAGTGCAGTACAAATAAGGGAACAAAGTAATGACCTTCCAGGAATGACAATAGCTACTGGATCAAAGGTAAAATATACATCTGGTAATTTAGCTTCACATATTTTAGGACAAGTTGGACCAATAACAGAAGAAGAACTAAAAGGACAAGAAGATAAATATGATTTAAATGATATAATCGGAAAAACCGGAATAGAGTATATTTTTGAGGATTACTTAAAAGGCACTGATGGCGTAAAACAAATAGATATGGCAGTTGACGGAACAGTAACAGAAGAATATGTGTCAGAAGAAGCGGTTGCCGGCTCAGATGTAGTACTTACAATAGATGCAAACTTACAAAAGGTAGCAGAAGAGGCATTAAAGAAAAACATAGAAAAAATTGCTAATGGAGGTTTTTACGAGACAAGCCCTGCAGATGCTGGTGCTGTTGTTGTAATGAACGTAAAAACAGGAGAAGTATTAGCAATGGTAAGTTATCCGGACTATGACCCTCAATTATTTGTAGATGGAATAAGCCAAGAACAATATGACTCGTATAAAGAGGGAGACAATTTAGTAAATAGAGCAATTAGCGGAGTATATTCTCCAGGTTCAACATATAAAATGGTAACTGCCACAGCTGGTTTAGAATCTGGGGCCATTACAACTAAAACAAGAATAAATGACACAGGAGTGTATCCTAAATTCGGTAACCCAGTTTGTTGGTATTGGTCAACATATCGTAGAGGACATGGATATCTAAATGTAACACAAGCAATACAAAAATCATGTAACTACTTCTTTTACGAAACAGGTTATAGAACAGGAATAGAAAATATAGTAAAATATGCTAAATATTATGGACTAGGCTCAAAAACAGGAATAGAACTCTTAGGAGAATCCACAGGTACTATAGCTAGACCAGAAATAGTAGAAGAACGTGGAGAGGTATGGACACCAGGGTATACACTTTCGGCAGCTATAGGACAAGGTGATAATGGCTTTACACCAATCCAAATGGCGAAATATATTAGTACTTTAGCAAACGGTGGAGATAGTGTAGATGTTACTTTAATAAAAAGCATAATAAGACCAGACGGAACAGAAGTAAGCAAAGAAGAGTTAGAAAGCTATGTAAATGAAAGACTAGGATACACACCAGAAAAGCCAGAAAATTTAGACCTAAAAGAAGAAAACATAGATGCAATACTTAAAGGTATGAAAGGTGTTACAGAATCTGGAGGAACAGCATATTCAACATTTGCAAACTTCGATATAGAAGTAGCAGGAAAAACAGGTTCAGCAGAAACTGGAGACGACAGCGTAGTACATGGATGGTTTGTTGGATTTGCACCATTTGACGATCCAGAAATAGCAGTTGTTGTATTAATAGAAAATGCAGGCTCAGGGGGATTTACAGCAGAAACAGCAAGAGATATTATGGCAGAATATTTTGGAATGAATGCAAACGAAGTCACAGAAGACATGACGGCAATTCCAAGTACACAAGTTCAAAGATAGAAAGGTTTGATATTAATGGAAAGTTGTATTAGTATTAACACAAGACAAGGCAAAGTTATAGTAAAAATAGCAGAAGATGCAACACAAGAAGAAATATTAGTAGACTTAAAAAAGAAGTTAAAAGACTTTAAGAAACTATACAAAGATGACAATACTCCTTTACTTATTTCAGGAAAAGTTTTAAAAAACAAAGAAATGGAAGAAATACAAAATCTTACAAAATCAATAATAGACACTAAAATTGACTTTGACAGTCCAAAAATATTAGGATTACATGGAATAAAAAAGACATTTAATAAGGACATTGCTACATCAGAAACTAAATTTCATAGAGGCTCTTTAAGATCTGGACAAAGAGTGGAATTTGAAGGAAGTCTAGTCATTTTAGGAGATGTAAATGCAGGAGCAGAAGTTGTAGCAGGAGAAAATGTAGTTGTAGTCGGAATTTTAAGAGGGCTAGCACATGCAGGAGCAAAGGGAAATAAAGAAGCTATAATTGCTGCAGCATCAATAGAAGCACCACAGCTTAGAATAGCCAATATAGTAAAAGAAATGGCAATAAATACATTAGACGAATATAATACTGATATAAAAACATCAGCATATGTAAATGATAAAGACGAGATTATAGTTGAATAAAAAATAATATCAAAAAACATAGATATAAAAATAGTAAAAGTAAAGCAAAAAATATAGTACTTTCTTGTTCGACTACGGACGCACGGCTACTTAAAATTTGTATTCACAAATTTTAAGACCTTGTCTCACTAGAAAGTACTATATTTTTTGCTTTATTTTTAGACGCTAATTTAAATGCTATATTTAGCCTAACTTAGTAGTAATAAAATTAGAGAAATAAATAAATAATCATCTTTGACGCCCTCACTATATAAGAAAAATATAAGTGAAATAAGTAAAATATCGTCAAAATAAAGCTTTATACCAAATATTTCAAAAAGCACATCAGTTTCATTTCGAGTAGTTCTTGCGTTTTTAGTAATTCCTGCATTTTCTATAGTTTTTGCTTTGTTATAATTTTTGCTGTTGTTATAGTTATTTTTATTAGTATTATTAGTAGTATTATTGTTTTTATTATTGTTATTGCTATTGTTGTCGTTAAAGCTTGCTTTGACGGCAATTTTATCCTCTTTTTTGGTGTGTCTTTTATTGTATTTTGTATTTTCTCTTGGTAACTCTGCTAATGTATTGAGATGCTTTTGCTTATTTATTTGTTCATAATTAAAATGTTGCATCTGATTATTAGGCGTAATATTGTGTGGTCTATAATTTCTAAAATTAGGAAACGAGAAAAACGGGTAATTATACATCATGTTTTTTATCACCACCAAGAGGATTAAATTGTTCAAAAACTTTTTCCATGCTAAAAATTTTAATGTATTGGTCTACTTTTTCTTTTCTACTTTCTTTTAAGTATGGTTTTAAAGACTTTAAAAGATTAGCCCTAGGATCATTTTTTTGGTTATTCATAGCATCAATTATTGATTTCATTTTTAACATAGTATTTATATCAAAATTAAAAGAGGAATTATCATCAATAGAAGAGGTAGTATTTTCTTCGGCAAAAGTACTGGCGTTTACATTATTTTTATTTGAACTATTATTAGCAGTATTTGAGTTGCCATTGGTATTATTCGAGGTATTATTATTACTCTGTTCAAATAGTTTCTTTATAGCATCTATATTAATATTACTAAAATCTATATTATTTGAATTTCCAAAAGTACTTAAATTTTCTGAATTAGAAGATACGTCGTTATTGTTAGACTTATTAGAAAGACCTTTTACGGCATTAGAAAGTTCAGAAGGTATTTCGTTATTCTTTAACATGGAACTAAATTTATTAATTAAATTAGACATATCTTCATTCATATAAATGCAATCCTTTCCTAATTATAATTTTATAAAGATAAAACTACTATTTTTAAAACATATTTCATGTTTATTTATCAGTCTTCATGTTTTTATTAATTTCACTAATAATTTTATCTTTTTCAGGAGAATTTAAAACTTGAGCAACCTTAGAAAGTCCTTGCTCTAAGTCCTTTTTATCCATTTTAGATAGCATACTCATCAATTTTGCCATGTCCATGTTATCCATTATATCACCCCTAAATAATATATATTTAAAACTATAATAGTATATTCTGGAAAAAGAAAAATGTGCATATTCAAAAAGAAAGTTGAAATAT
The DNA here is from genome assembly GCA_944392105.1 of uncultured Clostridia bacterium. GTDB lineage: Bacteria > Bacillota > Clostridia > TANB77 > CAG-508 > CAG-273. The sequence goes on along the minus strand of CALXVM010000004.1, from coordinate 50,193 downwards.
ATTTAAAAGGAAAATGTGCATCTTGACTACAAAAATTAATTGAATTATAATTTAAGCATATTAGCTTTGAAGTAGAAAATATATACTTACATCAAGTAACATATTAATAAAAATTTAGAAATAATACAATCATATAAAAATAGATAAAAAAGTCTATTACAACTATTGTTAATCAATTGCAAAAATAAATTTTAAGATTAACAAAATAATAATTATGTAAATTAAATAGATAAGAAGGGAAATATATGAAAAGGAAATTCGTAAAGTTTTTAATAGTTTTTATTGTATTAATATTATTACTATTTTTATGTTTTTTGATAATGGATGAATTAAATATAATTAATTTAAAAAATAATTCTTCAGAGTTAGAAGAACAAAATAATACAAACTTTAATGCAGAAGAAAATGCAACAGAAAATAATAATCAATCACAGGTTAATTATGAAGTAAAAGAAACAGATTTTACTTTAATAGACCAAAATGGAAATAAAGTTAGTTTAGCAGATTACAGAGGGAAAAAAGTTGTTATACTTTACTGGGCAGTATGGTGTCCTCCATGTAAAGAAGAAATTCCTGTAATAGATGAACTAAATAAGGAATACAATGATGCTGTATTTTTAACAATAGTTAGCCCAACATTAGGAGAAAATTCAGAATATGATACATATCAAGAGGAAATTGCAGATTACATAAAGACAAATAACATCGAAGTTCCAGTATTAATTGATGAAGGAAAAAAATGCTTTGATATTTATGGAATAGAAAGATATCCAAGTACTATATTTATAGATGAATATGGAAATGTTAAAGAAAAACTTGGAAGCAAAGAAGAGTCGGGAAAACTATCAAAAGATGAGATTATTAGCAAGTTAGAACAATATTAAAAACTATACAATAAACATATAATTATAATATTTTAAACAATAAAAGATTTTATAAATAGAAATAAAAAGATTAATAGTTTGATTAAAAAATTAAATTATTAATCTTTTTTGTAATATAGTAATAAAAATGTAATAAAAACTTAATAAAAAAGCTAAAGTGACCTTCCGTAAACGAATATTTATAATGTAAAAAATGAAGAACTATTAGATATTGAAATATGAAGTAAAAATGTTAAAATGTTATATAATTATAAAAATAGGTAAAATATGCAAAAAAACATTTCAAAATCATGCTAAAACCATTGAAATTAAGGCGAAAATGGGTTATAATAAAGTATGAGATATTATGTTTAGGAGGTCACTATGGGAAAAATTGTAACAAAAGCAACATCAGCAATAATAACTGCAATACTAGTTTTATCAAACTTATTAGTACTTGGCGGGGAAGTTATTGCTTATGGTGGAGAATTGGAAAAACAAGATGTAAAAACAAACAACTCTAAAGTAGAATTTAATAGCTACTTTGAAGGCGGAATGCACGGAAAAGAATTTAACGCTACAGAGGAAGGAAAAATATATTTAAATCTTAAAGTTAAAGACGAAGGTTATTTAAAAGATATTGTAGTTAACTTTTCAAATTCAAACTTTAAAATAAATAGTGACAAACTTCAATCAGAATATGTGCAAAAAGTTAATGATAATAAAGATACAATAACTTTAAATTCAATAAATAAAGGTGAAGAAGTAACTATAGAGGTTCCAATTACAATGTTAAATGAAGAAACTGTAAAGGCTGACAATTTCTCTAAAGTTACTGATGTTGTTTTAACAGCAAACTATATAGATATAAACGGAAATGAAAAAGCTGTAACAAAAACAATAAAAGCACAAGTAGAATGGAATGGAACAGCAGAAGTTGAAAATGCCACTCAATTAACAAAATATATTCCATATAATGTAGGAGAAGAATATGGAGTAATATTTCAAGCATTAATTTCTAACAAATTAAAAGAAAATGCTATGCCAGTAAAAGAACAAACTACTACAGTAGAAGTTCCAGTAATAAACGAGACAAAGCCAGAAGAAGTTAAAGTTACAGTTAATAATACAAAAGCAACAAATGGAAAAGAAGACGGAATAGACTTTAACCAAGATAATTACACATATGACCAAGAAAATGGAAAAGTTGAAATAAAATTGGCAAATAACCCAAATGAGCAAAACAATATTAGCTGGAAGAAAAATGCTACAGACGAAATATTAGTTAATTTTATTTATAAAGGCAAAGAAATATATGACTATGTTTTAAACAACGAAATAAAAGGAACTTTAAAACTAAATGTAAATATGAGTTTATATAATAATACAGAGGCTAATATAAACAAAGATTTTTCATATGACTATACTTTAAAAGGCAAAATAGGAAGCATTAATACAGTTTCAATGTCTACAGACGAAAAAATGAGCAAGGGTTATATATATGCAAATTACGATAAAAAAGACGGACAAAACGAAACTACATACAGTGAAAAATATATAATAGACATTGCTTATGCAGATATTGAAAATGAATTAGAATTAAATCAATCTTTAGATAAATTTGAAATAAACGAAGAGAGAAGTTTAAATACAACAGTTGGAGGAACAAACTATACATATAATAAAAATATAAAAATTGCTGAAAGCATATTTAAGAAAATGCTAGGCGAAGATGGAAAAATAGAAATATTTAAAACAGACAATACTAAAATTGGAGAAATAAATAAAGATACAGAAAAAGATAGCTCAGGAAAATACATATTAGATATTTCTAAAGAAGATGTAAATCAAGTAATTATAAAAACATCTAAACCAGTACTTGAAGGAAAAATAGAAATAGAAATAGAAAAAGCTGTAAAAGGAAAAATAGATTACTCAAAAGCACAAATGCAAACAATACAAAACTTATCAAGTGAAGTTACGTTAAAAACTACTACAGAGGAAGTAAAAGCAAATAGCAAAATTAGAATGGAAGAGCCAGTAGCAAAAGCAACATTGTCAATTAACAAAACAGACTTATCTACATTAGTAAAAAATGAGAACGTTGAAATAAGAGCATTACTTGATACTTCAAATGTATATAATGCATTATACAAAAATCCAACAGTAGAAATAGAACTACCAGAATATATAGAAACAATAGATATTAAAAGTAGTAAGTTATTATTTGAAGACGAATTAAAATATAAGAAAGCAGAACTAATTGAAAGAGACGGAAAGAAAGTAATAAGAATAGAGTTTGAAGGAACTCAAACTAAATATAATACAGAAAACTCAGAAATAAAAGGTGCAACAATAGTAATTAGTGCAGACATTACATTAGATAAATTAACACCAAGAAAAAATGAGCAAATAGTTATGTATTATACAAATGAAAATACAAACTTATATGAAACAAGCAACATTTCATCAGAAAATGCAGAACAAAACAATGGAGTTAATACAGTAGTAAGAGCTGCTCAAACATCAAATGCACAAGATGTAAAAGGTGTTGTAAAAGCAGATATAAATTATGTAGTTCCAACAGGAGTTATGACATCAGCAGGAATAAGCAATTATAAAGAAGGACAATCAGAAATAATATCAATTACAGACGAAACTAAAGAGGTAGAAATATCTCCATTCGCAGACAAAAGAACAGCAACAGTTAAAGGAACAATAACAAATAACTACACTAATCCAATAAGTGGTGTATCTGTATTAGGAAGATTTCCTTCACAAGGAAACAAAAAGATAGACTCTAGCGATGACTTAGGAAATACTACAACATTTAATGTAACAAAAGCAATCTCAGTTTTAGGAATGGACACTTCTAAAATAGAAGTATATTATTCAGAAAAAGCTGATGCAAATAAAGACTTAAACGATGCTTCAAATGGTTGGACAAAAGATGTACAAGACTTAAGCAAAGTAAAATCTTATTTAATAGTATTACAAGATAAAATAGAAGCATCTGGAACAGTAGAGTTCAATTACGAAATAGAACTACCAGATAACATAGGATATAATCATAGTGCAGCAACAATGTACAAAATATACTATACAAATGAAGCAACAGAGGCAACTATGGCAGAAGAAAAGCAAGCTCCTATATTAAATTTAACAACTGGACAAGGACCAGAATTAGAAATAAGCATTTCTTCAACAGCAGGAGAAGATGGCAGAGTATTTAATGGACAATATGTAAGATATTATGTACAAGTAAAAAATACAGGAGATCTAGAAGCAACAAATGCTAAGTTAAATATAGATTTACCAAATCAAGCAACATTTGTTAGTTACCAAGAAGGTGTAAACATAATGGATTTAACAGATGCTACAACACAGTCAATAGAATTAGGAACAATTAAACCTGGAGAAACTAAAGAAGCATCATTTGAAATTCAAGCAAATGGACATACAGATACTCCAGAGGAAGATGCTCCAGAACAAACAGAAAAAATTATTAATTTAGTAGTTAAAGTTGCAGCAGACAACATAGATGGCGAAATAAAGTCAAATGAATATGACTTAAAAGTAGAAGATATAGGAATATTTGAATTTTTCAACGGAGTTAGTACACAAGAAGCAAGAACATACTTAAATGGAGAACAAGTAACATATGACATACAATTCCATAATAAAACAATGGAAACTGTAACAAATTCTGTATTAACAGTTCCAATACCAACTGATGCAACAATGGGAGATGTAAAAGTAACAATAAACAATACAGAAAAGACAGATGGTATAAATATTCAAACAGATAAAGTAGTAATTAATTTAGGAAATCTAGAGTCAAATGCAAAATTCGATGTAAAAGTAAGTTATTCTTTAGGAGCAAATTCACCAGCAGAGATTTCTACAAAAGTTAGTTTAGATAGCGACTTAGGATTAACACTATATTCTAATGAAAGAATAATACATTTTGGACAAGTTGAAATGACTGTAGAACAAGTAAAACCTACAGAACAATATGTAAAAGAAAGAGAATCTTTTAGATATGTATTTAAAATAACAGCTAGTGGGGAAACTAACTTATATCATGCTACAATAGTAGATACATTACCACCAGAAGTATATTTTAGTACTGCAACAGCAGAAATTATAAATTATAATGGCAGTGGAGAAAACATGAGTGTTGCAACAAAAGTTGAATATAAAGATGGAAAAGTAACAGTAGAAGTTTCAGAAATATTCCAAGGGGAGACAGCAGAGGTATGTATATATGTAGCAGGAAAACTAGCCAGCCCAGAAGATGACGGCAAAGCACTAGTAAATAGAGCTACAGCTTATGCAGATGGTGTAAGCGAATTCCCAGTAAATGAAGTAACACATTATCTTGAATATAATCCAACAGCAGAAGAGCAAATAGATACAGAGAATAACGGATACAAAGTATCTGGAATAGCATGGGTAGATAGCAACAAAGATGGAGAAAGACAAGACGATGAAGCAACAATTTCTAATATGAAAGTAATGCTTCTATATAAAGATAATAACCAAGTTGTTACAGACTCTAAGACAGGAGAAAGTAAAATTTCTACTACAGGAGATGACGGAAGATATGAATTTAGTGGAATAGTTCCAAATGAATACTTAGTAGTATTCGTATACGACAATTCTAGATATACAATAACGACATACCAAAAAGATGGAGTAGCTTCATCAGTTAACTCAGATGCAGTTAACATGGAAGTTGTACTAGATGGTACTAGAACTAACGTAGGTATGTCAGATACAATAAGAGTAACAGATAAGAATGTAAGAAACATAGACATAGGATTATATGGAGAAGAAAAATTTGACTTAAAATTAGACAAATACATTAGTAAAATAACATTAACAACACCAACTATAGGAACAAGCCAAACAGACTATAATAACGAAACATTTACTAAAGTAGAAATTTTAAGACAAAATGCAGATAAGAGTAACATAGTAGTAGAATACAAAATAGTAGTAACAAATGAGGGTGCTATACCTGGATATGTAAATAAAATAGTAGATTACTTACCAGATGATGTAACATTTAGTTCAGAAGTTAATACAGATTGGTATGTATCTAATAATGGAGACACCATATATTCTTCAGCATTGGCAAATCAAAAAATAAACCCAGGAGAAAGCAAAGAAGTTACATTAGTATTAACAAAGAAATTAACAAAAGACAGTTTAGGAAGCATAATGAGCAATACAGCAGAAATTTATGAAGCAACAAATGAAGCAGGAATGCCAGACATAGACTCTGAACCTGCTAACAAACTAGAGTCAGAAGACGACTTTGGACAAGCAGACATTGTATTATCAGTAGTTACTGGTAAGATAATAGGATATTCAATAATAATTATTGTTGCATTAGGACTAGTAGTAGCAGGAATTATTATAATTAAAAAGAAAGTTTTAAATAAAAAATAGGAAGAAAGGAGGAAAAAAATGAAACGATTATTAAAATATATACTTGTAACTATAATAGTAATTGCTACATCAATAGCTATGAGTATAATATTAACTTCACAATTAGAAACACCAACAGAAGTTGCATCTCATGATATACAAGCAGATAGCACTGAATTAATTGACCCTTCCGAAACTACTGGTAGCACAACAGGAGATGCAGTGGAAGATCATAGCATTGATGATGCAGGAGATATATATGTTGTAGAAGAACCTTCAATGGGACAAGGTGTATGGAGACCAGTTTCAGATCAAGGTAAAGAACAAGAAATATACTGCGTTGAGCCAGGGGTGGCAATTAAAATCTCAGGTTTAAATAGAACACAAGTAGAAGCTTATGATGGACAAGTTTGCGAAAGAGACTGTGGACAATGTGCTGACTGGGGAGATGCTAAATTCTCTAGTGGCAAATATGCAGGACAACCAAAGTTTAGTAACCCATATTACTATTGCCAAGGAAATCATATAACAGAAACTAGCACTACTGTACATGGAAAAAATGTTGGAAACACATATGATATAGCGTATATAGTATCATTCTATCCAGCAAAAATTGCAGGACAAGGTATGGCAATGATGGATCCTGATGCTTGGTCTGGTGGTAAACAATATGCTATTTGGAAATCAAATTTATCAAAAATACCGTTACAAAATAGAACAGTATTACAACAGTATGTAGCGGAAGGTGAAGCAATATTAAAACAAGCAGAAGTATACCAAAAGATGAAAGAAGATATAGATGCAACAAGTTATACAGAGCCAACATATGGAACAACACATTCAAAAGAAGCTGGAAAAATGACAGTAGCATGGAATGATGACGAACTAAAAGAAATGCAAGATAATATTAAGGTAGACTCAGATTATGAAAAACAATTACATAAGATAGGACCATTCAAACTAAATTATGTTTATGGATGGAAATCAGAACTTGGAAGTAGTAAAGTAACAAGTGGACAATGGGCAGGTTCATATCCAATTAGTCAATATGCAATGAGTGGTATTTCAGATATGTACCTATTAACCGATAGTGGTGAAAGAATAGATATAGCAGCATTTATAAGACCAAATGTAGATGAGCTTTTACCATTTCAAGGAGAACCTCCTAGAGAAGGTAAAACACCAGGTAGTAGCTATGATGCTCCAAAATTTTGGGATTATCAATCCATAGATGGAAGGAAAAACCCAAATATGACTGACTTCTGGTGCTACAACCAATGGAGGAACTATCCAGCACCAAATGAGGAATTCTATGTAGAAATAGATTATGAAGGAGAATTACCAGCATCATTAAAATTACATGTTGAATATAGTTATTTAAACATTCACTTCTTAGCATGTATAAGAGACGGTGTATCATACGTAGTAGACGATAACCCACATAATCATTTATATAATCCTCATGAACATTGTTGTGGAAGTAATAAATATGGTTGCTATTGTTGGTATGACCACTGGGGTTGCTATTTTACATTGTATATTAAAACAGAACACCGTCAAGGGTTGACATATGTAGACTATTATAGAGAGATAATTAAAGAAGAATATGAAATTCCATTTAAAACAACAGGGCCTACAACAATGAAAGTCGGAGGATTTGTATATGAAGATTCGCCACAAACTAAAGATGAAGTAGCAAATGGTATAAAAGATGATAATGAGCATATAATGCCAAATATACAAGTAACACTATATGAAGCAGATGAGAATGGCGAAATTGCAAAAGATGAAAACGGAAACTTAAAATTAGCAAAACTTAAAACATTAGAAGACGAATTTCCAGACATGACAGAACAAGAAATTATAGATGAAGCTTTCAATGGAGATAAAACAGCTTATGATAATGATTATAAGAGAAGAATAAATCCAACAATAACAGATGATTATGGATATTATGAATTTAGAGGTGTTACAAGAAATAGAAAATATATAGTACAGTTTACATACAATGGTGAGACATATATGCCAACAGAATATTTGACCAAAACAGGCAATGGGGGATATTCATATGGAAGTGTAGAAGAAATGGTTAAGGATGGTGCATATGCATCCCCTTCAAATTCGGAAGATATGTGGCAGAGATGGAGAGAAACTTCTAAAGGATTAGAAAAAAAATCAGAAAGAGATGCTTTAACTAAGAGATTTAAAGAGATAGGATCATACCCAAAGAATTATCCTTCTACAAATTCATTAGGAGTAGTTGGAGATTATAACGAAACCTTCTCAACATATGAATTATTAGGATTTGAATTACAAAAGGATGGAACATATAAACAAACAGGTACAAGATTAATTGATAGTTATTTAACAATAGATAATGAAGGTAAAATAGTAGATAGAAGTATAACTGTTAATGATGATGGAGTTGTAACTGTAAATACAGATGAAAAGATAGAAGAAGGATTAATAAGTAAAAAAATTAAAGAATATATAGATGCAAATCATAAATATCCTGAAGATTTAAAAAATGATATATATCAAGATGTTGTTGGAGAAATGGGTATAAATAATGATTTAGCTTGGAGAATGTTACAATTTATTGAAGACTGTAAGATAAATTCATATACACTAAATGATATAAATAATAATTCAAGTTATGATTTATATCCAGTATATAATGAATTTACAACATATGTAGCAGATGGAAATAAGTATCCAGAAAATAGTTATTCAAATGGAACATTTGATGAAGATGCTTCTACATATGAGGATCATACACAAGTAACAGGTGGTACTGGAGAATATGAATATATAAAATATGAATCAGTTGGAGGAAACATAGTAGAAGTCCAAACAACAGAATCAGATCCAGATGCTATAAAAATTCCTCAAAACCAATATAAGAATATTACATATAAGAACGTATATCCAGGACAACTTTATATAAACCAAGGTTTATGGAGAAGACAAGAAGCTGACTTAGCTTTAGAGAAAGATATTTATAAAGCAACAGTTAAGATTAATGGAAAAACAGAAGTATATGATTATGATAGTTATGGACACGGTGTAATTACACCATCTGAGGTATCAAAGTTAAAAGAAGAATATACAAAAAATGGAGTATTTGATGAGGCAGGATTTAAAGAAGCATTAAATAAGTTATTTAATGATACAGCAAGAGACCGTTGGGATATTCACTTAAGAATGGCAGACTATGAAGCTTACTATGAGCCTGTACATAATAGAGCAATATATAGATCAGACTATGAATATGTAACACAACCTAATAGAACAGGTGCTCCACTAGATGTATATATTACTTATAAAATTTCAGTTAAGAATCAATCACAAACTGTTCTGGGACAAATAATGGAAGTAGTAGATTACTATGACGAAGACTTTGAATATAAAGAAGATTTATCATGGGTAACATATGAAGATGGCATAACAAGTTCAGGTAGTGAGAAAAATGCAGCAGATGATTCAGATGCTAATTATATAAGCTCCGAAGAATACTATAACATGATGGACAATATAGAAAAGGGAGCTAAAGCTACTGAAGGAGAAAATAAAATTACTAATGCAAAAGAGATAAACTCATCTGATACATCAAGATACGGACAAGATACAGAAAGTGATATAACAACAAGAACTATAACAGATGGAAACAATGGTGTAAGTTCTAATTATGATGCTATATATGTAAAAGGATTAGAAGGTAAGAAGTTATCAGCTGGTGAAACAGCATACATTTACTTAACGTTCCAAATAAAGACAGATGGAAGCGGAAAAGTAATAATTAATGAAAGTAAAGATCAAGATGATGAAGACAAGATGAATTTTGCAGAAATTAATGGTTACATGACTTACTACAAAGACAACACAGTATTACCAAACTATGGTACTGTAGGCTCAAATGATGAAGCAGGATTAATAGACATAGACTCTAAACCAGGTAACTTACAGGCAGATGACCTAGAAGAGGAAAGATATGAAAGCAACTTTGAAGATGATACAGATAGAGCAAAAGCTTTACACATATATGTAGATGATGAAGCAGTAAGAAAAATAAACGGTGTGGTTTGGGAAGACCAAAGAAATAAAACCGTAAATGGAGCAACTATAGGCGATGGTATAAGACAAGATGGAGAGAATACTGTAAATGATATATGGGTAGAACTTTATGAATTAGAATTAGATGAAAACGGTAACCCAATCAAAGAAGCAGATGGAAGCTATAGACTAAAAGATGGTGTAGTTCAAATTTTCGAAGGTGGAAATTGGACAAATGCAAATGAAAGTACAGCAGGAAAAGGAAATTATGAATTTACAGGATTTATACCAGGCGACTATATTGTAAGATTTAATTACGGTAATGAACATAATGCAACATACAATGGTCAAGATTTCAAATCTACCACATATCAAGTAGGAATAGACCAAAGTGGAAAAACAGATGCATATATAGACACAAACAAAGATGGTAAATATGACGGCTATACAGATGTAGAAAATCAAAATGAAACTGGACTATATGGATACAATATAGCTAAGGCAGACCAAGATAAAACCAATTACTCAGATGCAAAAGACATTTGGTCAAGAAGAAAACAAATAAATGATTATAGTAATAACAATGGCAATGGTGTAACTAATGAACTAGCTTATACTTTATCTCAACATACAACACCAAATCCAAACACAGAAATGAAAGCTGAAACTGGTGCAATTGTAGCAGAAGTTGAATATAACAGACAAAATTCTAACTCAAGTGCAAATACAGATGGTGAGGCAGATAGTGGAAATAATAATTACAACAGTAACAGCGATAACTTATACTTAAATGGAAACGACATTAATACAGAATATGTATTAAACAATGTAGATTTTGGATTAGTTGAAAGACCAAAAGCACAACTTGAATTAAACAAAAAAGTTACAAACGTTAGATTAACACTTGCAAATGGACAAATTATAGTAGACAGTACAACACAAGGACCATATCTATCTTGGGTAAGTGGAAAAGCTTATAATATAATTAGCAAACGTACAGAACAAGGAGATACAATTTATGAAACTGATTATACTAAGAAAAAAGACGGAGAAAGATACAAAGACGATGTAGGTGGACATGGCACAGAATACTATGAGTACAGAAAAGAACTTATTACAGATAAATTTACATCACATGCTTCAGGAAATGGTTATAATGGATTAATTCAAATAAATATGGATGAAGAGTTAATGCATGGTGCTACTATAAGAATAGAATATACTCTTACAGTAACAAATATAGGTGAGTTAGACTTTGATGGAAAAGACTTCTACTATAGAGGTAATAGGTCAGGTGATATTGTAACAACAAGTGCAGACCAAGTAGTAGACTACGTAAATAATAACTTACAATTTAGAGCAGATGATAATCAAAATGTTTGGTCAATTATTTCTACAGATGAATTAATTAATAACAAGTTAGTAAACAGCAATGTTGCAGGAATAATTAAGAAAAATGTAGGCGGAAGGGAAGTAAATCAATACAACAGCATAGTTCAAACTGAGACATTAAAGAAAGATTTAATACCAGTATCTGAAGGCACAACAGATGACCAAACAACAATTAGCACTAAGTTAGTATTATCACAATTAATAACAGCACAAAATGACACGGACGACTTAACATATGATAATATTGCAGAAATTGTTAAGACAACAAACAGCGTTGGTAGAAGAATGGCATACTCAGTAGCTGGTAACCAAGACCCAACACAAATTCCATCAGAAGTAGACGCAGCTAAAGCAGAGAGAGTAATGATATTACCACCATTTGGTAGTGCAACATATGTTTATATAATTATAGCTCTTGCAGCAGCTACAATCTTAGTAGTCGGAATTATATTAATCAAAAAGAAAGTTATAGGCAAGAAAGAATAAAAACTAATAAAAAAGTAACTTGAATTTTATAATAAATAAAAATAGTTCATACGAAAGTATGGACTATTTTATGTTTTTTTAATTCGTATATATTTTTGTTTAAAAGTAAATTTTTATTTTAACTACCTTATTTTTTCGCTCTTTTTTCGTTCCAATATTGTAATTTTAGTCATTTTGTTATAAAATTATGACAATAAAATGTTAGGTTCTGAACAATAACAAAGAAATTGTACACAAAATGTAAAAAACTTTTTTAAATTATGTGGCAAAATCGACAGAAATTACACTAAAGATATATTAAAATATACAAGCGATGAACAATATTTGAAAAAGTAGGGGTGACCAATATGTTTCAGAATGTAGAAAGGGACATTAATAATAGACAAGACTTTAATGAAGCTTTTTATAATAGAAAAGACAGAATAAAAACAATGTTAAAAAGCCTTTTATCTATAAATAATATAGCAATTTACATTATAGCTTTTATGATATCAATGGTGGGGTTCTCATCACATAATATTATGTTAGGGCTTAGCCCATTTGCAATAGCTTTTATAGCTGCAATGCTTAGTAATGGAAATCCAGTTGGAATAATTTATATATTAACATTAATAGGAACTTTTATAAAATTTGGAACAAATGTACTTCTTACTTATGTATTAACTTCGCTAGTATTTTTTGCAAGCAGCTTATTTATTAGACATAATGTAATAGAAGATACAAACGAAGAAAAAAGACTAGGGGTACACTTATTTGCTAGTGTTTTAATAGTTCAAATAGTGCCAATGTTTTTTAGAAGTTTTCTTTTATATGATTTATTGCTTGCGATTATGGTGGCTGTTGTTACATTTATATTTTATAAGATATTCGCGAATTCAATAATTATGATAAAAGAATTTAGAAATAAAAAGGCTTTTACAATAGAAGAAGTTATAGGGACAAGCTTACTTTTGTCAATTGCTGTATGTGCTTTTGGAGATTTAAGCATATTTGGATTTAGTATAAGAAATATTTTAAGCATTTTAATAGTGCTAGTACTTGGTTGGAAAAATGGAATGTTAGTAGGTGCTACAGGTGGTATTACAATAGGTGTGGTTTTAGGAATTATTAGTGGAACAGAGCCTATGATGATTGCAGCATATGCAATTTCAGGCTTAGTTGCAGGAATATTAAATAAGTTTGGAAGAATTGGTGTAGTTGTTGGCTTTATAGCAGGTAATGTTATTCTTACATATGTAGCTAATGGAAATACAGTTCCAATAATAACTATACAAGAAATTTTAATTGCTTGCTTGGGATTGCTAGCAATTCCTAAAAAGCTAAAAATTAATATAGAGGATTTATATGGCAAAACTAAGCTGTTACCAGAATCAACTGGAAGAAGTTTAGGAGATGCACAGGATTCTACCATATTAAAGCTAAATAGTATGTCAGAAACAATAGCAGATTTAGCAAAAGGATATAAGGCTACAGATAAAGAAGATAAAAAACTAAAGAAACAAGAGCTTTCAAATGAGAATATCTTTATAGAAGAGCTAAAAAATCATTTGGTAACTTTGGAAGAAAATATTTTATTTGATGATATATACAATAATAGCAACAATATTTTACACGAGATATTTGAAGAGTTGTTAAAGAATGATGTTATAGATGAGAAAAAGTTGGTTAATATTTTTGAGGCTCATAATAATTACATAGTAGGATTTCATGAAAAGAATAAAGCTGTAGAAGCGGATGTTTCTAAAATGATAAATGCAATAAATTCTTCATATAGATTAAGCAGAGTAAATTTTGTATGGAAAAAGAAAATAGAAAAAGATAAGGAAAATATTTCTAATCAGTTAGAAGATGTGTCAAAGGCAATATCAAACTTAGCAGACGAAATAAAAGAGGAAAACAAAGAAGAGTTTGTAGATGAAAAACAAGAATTAATGAGAGCTTTTAAAGAAAAGAGTTTCGGCATACAAAATTTAAACATAAAATGCCTTAAAAACGGTCGTTATATTGTAGATATATATCATAACCTATGCGATGATTTAGAAGGTAAAAAGTGTAATATAAAGCGAATTAAGACTATATTAGAAAGAATTTTAAAAGATAAATTTATAATACAACATCAAGAGTGTGGATTGCGTGAAAATAAAGAACAATGTAAGTTTACATATATGTCTCAAGATAAATTTAGTATGCAGATAGGAATTTCGAAGACTACTAAGGCAGGTTCGCCAGTGTCTGGAGATACAAATTTAGAAACTAAGCTTGAAGATGGAAAATATTTATTAGCAATAAGTGACGGAATGGGCTCAGGTCCAGAGGCTATGAAGAGTAGTAAAGTTGCAATAAAAACTTTGGAAAGACTATTAACAGCAGGATTTGACAAAACAGTGTCTTTAAAACTTATTAATTCTATTTTGGAGACAACACAAAAAGATGATATGTATGCAACTTTAGATGTAGAGATATTGGACTTGTATAGCGGAGTTATGGAATTTGTGAAAAATGGGGCATGCCCTACATACCTAAAAAGAAATAAAGAAGTACAATTATTAAAAGCAAATACACTTCCAGCAGGAGCAGTAGAAAATGTTGACTTAGAGGTATATGACTGTGACTTGCAAGATGGCGACATTATAGTAATGTGCAGTGATGGTGTTATAGAGTCTAATGATGAATACATAAATAAGGAAGTATGGGTAAAATATTTACTAGAAGATATGCAAACAGATGATGCTCAAAAAATAGCAGATATATTGTTAAAAGAAGCGATAGATAATGATTATGGAACACAAAAAGACGATATGACAGTTATTGTAGCAAAGATAAGCAAGAAGATAAGATAATAAAATACTATATAAAATCTTAGCAAATAAATGCCAACACCTTGTAATTACCCACCAAAATATGATATAGTATAGCTGTAAAAAGCTATACTATATTTTGTTTTATATAGGAGGAATAAAATGAGTAGAGGTAGACGATATAGTGGAGAAGGCAAATTAAATATAAAAAAAGTTGTTGCAGTGCTGATAGCATTAGCTTTAGTGATTATAGTTGTTATTTCTATAGCAAAATTATTAGGAGGCAACAAAGTAGAAAGTAAAGTTGTTGCAACAGAATATTTTGCCGTATACACAGAAGGAAAATGGGGAGTAATTGATTCAAAAGGTAAAGAAATTGTAAAACCTTCATATGATGAGGCAATTATTGTTCCAAACTCAAAAGAGGCAGTATTTATATGTACTTATGATGTAAATTACAACACAAATGAATATAAAACAAAAGCTATAAACGAAAAAGAAGATCAACTATTTACAGAATATGATGGTGTTAGAGCAATAGAAAATTACGATGTAAATAATAACTTATGGTATGAAGATGATGTTTTAATAGTGACAAAAGACGGAAAATATGGTTTAATAGACTTTGACGGAAAAGTTTTAGCAAATTGTGAGTATGACTCTATAACAGCATTAAGAGGTATAGAAAATACATTTGTAACAGAAAAAGACGGAAAGAAAGGTTTAGTAGATAATATTGGAGCTGTTATTGCAGAAAATAATTACAAAGATATAAAACCTCTAACAGATAAAGCAGAAGATGGATATATTTTAATAGATGAAAATGACAGGTATGGATTAGTAAAACCAGATAAGACAGCTATTTTCGAAAATACTTATCAAGATATTAAGCAAATATACGGAGACAACAAATATGTGGTAAGAGAAAACGGAAAATGGTCAGTAGCAGATAGAGACGGAAACTTATTTTTAACAGATAAATTTGATGATGTTACATCAATAAATGGAGAAAATGTAATTGCTGTAAAAGATGGAAAATATGGTGTGTTATCAACAGAAGGAGAAGAAATAATAGGTTTTGACTATGATGATATGTCATATACTTACGAAAATAATTACATTGCTAAAAAAGATAATAAATATGGAATAATAAATGTAGATGGAACTACAAAAGTAGATTTTAAATATGATAGTTTAATATATAGACAAACAGAGGGATTTTTTGATGGAAGCACAAATAGTAGTGCCGATAATGACTTAATAGATAGAAATTTCGAAGTAAAATTAAGCGGAATTATATCAGAAATAAACGACGAAAACGGTTACATGAAAGTTAGAGTAGATGGAGAATATAAATACTATAACTTTAGATTTGAAGAGAAAACAAATGTGGAACTATTAAAAAGTAATACATTGTTCTTAAGTAAGCAAGGGGACAAATATGGTTTTGTAAATAAGGACGGAATAGTTATAGTAGATTATATTTATGATGATGCTACAGAACAAAACAGATTTGGCTATTCAAGTGTAAAGAAAGATGGAAAATGGGGAGCAATTGATTCACAAGGAAGAGTAGTAGTTGAGCCACAATATGCTATGGAAAATAATTCATTAATAGAGTTTATAGATGAATGGCACTTAGGAGAAGATTTAAACTTAAACTATTATACAAAATAGTATAAATAGTTAGAGTTTATAGTATTAATTTAAGTATTAAAAAACATACAAAAAGTATACCGTAACAATATTATGAAAACTAAAACGCGTTAAATACATTATTAATATAAGATTACCTTTTAAAATACAATGATAAATTAATAAATAAAAAGGTATTAAAAATAAAGGTTTATAGGTATTAGCCCAGATATAAAAACCTAAATATATACAAGGAAAGTGAAAGCTTTGGAACTAAAGACGAGGTATCAATATACATACTTTATATATCCATATGTTGTAGAAGAAAAAGACTATAATAAATATTTGCTAAGACTTCTTAAAGATAAAAACTGTACAATGAAAAAGTTTGACATAGCAAAAGATATGTCCATATACCAAAACTTTTTACCAAACATAAGAAAGTTTATGTTTTGGAGCTTTAATTATACTAAGCAACAAATGAGGGAACTAGAAGGCTTAGACAATGAGCTAAAAGCAAATATTATAAGTAAATATCCTTGTACAATGTTTGATTATAATATAAAACAAAATGTACAAGGAAAAGTACAAAACGAAGATGGAATATATTTTGATATTACTAAAGTAGAGTTAATTTGTTTTAATACAGGAATATGTTTTCTGCTATTTAAAACAATTATAGATGGAGAAAATAACAAATTTTTGGATGTAATGAACTTTAATTATAAATTTAGAGACATAACTTCTAAGGCAAATGGATTAAAAGAATTTGAGAATATAAAAATACAAACTAGTAATTTTAAAGATGCAAAAGATATAACAAAATTTATTAAAGATATAACAGGAAATACTAAATTAGCAACAGACTTAAATATTGACCAAGAAAGATTTATAACATATTCATATGCTTGTATTTCGCAGGAAGATTGGAACGAAAATGCAGACATAAAGACTATAGAAAAGCTATTTTTTAAATTTTTTAAGGTACTTCCCGCACATAAAGAATTAAATGATATAACAATGGAAGAGTATTTTAATAAATTACCTAATTCAAAATACATAAAATATGGATTTTCTAATATAGGAACAGCTTTACTTACATCAGACATTGCAGTAGATAACTATACAAAACTGCCTTTTAGATTTGAAAATGAGCAATTATATTTGTATATATTATGCTTGTATAAAAAATTTTATTTAGCAAAGGTAAATTATGAGTTGGATAATAAAGACTGTCAACAAGAGTTTTTAAGCTTTACAAAAAACTTTTGGATAGAGGAAGCAACAAACGACGAGACAGCAAGTTGCTTAGAAAAAAACTGGAATGAAAAACTAGGAACAGATAGGCTATTTAATAAAATAAAAAATAAATATGATATGTTATATAAGAGTAGCAACATAGAAAAAACTAAAATAAAACAAAATATAATAATACTAATTTTAATAGTAATAATGTTAATTATTTTATATGCACTTTTTTAAGTTTATAGCTTAAAAAGTGCATAAATAGTATTTAACGTTAACAAAGAGGGATATATGGAAATCAAAACAGGGATAGATATAATAGAAGTTAATAGAATACAAGAGGCAATAGAAAAACATGGAGAATTGTTTTTAAACAAAGTTTTTGCAGAGCCAGAAATAGAGCATTGCCAAGATACAGGAAAGATGAAATATCAACATTATGCAGCAAGGTTTGCGGCTAAAGAGGCTGTGTTTAAAGCAATATCTGGCTTGATAGATTATAGTAAAGAAGATATATGGAAAAATATAGTTATAGAAAACGGCAAGAGTGGAAAACCTTTTGTAAAATTTAGTGGAACATTAGATTTTTTAAATGTTGAAACACGAGTAAAAGTAATAAGTATGGACTTAAGCCTTTCTCATATTAAAGAATATGCTATAGCAAACTTTACTATGATAATAGATTTATAATTGTTAATAAATGAATAAATTGTGGAAATAAATGCCTATAATATTACGGAAATGTGGAAAAGAGGTTTTTAAAATGAGTTTTTTTGAGCAACATGCACATTATAATGACGAAAAATTTGACGAAGATAGAGAAGACGTTATAAATAAGGTATATAATTCTGGTGTAACTAAAATTGTAAATGCAGGTTATAGCGTGGAAAGTTCTATGCAAGCTATAGATTTAGCAGAAAAATATAGCTTTATTTATGCAACATGTGGAGTTTCTCCAAATGATATTCCAGAGAATAAAGAAGAAATAGATTTACAATTAAAAGAAGTAACAAAATTAGCAAAGAGCAGTAAAAAGGTAGTTGCTATAGGAGAAATTGGCTTAGATTATTATTGGAATAAAGAAAACAAAGAGCTTCAAAAATACGCATTTGTAGAACAAATAAAAATTGCAAATGAGATGAATTTACCAATTGTAATACATACTAGAGAAGCGGTTGATGACACATTAAACATTTTAAGAAATGTAATAAAAACTGTTAAACCTGGAGTATTTCATTGTTGCCCATTAAATAGAGAACTAGTAAAACAAGCATTGGAACTAGGCTTTTATATATCATTAGCAGGACCTGTGACTTTTAAAAATTCTAAAAATGCAAATGAAATTATAGAAATGATTCCAAATGATAGAATACTTATTGAGACAGATAGCCCATATTTATCTCCAGAACCTAATAGAGGAAAACGCAATGATTCGAGAAACTTAGTTTATATTGCAGAAAAAATAGCAAACGTAAAAAATATTTCAGTAGAAGAAGTACAAAAAACAACTTTTCAAAACGCAAAAAAATTATATAATATTGATTAATTTGGCTATATAAATTAGAACTATAATGTTGGATATGTCTAAAAACAATATTATTATACTTTCAGAAGTTAATATTTTAAAAAGTTATATATAAAATAAAAATAGAGAATGAATTTTATAATGTTCATTCCCTATTTTTTTATAATTTATTCACTTTCTACAACAGTATAACTACTTAAATCTGGTCTAGCAACATTTTCGTCGGTAACTACATCTAATTTAATATCTCTTTTTGACTCACTTTTTACAGTAAATATTAAAAATCTTTTATAATAGTTTATTTTATTTACTATAAGACCAGTTTCTTTGTCGATTACATACTTTTCAATAAATCCATTATCATTTGTTTCTATATAAATAACTTGTCTTCCATCTTGTTCTTTTTCTCCTAAATATTTGTATTCATCTGTAGTTATAGGAGTATAACTTAAATGTATTTGTGAATATTCTTCTTTATGAGCATTATTGCTTATACCGGCAATAGAATTGTCTTTGGTTTTAAAAATCATTATTGATTCATTAGTATTGTAATTTTCCCACATCTTCAATTCACCGTCTAAATTAAAAGAATATGTATTATCTTTTACATATATTTCATACTTAAAATTAGAATCATCAGTATATGTACAATAATAATTTGGATATTCACTACCCTTTTTTAATAAATTAAGTACTTCTTCTTTTGACATAGGATTGCTTTTATTCAAACCAAAATCATGACATACGATAAATTCTCTAATAGCCCATATTGCAATAATAATAATTAAAATACATATGATAATTAACAAAATTTTTTTCGCTTTCATTTGCATTTCCCACTTTCTATAAATCTATATTAGCATAGTATAAAAATAATGTCAATATTTGACAAATTTATGTACATCTATGGAAATCCACTGTCATGTATATGGATAACTAACAATTTAATTGCTAACATGACTACTCATGAAAAGGAGGTGCCAATTTTTTTGGCACCTCTTTATTAAATATATTTAATTTTTATTATTTCAAATTTCTAATAGCTTCTATTCTATCTTCTGTAGAAGGGTGTGTTGACCAAAGACTGCTTTGTTTTTTCTTTTTATTTGACCTAAATGGATTTACTATATACATATTGGCTGTTGCTTTATTAGCAGTTTTTAATTGCTCAGGGGCAGAAGAAATTTTTTCTAGTGCTGAGATTAAGCCGTCTGGGTTACGTGTAAGCTCTACAGCAGAGGCATCTGCTAAATATTCTCTTCTTCTTGAAAGTGCTAATTTCATAAGTTCTCCAAAGATTGGTGCTAAAATTAAACAAACTAATCCAATAATCATTAAAATTAGGTTACCACCTTTGCTGTCATTATCGTTTGACCTTCCACCACCCCAGAATAACATTCTAGATACAAAATCTGCAAGCATTACTATAAATCCTACCATTACAGTTACAACTGCAGATAAACGAATATCATAATTTTTTATATGTGAAAGTTCATGTGCTACAACACCTTCAAGCTCGTAGTAATCTAGTTTATCTAAAAGCCCTGTAGTTACACATATTACGGCATTTTGTGGGTTTCTACCTGTTGCAAATGCATTTGGTTGTGGGTCATCTACAACATAAAGTTTTGGTCTATATTGCATACCAGATGAAACCATAAGTCCATCTAATATGTCTATTAGCTTAGCATCTTCTTCCTCTGTGGCAGGTCTTGCTTTATTAACAGATAAAACTATTCTGTCGCTATAATAGTAAGAGCCCCAAGCAGAAGCAATTGAAAATACTAAAGCAATTACAATAGAAAAAGCACCTAAGTCAAAAGCCATACAGATATAGTAAATAATTAAAGTTATTACAACAATAAAAATACCAATTATTACACCTGTTTTAATTTTATTTTTAGTTATATCTTCATACATAATTAATCAATCCTCTTATAATAAAATTAATGCACAAAGAAGATTATACTTTGTGCATTACGTTTTAGAAATCTACTTTTACGTTCTTTTTAGCTTCTTCGTTATCAACAACGAATAAATCTTCTGCTTTAAAGTGGAACATAGATGCTATAATGTTTGATGGGAATGTTTCTAATTTTGTGTTTAATCTAGTTACACTATCGTTATAAAATTGTCTAGAATAAGCAATTTTATTTTCTGTAGCTGTTAATTCTGCTTGTAACTCAGAGAAGTTTTGGTTTGCTTTTAAGTTGGGATAGTTTTCTGAAATTGCCATAATACTTTTTAAAGTTTCAGAAAGTTGATTGTCTAAACTAGCTTTTTCAGCGACTGTTTGAGCTTGTGCCCAAGAACTTCTTAAATCTGTAACTTTAGTTAAAACTTCTTTTTCATGTTCCATATAACCTTTTACTGTTTCAACTAAGTTTGGAATTAAGTCAAATCTTCTTTGCAATTGTACATCAATTTGGCTCCAAGCATTTCTAACTCTTTGTCTTAAAGTTACCAAGCTATTGTAAATTGCAATAACAGCTATAACTACAACAACGACAATGCCTAATATAATCCAAAGTGCTATCATATTTTATCCTCCTAATAAAATTTAATTTAATAATAGCACATAAATATGAAGTTTACAAGTAAAAAATGTGAAATTGTTGTGTAAGTTTATATCTGTAAAATAGGCAAAAAAACGGTTTCTTATTAAATAATTTATAAGAGAGGTTATACAAATAAAATATAAAAAGTAGTAATATTTTAAGTACAAGCCTCATATATTATTAATATAGGGGTTTTTAAAGTTTAGGCAAATAGGCAAGAAAGCAAGATGCTTGTAGGAGTAAAGAGTTGGAAGATAGTATAAAATTTGACAAATAAATAAATAAATGCTATAATAAACATGTTGCTTTTAAAGGAGGAAAAATTTTCTATGAAAAATAACGATAAAGCATCGATATCTCTGAAAAAAGTTTTAATAATTAGTTTAGTATTTATACTTTTTGTAACAAGTGCAACAGTACTTGCAGGAAATGTACAACCAACTAATGTTAAAATTATACTTGCTAGTGGTTATGAAATGAATGTATTAACTACTAAAACAAAAGTATCAGAAATATTAGATGAAAATCATATTATATTATTAGAAGATGAAAAGACAGTACCAGATAAAAATTCAGAACTAACAGATAACAAAACAATAAGAATTACAAAAGAAACAGAAGAAGTTGTAGAAGAGGCAGAAGAAGTAGAAAACTCACAAAACATTACAGCAGAAGAAGTTTTAGCATCTTATGATAATATAGTAGAAAAAATAGTAACAGAACAAGTAAAAATACCATTTGAAACAGTTAAAAAAGATGTTTCATCAGGTTCTAAACAAAAACAAGATAAAGTAGTACAACAAGGTAAAGACGGACTTAAAGAAATAACTTATAAAATTAAATATCAAAATGACAAAGAAATAGAAAAGATAAAATTATCAGAAAAAGTTATAAAAGAACCAGTAGATAAAATTATAGAAGTAAGACAAAAACAAACAGTTTCAAGAAGTGCTTCTGTAAGATATAGTGGTGGAAAATGGTCATATTCATCTTCAGAATTAGACTTATTATGTGCTATTACTGCACAAGAGTGTGGTTCAAGTTATAATGGAGCATTAGCAGTTATAACATGTGCTGCAAACAGAGCAGAAAGTAGTAGATGGAAAAAATATGGTTCAGACCCATTAAGTCAATATATGGCGCCAAACCAATTCTGTTATTCAATAGATAGCCATTGGAAAAAAAGATTAAACGGAAATTATCCAAGCTATGTAAAACAAGCAGTATTAGATGCTTTAAACGGTAAAAGAAACCACAACTATTTAAGCTTTAGAGGATATCAAACTTCAGGAAGTGTTAATATAGGTGGTAACTGGTACTTTGCTACAAAATAATATAATAAAGGCGGCCATTAGGTCGCTTTTTTGTTTTATATATTTATAAAGATAGTACTAGATGTATAATGTAATATATGTAATAACTTTACTTAAATATTAATATATTAAATTATTTAAACATTAAATTTTCTTATACAATCATTTATTTAATGTAAATTAAACATAAATATCTAATACAAATTCTTATATAGTTATTTTTTAATGTAAATTAAACTTATAAAATTGATTGTAAATATTATAATGTGAGGGAAAAATATGAAATTAATATCATGGAATGTAAATGGATTAAGGTCAGTAATTACAAAAGGATTTGAAGAATTTTTTAAAAATATAGATGCAGATATATTTTCTATACAAGAAACAAAAATGCAAGAAGATCAACTTACAGATGAAATAAACAATATATTTGAAGGATATTATGCATATTGGAATAGTGCTTTAAAAAAAGGATATTCTGGCACAGCAGTTTTTACAAAGAAAAAGCCTATAAATGTAACATATGGAATAGGTATTGAAGAACATGACAAAGAAGGTAGAATAATAACATTAGAATTTGACAACTTTTATTTAGTGGATTGTTATACACCAAATTCTAAAAGAGAGTTAGAAAGATTAGACTACAGGCAAGTATGGGAAGATGAAATAAGAAAATATTTATCTGAATTAGACAAGAAAAAGCCTGTAATATATTGTGGCGACTTAAATGTAGCTCATGAAGAAATAGACTTAAAAAATCCAAAAACAAACACTAGAAACGCAGGTTTTACAATAGAAGAAAGAAACAAAATGACAGAATTATTAAATGCAGGTTTTGTAGATACTTTTAGATATTTATATCCAAATAAAGAAGATGCATATACTTGGTGGTCTTATATGTTCCATGCGAGAGAAAAAAACGTAGGTTGGAGAATAGATTATTTTATTGTTTCTAAATCAATAGAAGAAAAGATTAAAGAAAGTAAAATTCATTCGGAAGTTTATGGCAGTGACCATTGCCCAATAGAGCTAGACCTAACTATGTGTGCCTTGTAGAGTGAAGCAAGAAAGGAATGGATTTTACTATGAATAAAAATAAAGAAAAGAAAAATGAAAACTGGAAAAATTGGATAGCTATTTTTATAGTAGGGTTACTACTAATTTTAGTTTATAAATTATTAGATAATTTTACACAAATTGGTGAATGGATAGGAACATTGTTTTCTGTTTTAGCACCATTTTTAGTTGGCTTATTAATAGCATATTTGTTATATATGCCTTGTAGGGGAATAGAAAATTTATATAAAAAGACTAAAAAGAAGAATTTTATACATAAACATGCAAGAGCTCTTTCTGTTGCTACAGTATATATTATAGCACTTTTAATAATTATTATAGCACTCACATTTGTAATTCCAGCTGTTATAGATAGTGCAATAGAGTTTGTAAATAATATTCAAAACTATTATAACCAAGCATTACAAGCAATAGACCAACTTCCAGCAGAGTCGTTTTTTAAAAGTGAAATTGTAACAAATGCAATAGAAAAAATACAAAATATAGACTTAGAAAGATTTACTAGCTTAGAAAGTATAATAAGTTATTTAAAAGGTGCAGTAAATATAGTAAGTGGAGTATTTAATGCATTTGTAACATTTGTTGTATCTATATACATATTAGTTGAAAGAAAACAGATATTAAATTTCTTAAAAAGACTATGTAGAGCAATATTTAAAAAAGATACATATTTAAAATTAGGAACATATTTTAATAGATCAAACGAAATATTTTTTAGATTTTTAGCTACACAGTTTTTAGATGCTATAATAGTTGGGGTTTTAACATCTATAGCTATGTCTATAATAGGTGTAAGATATGCAGTATTGTTAGGTTTTATGATAGGACTATTTAATTTAATTCCGTACTTTGGTGCAATAATTGCTGTTATAGTAGCAGTAATAGTAACGATTTTTACAGGAGGATTTGGAAAAGCAATAGTTATGGCGATAGTTGTAATTGTACTTCAACAAATAGATGCTAATGTAATTAATCCAAAAATTGTAGGAAGCTCGCTAAAAATGAGCCCACTACTAGTTATATTTGCAGTAACTGTTGGAGGAGCATATTTTGGAGTACTTGGAATGTTCTTAGCTGTACCTATTATGGCGGTTATAAAATTGCTGGTTACTGAATTTATAGAATATAAAAACAGAGAAAATTGCAAAAAAAGGCAGAACAAAACAGAAGAACAAAGCAAAGAAGAACATGTGGAACTATTAGAGAAAAATAGTATTGATATAGAAAAGAAAGAAAAAAATTAAGAACAGAGTAATGTAAATAAAAGTAATTTATAAAAAAGAAAGCAAAAAAACGTAAAGAATAAATATAAGTAAATATATAAGAAGAAATTATTAATAAAAAATTAATAAAGACTGATAAATTTCTTAATAAAATTATGCTATAGTATTATTGAAAAATTAATTAAAGAGACAAAATTATATAATAAAAATTATATAATTGTATAATTTTTATTTGCTTAATTTTAGATTAATTAATAATTAACTAACTAACAAATTAACAAACTTTAATCTATATTTATTTTGATTATATATAACAATTTTAGTACTATTTAAAATACTTATAAAAAGTAAAGAAGGGGATTTTTATGTACAATATATTAGTTTGCGATGATGATAAGGAAATAGTTGAAGCTATAGAAATTTATTTAACAAGGGAAGGGTATAATGTTTTAAAGGCTTATAATGGAAGAGAAGCTTTAAAAATAGTTAAGGAAAACGATAATATTCATCTTATTATATTAGATATAATGATGCCAGAATTAGATGGAATTAGTGTAGCGAACTTAATAAGAAAAGATAAAGCTATACCAATAATAATGCTATCAGCAAAGTCAGAAGATTATGACAAAATATCAGGTTTAAATAATGGTGCAGATGATTATATTACAAAACCATTTAATCCACTAGAATTAATAGCTAGGGTTAATTCGCAGATTAGAAGATACACAAGCTTAGGGTCTATTGCAGAAAAAATGAATAGCAATGATAACATGTATAAATCTGGAGATTTAATTATAGATGACAATACAAAACAAGTAACAGTAGGAGGTAAAGAAGTAAAGCTTACTCCTACAGAATATAATATTCTAAAATTTTTAACTCAAAATAAAGGAAAAGTATATTCAATAGAGCAAATATACGAAAATGTTTGGGAAGATGAAGCATACGGAGCAGAAAATATTATAGCTGTACATATTAGACACATAAGAGAAAAAATAGAAATAAACCCTAGAGAGCCAAGATATTTAAAAGTTATATGGGGTATAGGATATAAAATAGAAAACTTAGATGCATAGAGATAGGTGGTGAGTAGTATGAGCAATAAAACAAAAGAAGTAATAAAAATATTAGGTTATATTTTAATTCCTATTTTTGTTGTAATAGCTGTTTTTTCAGCACTAAGCTTATATTATAGAAGCGAAAACCAACAAGTTCAAGAAATGGATAGTTTTTTTGCAACAGAAAACTTTATGTATATGTATAGTTCATCAATAATAAATAACTTTTCAATGAACTCAAATGCTTTATTAGTGGAAAGTACAGATGGAGAAACATATTATGAAAGTAACAGATATGGCATGTATGACGACTATCAAGACGATGTGCAAATAGGAAATAAAACTGGAAGAATTAATTACTTAACATCGTATGAATATAAGAATTTCAAATACTTAATAATAGATAACAAAAATTCTGTTGCATATACAAACGTAGAACACACAATGCTAACAGATTCTGTAGAAGAAATACAACAAAGATTGGCAGACAATACTATATATTGGAATTATGAGCAAGGAAATATAAACACTTCTATTGAAAAATTAAAATTAGAAGAAGTTAGATATAAAAGCATATATAAAAGAATAAGCGAAGCAGGAGATTTTAGTGTATATACTAGCCTAGAAGAAGATGTCCCATACTATGACCAATATAGAACAAACAAAATAATATTTGATATGGCAAAAATACTATATAAACCTGCATTATATTTATTACCTATAAGCATAATAATGGTATTATCAATAATTATATTAAATTGTTTTTTAATAGGCCTAAGAAATGAAAAAGGAGAAGTAAAGCTTAATTCTTTCGACAAAACGCCATTAATAGTAGCTTTAATTTTACTATTTATTTTATCAATGATAGGTTGTGGATTTTTAGCAGCACTTACTTCCGAAAATCTAACAGTAATTCTTACGGGAGTGGCTATTGGAGCGGTTATTGTATATATATCTTTTGTGTTTTTCTTAGAAACTATTATAAAGAGAATAAAATCAAAAACATTATTTAGAAACACTATAACATATAGAATATTAAGATGGATAAAAAGTCTAATAACTTCTATGGTAAGAAACTCTAATATGACTGTTAAATTAATATTAGTAGTTGTTGGCTTTGGAGTATTAAACATTATAGGCTTTAGTCTAAGAAGAGAATTTATAGGTATTGTTATACTTATTGCCACATGGATATATGGATTTATAAAAATACATCAATGGTTAATTAGATATTCTGAAATAAAAAATGCAATAAATCAAATTTATATGGGAAATACTGAATTACATTTAGATGAAAATAGATATAAAGGTTCTTTGCATAATATGGCTGTAGAGGTAAATGACATTGCAGGAGGACTTTCTAATGCAATACAAGAAAAGCTAAAAAGTGAAAGATTAAAAACAGAATTAATAACAAATGTATCACATGATATTAAAACACCTCTTACCTCAATAATAAACTATGTTGATTTATTAAAAAAAGAAGAAATGCCTAATGAACAAGCAAGGGAATATTTAAGCATACTAGACAATAAATCACAAAGACTAAAGAGGCTTACAGAAGACTTAGTAGAAGCGTCTAAAGCATCATCTGGAAATATAAAACTAAATATGGAAAAGCTAAATGTAAATGAGTTATTAAAACAAATTTCTGGAGAATTTGAAGATAAATTTAAAGCCAGAAAATTAGAAGAAGTAATGTCTTTACCAGAAAAAAGTGTTTATATAAATGCAGACAGTAGATATATGTATAGAGTTTTAGAAAATATGTACTCAAATATTTCAAAATATGCGATGGAAAATACAAGAGTATATATTGATGTAATACCAAATAATAATAGAATAACAATACAAATGAAAAACATATCTAAAGAAAAATTAAACATATCAACAGACGAACTTATGCAACGTTTTGTAAGAGGCGATAGTGCAAGAAATACAGAAGGAAGCGGTCTAGGACTTTCAATTGCAACAAGCCTTACAACATTACAAGGTGGAACATTTAATATTTATTTAGATGGGGATTTGTTTAAAGTAATTATTGAATTTGATATGATGAATTAATAAAAATTTGTTTATAAAATTAACGAAAAAATAGGTAATTCTTTGTGACTTGCTGCTCGCAACTACTTATTATCAAAATAAAAAATACATTTTTATTTTGATAGAAAGAAAGTTGCTCGAATCGCACTTCGCTTACGCTACGTTTGGTCGCTGCGCGTCACTACAGAATTACCTATTTTTTCGTTAGTAAAATTAAAAAAATATTTATGTTACAAAATATATCAAAATATATTAATGAAACACACAAATTAATATTGCATTTTTTTATAAAAAATGATATAAATTAAAAGAATACAAAAGCTATTAATGAACAAAACTTTTTTAAAAGAAAGGAGAGAAAAAAATGTTAGTAAATTACACAAGAAAATATGAAAAAGTATCAATTTTAGCCTCAGCTTTAATGTTAATAGTAGCATTATTTTTAATATTTAAACCAGCAGAATCATTATCACTAATTACAATTTTGTTTGGGCTTATAATTATGATTGATGGTGTTATACACATTATTAATTATTTTAAAATAGATCCAACACAAAAGTTAATGAGCTTTGAGCTTATTGAAGGCTTAATAGAAGTTTTTGCTGGAGCTGTTATAACAGTTTGTGCAGATGCTTTAATTGAATTTTTACCTATTATTTTTGCTATATGGATTATATTAAAAAGTTTAATTACTTTCCAAATGGCGCTTAACATTAAGTCTGTTCCAAACACTAGTTGGGGATTAATGGTTATAGTTGCAATAATAGGAATATTATTAGGATTTATTATTATATTTAATCCATTTGAAGCTTCTATGGCTGTTACAACATTAGTTGGTTTAGCATTATTAATAGTAGAAATATTAAATATAATTGATGCATGCACAATTCTATATCATTTAAAAGAAGGTAAATAATAAAAAATATTAATTATTTTCAAATTAATAAAGAAACATAGATTCTAAAATAAATAAAATTATTAAAAGAAGTTAGTAATTAAGTAAGAAATTAGTTACTAACTTCTTTATATTTACAGTTCTATTGATTTTGTAATGAAAATGTAATATAATTGTAATATAAGTTTAATATTATTAATAAAAAACGCTGATAACTATTTCCGTAATAGCATAAAAAGGGTTTTTGTAATAATAGGAAAACTTAGCAAATACTGTTATTGACTTATTTTTTAGAAGAAAGTAAAATATAAATAATGTAATAGGTTAAAAGGGTGAGAAAATATGAAACTAAAAAAAGTACTAACTTTAATATTGTCAACATTAGCAATAGTTATACTAGCAGGACTATTTAATGTAAGTAATGCAGCTAATGGAGATAAATGGTTTAATGCGAGATCCATTTATAAAGACAATTACTCGTACAGAGCTGATGGAAAAACAATTTGGAGAGTATATGAATCTACAGCTACATCAAATACACCAAAGAATGAAGGACAAACTATATTTTGTTTGCATAGAGGTGTAGGTTTAGGTTCTGACTTTGGTTCAGGAACGCCAGAAAGAGTTAATTATAATAAATATTTTGACTTTAAGTCTTCTGACATGTTAAATGAACTTCAAAAAGCCTTACCAGATCTTACAGAACATGATTATAAAAGATTGGTATGGATTTTTGACCATGCTTATGTTGCTCCAAAAAATTCAAGTGAAGAAGCAGAAGCTCATGAGCAGAGAAAGTTATTAATACAAAATGCAGGAATTAGAGATTCTATACTAGCAGAAGCTGGAACAAACTATGTCGCTGGTTCAGGAGCTCAAATATATGAAATAGATTTTACAGATGAAGAAATTGACGACATTATAGGTGTAGTTCAACAAATGGCAGTATGGAATGTAGTAGGAGATTATTCAGATAGCAATAACTTAGAAATACATAGAGCAGAAGCTGGAAATTTAACATATAAAGATTTTACAGAAGATTCTTCTATTTTGGAAAGATTAGGAGATGTATATGCTGCTAGACAATTTGGTAGTAGCTTAAATTCAGAAATTACTAAACTATATAACTATTTTGTAGATGAATCTGAAAGACAAGCAGATAGTTATGATGTGCATTCAAATTCACAAAGTATAACATTCCAAGATACAGCTGCAAAAGTTTCTATATCTGGCTCAAATTATATTGTAGGACCATTTAGATTAGAAAAGGAATCAGAATTAGATTATACTTTAGATTTAAAAGTTACTAATAATGGAAACGCACTAACAAACTATAATTTAGTAGGTGATGCTAATGGTAACTCACTTTTAGTATATGAAACAATTGAAGAGATAGTAGGACAAGAATTTTACCTTTCTATACCTGATACAACAGAATTAGGAGAGATAGTTTTAACAGTAGAAGGTACTTATTACGGAACAGAAATAGAATATTGGACAGTTGGAGGAAGCGAAGAAAGTGAGCAACCAGTAGCTGTATTAGAAAAAGGAGAAAATGACTTTGAAGATAGTATAACTGTTTATTATGAACCTACAGAAGGTAAAAACTTTGACTTATCACTTAGAAAGTTTATAATAAAAGTTAATGATAAAGAAATTGCTACAAACGGAAATTATATAAGAGAACCAAATGTAGATGTTACTCCTTTAGTAAATGACTCGGATACAACAGCTTCTTATAGACATAATAAAGCGCCAATATTAGTAGAAATAGGAGATATAGTAACATATACAATAAGAGTATATAATGAAGGCGAAAGAGATGGATATGTAAGAGAAATTACAGACTATTTGCCAGCACAATTAGAATATTTACCTGATGATGAATTAAACCAAAAATATGGATGGGAAGTAGTTAACAATGGTAGAGCACTAAAAACAGATATAACATCACCAGATACAGAGCATACAGAAGAACAAGAAGAATTATATGGTTCTAGAGCTAATAAAACATTATTAAAAGCATTTAACGGCACAGAATTAGACTATATAGAGGTACAAGTAAGATGTAAAGTTATAGATACTGGATTTAGAGGAGTAATAACAAATATAGCAGAAATTACAGCTTTCTCAGATGCAAATGGTGATAGTACAACAGATAGAGATTCATATAAACAAAATTTACATTTACCTTCAGATGATGATTTACCAAATTATAGAGGAAATACTTCAAATCAAGAAGATTTATCAGATTCAAACTATCATTATAAAGGACAAGAAGATGACGACGACTTCGAAAAAATTATATTAGAAGAAGAACCACCTACACCAGAAGAACCAACATTTGACTTAGCATTGAGAAAATTTATTACAGCAGTTAATGACGAAGAACTAAGAGATATAGATGGTAGCTACACAAGAGAACCAGATGTAGATGTTACTCCTTTAGTTCAAGAAAGTGGTACAACAGCTATATATAATCATCCAAAAACACCAGTTTCTGTAGATAGAGAAGATATAGTAACATATACAATAAGAGTATATAACGAGGGAGAGAAAGATGGATATGTAAAAGAAATTACAGACCATTTACCACCTCAATTAGAATTCTTAGTAAATGATGAATTAAACTTAAGATATGGATGGAAAGTATCAGAAGATGGAAGAACAATAACGACAGATATAACATCACCAGATACAGAATATTCAGCAACTAGAGACGAGATTTACGCTACAAGAACTACAGATGAAGACAAAGTTTTATTAAAAGCATTTAATGGAACAGAGCTAGATTATATAGATGTACAAGTAAGATGTAAAGTTAAAAAGGACATAGATATTACACAAAAAATTACTAACATAGCAGACATAACAGAAGATGCTGATGAAAACAATGAACCAGTAGAAGACAGAGATTCAGATGAGGACAATGTAGAATTGCCATCAGATGAAGACTTACCTGGATATAAAGATGACGAGATAAATTCAGGAGATGAATATATCCCAGGACAAGAAGATGACGATGACTTCGAAAAATTAATAATAGACGAAGCTGTTCCAAAATTTGACTTAGCATTAAGAAAATTTATTACAGGAGTAAATGAAACTCAAATAGACAACAGAGTACCAGTATTTACAATTACGGAAGATGGTAAGTATGTATATGAGCATACTAAAGAACCTGTAGATGTAAAAACAGGAGATGTAGTAACATATACTATAAGAATATTTAATGAAGGCAATATGGCAGGATATGCAGAGCTTGTAAAAGATGATATACCAGATGGATTGCTATTTTTACCAGAACATCAAACAAACATTGACCATAGATGGGTAATGTATACAGAAGACGGAGAAGTAACAGAAAACCCAGAAGAAGCAGACTACATAGAGACAGATTACTTATCTAAAGCTCAAGAGGAAGAAACAGGAAGAGTAAACTTATTACAAGCATTTAATCCAGAGACTATGACACAGCCTGATTACCATGATATAGAAGTAGCTTTTGAAGTAACAGAGCCAAATACATCAGACAGAATAATAATAAACCACGCACAAATTTCAGAGGACAGCGATGAAGAAGGAAATCCAGTAGATGACGAAGACTCAGAGCCAGATGAATGGAATGAAGGCGAAGATGACCAAGACATAGAAAAAATAAAAGTAAAATACTATGACTTAGCATTAAGAAAATGGGTAACAGAAGCTATAGTAACATATGATGGAAAAACTACAGTAACACAAACTGGAAATACAGCAGAAATGGATCCAGAACCACCAGCAAAAGTAGAAATTCGTGGAAGCAGAATGGATAAAACAACAGTTAAATTTAGATTTAAAATTAGAGTAACAAACGAAGGTGAAATTGCCGGACATGTTGGAGAAATATCTGATTACATTCCAGAAGGATTAAAATTTATACAAGCTGATAATCCAGAGTGGAAAGAAGTAGACGGAAAAGTAGTAACAGATCAATTAAAAGATACATTGTTACAACCAGGTGAAAGTGCAGAAGTAGAAATAGTATTAACATGGATAAATGGTGAAGAACATCTAGGACTAATGACAAACGTAGCAGAGATAAGTGAAGACGACGGAGACGATATAGACTCAACACCAGATAACCAAAAAGATGGTGAAGATGATCAAGATGATGCACCAGTAATTATATCTATAACAACAGGTGCAGCAGATGTATACGGTTATATAGGATTAGCAGCAGGAGTTTTAGCAATATTATCAAGTGGTATTATCTTAATTAAGAAATTTGTTATCTAATACTAATAAATCTTCGTAGTTAATAAATAATAAAAATAGGTTTTAAGTGGGAAAATGCTTAAAACCTATTTTTTATTTCCGTATAATAAGTCCTTAGGGGTATTGGTTTTTTGTATCTTGCTGCTCGCAACTACTTATTATCAAAATAAAAACTATATTTTTATATTGTTTTTAAAAAACTCATATGTTATAATTCAATTGTAAGTTTATGTTCTTACGGAGGTAACAAATGAATCAAATTTTAGTAACTGAAAAAAAGAAAAAAAATAAAAAGACCTCAAGAGGTCCTATAGAGATAAAAGGAATAGTTAGATTTTTTGCAGTATTTATTATGCTATTTGGTATAGTTTTAGCAGGAGAGGGCTCATATGCTTTATATAAAGAAATAGACGAGTCTAAGCCAGAAAACATACCAAATCTTACGCTTACAAGAGATGGAGATACAGTAATTTTAAAAATAGAGCATAATACAGAAATTTCTAAAGTTAATTATAGATGGAATGATGGAGAAGAAAATAGCATACCAGAGGGTACAACATATGTAGAAGAAGAAATATTGCTTCCAGATGGAAATAATGTTTTAAATATAACTGTTATAGATATGAAAAATAGAGAATATCAATTTATAAAAGAATACAATTTAGAAGGAGTAGATATTACAAAGCCTAATATTGAAGTTACACAGACAGAAGAAGGAACAGCAAATATTAGTATAGTTGCATCAGACGAAACAGCTATAACAGAAATGACATATAAAATAAATGACGAACAGGAAGTTACTGTTCAAGCTACGGAAGAAGGACAAAAAGAAATAACACAAGATATTACATTACCAGAGGGGCAAAATACTTTAACAGTTGTTGCTAGAGATACAACAGATAATGTAACAACATATGAAAAGCAAATTATAGTATCATCTAAACCAACAATAGAAATTGTTTCTCAAGAAGGAAATACAATTACTTTAAAAATAAGCGATAAATACGGACTAAAAGATGTAATTGTTAACTTAAACGGAAAGGTTTATTCATCTAGAGATATAGACCAAAATCCAAATGTAAACAAAAATGAAATATATGTACCATTAGAATTACAAAGTGGAAACAATGTTTTAAGCATAGAGGTAACTAATGTAAACGGATTAAAAGGTTCAGCTTCTACACAATTACAACATTAATAAATAATGAAAATAAATAAGGAGAGAAATATGGCGTGCAATATTTATTTAATAGATAATGGCGATGAGATATACAAATGCATAACAAAACTTTTTCAAAAAGAAAAAGAATATAAAATACACAAGGCAAAGACAAATGAAATTGAAGGAGTACTTAGAGATATTCCTTCTCTAATAATAATAAATGAAGATGGTGTTGATGAAGACACTATAAAGATATGTGACAGCATTAGAGGAGATGAAAATAACATTATAACTCCAATAATTGTTATATCTTCAAATCATGATAAAGACCATAGAGTAAAGATATTAAAAGCAGGAGTAGAGCATTATATAAAAGCACCAATAGACGAAGAATATATGTATTATACTATAGTAAATGCAATAAGACTTTTATATACAAATAGAGGTATTAGCCCACTTACAGGACTTCCTGGAAATATACAAATTCAAACGGAAATAAAAAGAAGGCTTTTAAATAAAGAAGATTTTTGTGTTATATATTTGGACTTAGATAATTTTAAAGCCTATAATGATGTTTATGGTTTCTTAAATGGAGACGAAATTATAAAATTCACAGCTAAAACTATTATGAACAATATTAACTCTAATGATTGTGAAGACTGCTTTGTAGGACATATTGGTGGAGACGACTTTGTAGCAATGATATCAGGAGTGAATTGCGAAAAAATATGTCAAAATATTGTTATAGAATTTGATGAAGGAGTAAAAAGATTTTTTACGAGAACAGATTTAGATAAGGGATATATAGAAGTTCCAAATAGAAAGGGTGTTATAGAGCAATTCCCAATTACATCTATTTCAATAGGAGTAGTTGTAGTAGATAAAGGCAGATTTAAAAACACTTTAGAGATAGGAGAGGTTGCAGCACAAGTTAAACACTTAGCTAAAACTACATTTGGTAGCACTTATGTAATAGATAGAAGAAAAAAATAAAGTAAAAGGCGAAGAATATAAAATTAAAAATAAGCATACACATATACTAAAGGAGTATAGTGTATGCTTATTTTTAATCAAAAAAGAATTATAGTTATATTTTGTATGATATTTATTTCACTATTTGCATTTTCATTTAAAATTGCGAGTTATAATATAAAAGCACAAGAAATTACAACACAAACAGTTGCATTGCCTGTAACAAATAGAGTAATAGTTATAGATGCTGGGCATGGAACTCCAGATGAAGGTGCAGAAAGCAGTAATGGAGTAACAGAAGCCCAAATAAATTTAAAAATAGCATTAAAATTGCAGAATTTGTTAGAACAAAGTGGTGCTACAGTAATACTTACACGATCTGATGAAAATGCAATATATGACTTAGATGCAACAACATTAAGAGAAAAGAAGGTTTCTGACATTAATAATAGAGTAAAAATTGGAAATGAAGCAAGTGCAGACATATTTGTTTCGATACATTTAAATAAAATTCCACAGAACCAATATTGGGGATGGCAATGTTTTTATAATCAAAACGAGAAAAGTAAAGTTTTAGCAGAAAGCTTGCAAGAAAATTTAAATGATGCAATTCAAAAAGAAAATAAAAGAGTTGCTATGAAATTAGATAATATATATATTATGCAACATGTAGAAATTCCAATTAGTATAGTAGAATGTGGATTTTTATCTAATGAAGCAGAAGAAAAAATGTTACAAGAAGATAATTACCAAGATAAATTGGCTTGGGGAATATATAATGGGATAATGGATTACTTTAAAAGTAGAAGTACATCATGATGTACATCGAAAAGTTAGTGTAAACTTTACAATTTTTGTGATAATCTAAAAAATAGAGTATATCGAAAAGTTTGTATAAACTTTAAACTATTTGTGATAATCTAAAAATTAAACAAACACCAGAATTTTTCTGATGTTTGTTTAATTTATCTTTCAATATTTGAATTTGAGTCTTGTTTTTCAGGTGGCTTTTTTAAATCTTTTAATTTTAAAGAAGGATACATTTTCTTTAAAACGTCTCTTGAAGTTAACTCCCTTACATTATCACTATATGGATTAGATACCCACATTGTAGGGATATACTCACCAACTGTTAAAAGACCTGCATCATAAAGAGCCTGTATTTGTCGAATTTCCGTATTTTTATATTTTTCATGGCTTGCAGTACCAAAATTACCTTGATAATATACCTCAAAAGTTTTATATTGAAATTCAATTAATGGAAACAACTGCTCAGATATTTTATCATCTTTAGACTTACCTAATAAGTTATTTAGTGTTGTTACTAGTTCAGGTTCTATAGAACAAGTATGATGCTCTGCTTTGTAACCATTATCTTTATCATGGTTTTTAGTATGGTGAACTTTTAAAAGACGCTTAGTTCCATTAGATGCTTCATCTCCTTCTGTAGGAGATTCAATTTCTTCCATTAATGTTTTATATTCTTCCTCAGATGTAGCCAAAATTTCTATTCCAAATACATCGTCTAAAGTTTTACCATCACTGTGATTTTTATAAGCACTATTAGTAGCTTTTACCCTTGCATAAAAGGCTAGATGAGGAGTAATCTTTCCTAAATCCCTTAAGTGATTAATATATTGGTTTAAATAGTTTATAAATAAAATAAACTGCTCTTCTTGGTCTATAACAAACTTTTCATAAGTTCTCCTAGCTTCTCTTTCAGAAAGCGGAGTAGCCTGATAATTTTCTGGATTTAAACTTTCCTTAAATTCATTCATAACAATCATCCTTTAACAAATTTTACACTATTAATTATAACATGAATTCAATTTTAGGTCAAAGAGTGGTCATTGGGGACGGAGATTTTTGACAACCTAAAACGTGATTGGGAGTAGTAAATGCCAAAAATTCTTAAATTATATAATAATAAGATTATACAAAAATTTTTTTTAGTAAAATTTAGTAAATTAAAGTGAACCCAAATTATTATACAAAAAGTTTAATAATTTGGGTTCACTTTGTATTTACAAACATGTCTATTTTTATTTACATTTTACAAACGCAATGGTATAATTTAGCCATAATAGTTCGATTTAATAAGCTTTAACAAATTAGTCTTAATTATCAAAATAAAATAACCAAGATAGGATGTGTTGTAATATGAAAATAGTAGAAAAAGAATTTATGAGTGTTTTACTTGGAAGCGATATAAATACATATAGTATGGCTAGGGCATTTCACGAAGAATATGGCATAAAATCTAGAGTAATGGGTAAATTTTTTACAGGACCAAGTTATAGAAGCAAAATTGTAGATTTTTATGCAGACCCTAAAATGGATCAAAGAGAGGTTTTTATAAAAGCCGCTAATGATTTTGCAAATGAGCATAAAGATAAAAAAATAATTTTACTAGGTTGTGGAGATAACTATGTAAGGCAAATTATTGAATGTAGAGATGAACTAGCAGATAATTATATTATTCCATATATAGATAGAGAACTTATGGAAAGACTAATAAAAAAAGAAGAATTTTATAAAATGTGCGAGAAGTATGGAATCTTATATCCAAAAACATTTATATATTCTAAAGATATGAACTTAAATTATACTTTAGATTTTGATTTTCCTATGATATTAAAACCATCTAATAGTGTGGATTATTTTGCTCATGAATTTGAAACACAACACAAGGTATATAAAATAGAAAGCAAAGAAGAGCTAGACAAAGTAATAAAACAAATATATGATGCTGGATATTCAGACACATTAATTATGCAGGAGTTTATTCCAGGTGATGATACATATATGAGAGTTATGACAGGATATGCTAATAGAAATGGCAAAGTTGAGTTAATGTGTTTAGGACATACAATGCTTGAGGAACATACACCACATGGAATAGGAAATCATGCTGTTGTAATGACTGAATATAATCCAGACTTGGCAAATAAATTAAAAGTCTTTTTAGAAGATATACATTATACAGGTTTTTTCAATTTTGATATAAAATACTGTGAAAAAGACAATACTTTTAGAGTGTTTGAAATAAATGTACGTCAAGGAAGAAGTAATTACTATGTAACTGGCGCTGGATATAATTTAGCAAAATATATTGTAGAAGATTATATATACAATAAAGAACATGAATATAAAATAGCTGATAATATTAACTTATGGACAGTAATTCCAATAGGAATAGCGTATAAATATGTTGATGAAAAATATGTAAAACAAATGAAAGAACTAAAAAAAGAGGGTAAATTTGTAAATCCATTATTTTATAATGGAGACAATAAAATATTAAGAACGGCAGCATTAGTAAAAGGACAATTAAGACAATACGGAAATTATAAAAAATACTTAAAAAAATAAATATAGTGTAGAATAAATGATATATATAAAACACAAAAAATAAAAAATAGAGACTAATTAAGTAATAGAGAATAGAATAAGAAAGTACAAAATTAGTTTATGCAATTATAAAATTGCGAAAAATAATGAAAATTTAAAATTACAGAATAGCAATTAGAATATAGATAAACAATAAAGATAAATTATAGAAGGAAGGTATTTGTTTGAACAAAAAAATATTAGGAATAATTGGAGGCATGGGCACAGAAGCAACTATAGATTTTTATACTAGAATTATGAACCATACAGTTGCAAATAAAGACCAAGACCATATAGATATGGTAATATTAAATCATGCTTCAATTATAGACAGGACTTATGCAATAAAAAATAATAAATTAGATGAATTATTAAGGCAAATGCATGAGAATATAAAAATTTTAGAATATGCAAAAGTAACAAGTATAGCAATTCCATGTAATACAAGCCATAGTATTATAGATAAAATACAAGGTCTAACTAATATTCCAATTATTAATATGATAGAAGAAACTGCGAAAAATTTAAAAGATGTAGTAAATAAAAATGAAAAAGTAGGAATAATGGCAACAGATGGTACTATAATGCTAAAAATGTATCAAAAGGAATGCGAAAAATATGGAATAAATTATTTTGTGCCAAATGAAGAAATACAAAAACAAGTAATGAGTATTATATATGATGATGTAAAGGCTAGAGGCGTGTTTGACAACGATAAA
This sequence comes from uncultured Clostridia bacterium, assembly GCA_944392105.1. Lineage (GTDB taxonomy): Bacteria > Bacillota > Clostridia > TANB77 > CAG-508 > CAG-273. Next base: position 10,093 of record CALXVM010000004.1, on the reverse strand, counting down.
TTTAAAAGTGTTTTGGATTATTTTATGCAAAACGGATGTAAATATGTAATACTTGGATGTACAGAATTATCTGGATTTAAAAAATCATTTAAAGAAACAACTATTGACCCAATGGATTATTTGGTAAAAGCATCTATACTTAGCGTGGACAAAAAATACAAAGAATAAGAAAAAAAGTAAAATATAAAATAGTATGAATAGATAAGAATAAAAATGATAAAATTGTTTGGTAAAATAAGAATAAATTTTAATAAAATGGCAAAGTATAAATAATATAACTAAGGTGTTAAACTTTGAAAGGATGTTAAAATGAAGAAATTTAAATTATATGAATATGTTGAAAAATTAAGCAAAGACGATTTAGTAGTAACAAGTGATGTTGAAAAAATAAGAGATACTGTTATAAACAAAGTTTGCTATAATTCAAATGATGTTGAAAAAGATACATTATTTGTTTGTAAAGGGGTAAAATTTAAAGAAGAGTATTTAAAAGATGCTATAGTAAAAGGTGCAATTGCCTATATTTCAGAGACAAAATATAGTGAAGATATACCATGCATATTAGTAAGTGACATACAAAAATCTTTAGCTATTGTAGCGAAAATGTATTTTAATAACCCTACAGATAAGCTAAATATGATTGGAATAACAGGAACAAAAGGAAAGTCAACTACAGCTTATTACGTAAAAAGCATATTAGATAGTTATATGAAAGAGGTAGATGGAACAGATACAGCTATTTTATCTTCAATAAATAACTATGATGGTAAAACTAATGTGGAGTCTGTACTTACAACTCAAGAGTCATACGAAATAGAAAAATATGCTAAAAATGCAGTAGATAGTAACCTTAAAAACTTGGTAATGGAAGTTAGTAGCCAAGCTTTAAAAAAAGACAGAGTCTATGGCATAACATATGACGAAGCTGTATTTCTAAATATTTCAGAAGACCATATAAGTAATATAGAACATCCGGATTTTAATGATTATTTTGAATCTAAATTAAAAATATTTAAACAAGCTAAAGTCGCATGTGTAAATCTTAATATGGATAATATAGAAAACTTGCTAAAAGTTCTTGATTATGCAAAAAATGCAGATAAAATAATTACTTTTGGAACAACAAGAAATGCAGATATATTTGCATATAACATAGAAAAGAAGGGGTTACATACATCATTTAAAGTAAGAACACCATATTTTAATAATAAAATATTACTTACAATGCCAGGACTATTTAACATAGAAAATGCATTAGCTGCAATTGCTGTTGCTGTAGCAATGAAAATTCCATATAAAAATATATATGAAGGCTTAAAAGTAGCAAGATCAAGTGGAAGAATGGAATTGTATACTAATAAAGATAAAAAAATTATAGCAATTGTTGACTATGCACATAATAAATTAAGTTTTGAAAAATTATATGAATCAACAATAAAAGAATATCCAGATAGAAAAATAGTAACAGTTTTTGGTTGCCCAGGTGGACATGCTATGATAAGAAGAAGAGACTTAGGTGTTCTTTCAGGTTTAAACTCAGATATTACTTATTTAACAGCAGAAGACCCTGGAATAGAAAGTGCAATTGATATATGTGAAGAAATAGCCGGATATGTAAAAAAAGTTGGTGGAAAATATAAAATTATTGAGGACAGAGGAGAGGCTATAAGAACAGCTATAATGGAAAATCCAGATAGTGTAATACTAATTACAGGTAAAGGAAACGAAACAAGACAAAAAATAGGGACTACATATGTTAAGTGCTTAACAGATGTGCAATATGCTAAAAAAGCTTTAAAAGAATATGATAGAATTAATAATATACAATTTAGAACTACTAAAAAGAAAATTTCTAAATAAATAGTTATAGAGGTGTTTGTATGAAAATTGAAAGAATTCGTAGAGTTGAGCCAATTATGAAAACAAAAGACATGGATTTAGCAGATAAGCAATTTAAAGGTTCTTTGGATGACAAGAGAAGACAATTTAAAGAAAAATTACAACAGGATGCAAAAAAGAAAAAAGAGGAAGCATTTGATAGAAAAAAAGCAAAAGCTGAGGCAGATATAGCAAGACTTGCTGCTGAAATGCGTATTAAAAGAATAGACAATGAAGAACAGGAAAAATAAAGTAAAATTAATTTACTTTTTATAAAGTGCATAAAAATTCCACTCTTTGGAGAAACTATTTGAAAAAATAGAACAAGGAGTGGAATTTTTTTGAAAGATTATAAAATACTAAATATAAAAGGTGCACTTTTAGATAAAAATCAGCTAGAAAATTATCTGGAAAAAATTGCGTCTGATTATGCTATACAGACTAAATCTAATAAAGAAACATATCCAATTCCAAGATTAAAAGAAAATTTTGAAATAATTACACAAATATACGAGTTATTAACAGAACATATAAAACTAAAAATACCTATACATCCTGCCGGAGAGTGGATTTTAGATAATTACTATGTAATAGAAGAGGCTGTAAAATCTATAGTAAAAGACATTACTCTAAAAAAATATATTAATTTTCCTGGAATTGCAACAGGACCATATTCTGGTTTTGCAAGAATATATGAGCTCGCAGGGGAAATTGTAGCATATACAGATTGTAAAATAGATAATAAAGTTTTACCAGAATTATTAAAGGCATATCAGTCGAAAAAAAACCTAAACATGGAAGAAATATGGAATATAGGACCGTTTATACAAATAGCTCTTATAGAAAAAATAAGAGAAGTATGTGAAAAAATTTATTCGTCTCAAATGCAAAAATATAAAGTAGAAAACATAGTAGAAAGGCTTGTAGAAGAAAAGGACAAAGATAAATGTAAATTTAAAAATATTCATGAATATAGAGTAAAAATTGCAGGATATGAAGAAATGAAATATCCTTTTATTGAGTATATGTCATACAAATTAAAAAGACTAGGTAGAAGAGCGTATCCATTTTTGAAAGTACTAGAAGATGAAGTAAATAAAATGGGGTTAGATATATCAGACGTAATAAAAAAAGAGCATTTTGATATTGCGGTAAAAAAAGTTACAGTTGGTAATAGTATAACTAGTATAAAAGCTATAAATAGAATGAATTTTGTAAATATATTTGAAGAAATAAATGGAGTAGAAGAAATTTTAAAAAGAGATCCAGCTGAAATATATTCAAAAATGGATTATAAAACTAGAATTTATTATAGAAATGCAATAAAGAAAATTGCCAAAAAAACAGGAATATCTGAAATATATGTTGCACAAAAAGCACTGCAGTTGTCGACTAAAATATTTGAAAAAGAAAATAAAAATGAGCTAGAACTTAAAAAGTCACATATTGGATACTATTTAATAAGTGATGGTAAAAGCAAACTAATACAAGAAATTACTAATAAAAGAATAGATGAAATATCAAATGAAAATAAATCTAAAATATACATTTATGGAATTATAGTTTTATCTATTATAATATCGTTATTTTTAGCGTGGAAAGTACAAAAACAAATAAATAATATAGTAATTTCTATTGTTATGGCTATTATTTTGTTTATACCAGTACAAGTTATAGTACAACAAATTGTGCAATATATTTTAGGCAAGTGTGTAAGCCCGAAAATTATACCAAAATTAGACTTTAATAATGGCATACCAGAAGAATATTCTACTTTTGTAGTAATTCCAACTATTTTAAATAATGTACAAAAAGTAGATGAACTAGCTAAAAAGCTAGAGGTGTACTATTTAGCAAATAAAAGTGAAAACTTATATTTAGCAATACTTGGAGATTGCAAGCCAAGTAGTCAAAAAGTAGAGGAAATTGATGAGAAAATTATAAGAGAAGGATTAAAACAAATAGAAAAACTAAATGAAAAGTATAAAGATGAAAAGTTTCCAAAGTTCCATTTTCTATATAGAGAAAGAATTTGGAATGATGGTGAAACTTGCTACTTAGGCTGGGAAAGAAAGAGAGGTATACTAAATCAATTTAATGAGTTTATAAAAACAGGAGATAATGGAAATTTTAAAGTAAACACTATAGAACAGACAAGAAGTAAGAAAAAGTTACCAAAGATTAAGTATATAATTACATTAGATGCAGACACAAATTTAGTATTAAATTCTGGGCTAGAGTTAGTTGGAGCTATGGCACATATTTTAAATTTACCTATTTTAAATAAAAATAACACAGCAGTTGAAGGTGGTCATGCTTTAATCCAGCCAAGAGTTGGAATAGATTTAGAAATAAGTAATAAAACGTGGTTTACAAAGATATATGCTGGAAACGGAGGAACAGACCCTTATAGCAACGCTATATCTGACACATATCAAGATAATTTTAAAGAAGGAATTTTTACAGGTAAAGGGATTTATGACTTAGACGTATTTTATGAAGTGTTTAAAAATACCATACCAGATAATACAGTACTAAGCCATGACTTACTAGAGGGGAACTACTTAAGATGTGGATTGGCATCAGATATAGAGCTTATGGATGGTTATCCTACAACATATCAGACTTTTAAAACTAGGCTAAGCAGATGGATAAGGGGAGATTGGCAGATTATTGGCTGGCTTAAAGGAAAAGTTTTAGACAAGCATAAAGATAAAAGAGTTAATCCATTAAACAGATTGTCTAAATACAAAATATTAGATAATTTATTTAGAAGTGTATTGGAAATAAGTTCGATATTGCTTATACTTTTAGATATTACAATATGGCTTTGGAAAAGAGTAAATGTAGCGACACTATTAATAATAGCTATTGTTGCTGTTATAATGCCTACATTAATAGATATAGTAAATAGAGTTATTTTTTATAAAGAAGGAGAGAAAAAACAAAAAACTTTTTCTAAAAATGTAGGAAACTTTAAAGCAAGTATTATAAGAGGAATATTTGCAGTAGCATTACTACCAGATAGAGCTTATATGAGTCTATGTGCTATTGTTAGAACATTATACAGAATGTATAGAAGTAAGAAAAATTTATTAGAATGGACAACATCAGAAGAAGCGGAAAATACTAAAAAGGTTAGCTTACAGTCATATTATGCTAGCATGGGACCAAATTTAGTGTTAGCACTTATAATATTAGGAATTAGTCCATATACGCATAATGTTTTTATTAATATTTTTCTTGTTATTATAGCTGTAATGTGGTTATTAGCTCCACTAATGATGTGGTATATAAGTAAAGATATTGTTACAGGACTAAAAGTAAATGAAATAGATAAAAAAGATAAAGATTATATTTTGGATATAGCACAAAAAACATGGAATTTCTTTAAAGAAAACTTAAATGAAAAAAGTAATTACTTACCGCCAGATAACTTTCAAGAAGATAGGTTGCCTAAATTGGTTTATAGAACATCTCCTACAAATATAGGGTTAGCTTTGCTTGCTGTAATTTCAAGCTATGATTTAAAGTTTGAAAACCTTGATAATACAATACAGCTACTAGAGAAGATGTTAAATACTATATCTGAGCTACCTAAATGGAATGGACATTTATATAATTGGTATGACATAAGTAATTTAAAACCTTTAGAACCAAAATATGTTTCTTCTGTTGATAGCGGAAATTTTGTTGGCTATTTGTATGTGGTAAAGGAATTTTTAGAAGAAATAAAATTAGAAATACATGGCGATTCTAATAATGTAGCAGAAAGAAATAGTACACAAGGAACGAATATACAAGAAGATATCATAAAAGAAAATGTAGAATTAAAAGATAGAAATAAGCTAATTAATAAAGAAAGTATAGAAGAAAAAATAAATGCTATGCAAACAATAGTAAATAATATTATAAATGATACAGATTTTTCTAAATTGTATAATAAAGAGAACATGCTATTTTCAATAGGATTTAATGTAGAAGAAAACACATTAACAGATTCTTATTATGATTTATTAGCTTCAGAAGCAAGACAAACTAGCATAGTAGCAATTGCTAAAAAAGATGTAGATGTAAAACATTGGAGTAATTTAAGTAGAACTTTAACTAAATTTAAAAACTATAAGGGCTTGCTTTCTTGGTCTGGTACATCTTTTGAATATCTTATGCCAAATGTAGTTATACCAAAGTATACAGGAAGCTTATTAGATGAGTCTTGCAAGTTTATGATAATGAGTCAGAAAGAATATGCCAAACTTTTAAATATTCCTTGGGGATTTTCAGAAGCTGCATTTAACTTAAAAGACTTAAATAATAACTATCAATATAAAGCATTTGGAATACCATGGCTGGGGCTAAAAAGAGGATTATCCGAAGAAATTGTAGTTGCACCATATGGGAGTGCTATGGCTTTATATGACGAGCCTGTTAATGTAATTAACAATTTAAAAGAACTACAAAAAAAGAACATGTATAATAAATATGGGTTTTATGAGTCTATTGATTATACAAGCACAAGACTTAGAAAAAATGAAGAATTTGCAGATGTAAAAACATATATGGCACATCATCAAGGACTTATATTGTTATCTATAAATAATTTTATAAATAATAATGTATTACCTAAAAGATTTATGGAAAATCTGGAGATGAAAGCTGTTGACATATTATTACAAGAAAGGATGCCAGAAAGCTTAATTATAACAAAAGAGAAGAAAGAAAAAGTAGAAAGAGTAGTGAATTTTGACTATGAAACATATACACAGAGAGAAATTAGCAAGATAAATAATAATTTAAAAGAAATAAATGTAATTTCAAATAATAATTATGCAATTGTTATGGATGAAAAAGGAAATGGCTATAGTAAATACAAAGATATATTAATTAATAGATACAAAAAAACAGACGATGTAGAGCAAGGAATATTTTTCTATTTTAAAAATATAAGGTCAAAAAGAATATGGACGACATCATATATGTCATATTTAAACAAACCGGATAAATACACAATATATTTTGCACCAGATAGTAATAAAATTGTAAGACAGGATGGAAATATAGAAACTATATTAAAAACTACAATTTCGCCTAATGAACCAGTAGAATTAAGAAAAGTAAAGTTAACAAATACAGGTTTAACAGAAGAGATAATAGAAATAACAAGTGCATTAGAGCCAATGCTTTCAAGAAGAGAGCAAGACTATGCACATAAGGTATTTAATAATTTATTTTTAAGTTATGAATGGCTAGAAAAACCTGAAATTTTGTTAATAAAAAGAAATAGCAGAGGAGAAGAAGAAAAAGAAGTTTATTTGGCTTTAAACTTGTATACAGAAAATGAGACTATAGGAGAAGTAGAATTTGAGACAGATAAAGAAAAGTTTTTAGGAAGAAATAACTTAGGACTTCCTAAAGAAGTAGAAAATTCTACACCATTTAGTAGAAAAACGGGAACAAATACAGAAACTATAGCTGCAATGAAAAAGATGGTAAATATACTTCCAGAGCAAAGTATAGAATTTAACCTAATTATAGCAGTTGGAGATACAAGAGAAGAAGCTTTGGGAAGAGCTGTTGAATTTAAAAATGAAGAGAAAATTAAGAGAAGCTTTAATTTAGCAAGAGCAAAGGTAGAGGCAGAAAATAGTTACTTGGGGATAAAAGGAAAAGATGTGGAATTATACCAGAAAATATTAAGATATTTGGTATTTACAAATCCACTAAAAACGGTTCTTTACAAAGGAAGAAATAATGAGCATGCATTAGTTGAGGATTTATGGAAATATGGTATTTCTGGAGATGTACCAATCTTACTAGTAAAAATTAAAGATGTAAATGATATTGAAATTGTAAAAGAAACTATTAAAGCATATGACTATTTTAGAATTAAGAATATAGAAATAGATTTAGTTATTATAAACGAAGAAAAAAATAGTTATAACAATTACGTAAAAGAGGGAGTTCAAAATGCTATATTTAACCAAGGATTAGGCTTTATGCAAAATATTAAAGGAGGAATATTTTTATTAAATGGATTAGGAAAAAAGGACAAAGAAAGTATAGAATACAGAGCAAATGTAGTAATTAATGCAGGAATGGGAAGTATACTAAGACAAATAAAAGATTTAGAAGAAGAGTATTTAGAAAGTGTAAAGGAAATAGGAGATGAAAGTAATTTAGTAGTAATACCAAGCGAGGAGAATTATACAAACCACCTAATTACAGAAGAGCTAAAATACAACAATGATTACGGAGGATTTTCAGAGGATGGAACGGAATACAAAATTAAAGTAAGTAAAGATGTTAAACTACCAACTGTATGGAGCCATGTGCTTACTAACAAGAATTTTGGCAGTGTAATAACAGAAAGCATGGGAGGATATACTTGGTTTAAAAATAGTAGATTAAATAGACTTACTGCATGGAATAATAACCCGGTAACAGATGTACCGTCAGAAGTTATATATTTTGAGGATATGGATACAAGAAAAATTTGGTCTATGGGGTTAAACCCTGTGCCAGATGACTCTCCTTACTATATTACCTATGGTTTTGGATATGCAAAATATACTCATATAAGTGACGGGTTAAAGCAAAATGTAGATATTTTTGTACCAATGAATGAAAATGTTAAGGTACAAGTATTAACTTTAGAGAATACACAAGTAAAGAAGAAAGAAGTAAAGATTGTATATTATTTAAAACCTGTCTTAGATGAGGATGAAATAAAATCAAATGGATATCAAAAAATAGAATATAACAACAAATTTAACATGATAACAATGCAAAATATCTCTAAACCTACAAATACTAAAATTATGTGGGTTTCAAGTAGTGAAAATATTTTATCATATACAGGAAGTAAGCAGAGCTTTTTTGGAAAAGGCAATCTTCAGTCACCAGACGCTTTAAGAAAAGTGGAGTTAGATAATAAAAATTCCTTATGGCAGGATGGTATAATAGCAATAGAATTAAAAGTTGAAATAGAAGCTTTAGCTAAGAAAGAAATTGTGCTAATGATGGGTGCAGGAGAAAGCATGTTAGAGTGCCAAGATACATCTTACAAATACAGCAATTTAAATAATGTAAGAACAGAACTAATGAATGTAAAAAAATATTGGAATAATTTATTAAATCATGTACAAGTAAAAACACCAATAGAGTCTATGAACATTATGCTTAACGGATGGCTGCTGTATCAAACAATATGCTCTAGAATATGGGCAAGAAGCGGATATTATCAGTCAGGAGGAGCATTTGGCTTTAGAGACCAATTGCAAGATACTATGGCGACAAAGTACTTTGATATAGATATTATGAAAAATCAAATAATTAAACATAGTGAGCATCAATTTATTGAAGGAGACGTAGAACATTGGTGGCATGAAGACACTGGAAGAGGCATAAGAACAAGATTTTCGGATGATTTATTATGGCTTGCTTATGTAGTATTAGATTATGTTTATTTTACTGGTAATAAAGATATTTTAGAAATAGAAACTCCATATTTACAAGGCAAAGTTTTAGAAGAAGGAGTAGACGAAAGATATGATAAATATACAAAATCAGATGTAGTGGAAGATATATATGGACATTGTATAAGAGCAATAGAACGTTCATTAAATTTTGGAGAAAATGGACTTCCTAAAATAGGCTCTGGAGATTGGAACGACGGACTAAACAAAGTAGGAAATAAAGGAAAAGGTGAAAGTGTTTGGCTTGGTTTCTTTATGTATATAATACTAAGAAGAATTCTTCCAATTTGTAGAGACAGAGGGGAAGAAGAAAGAGCAAAAAGATATGAAGAAATATCGGACAAATTAAAAAAAGCTTTAAATACTAATGCTTGGGATGGAAGATGGTATAAAAGAGCATTTATGGATAATGGAGAGGCTTTAGGAAGTATAGAGTGTGAAGAATGCAAAATAGACAGTATTTCACAAAGTTGGGCAACAATTTCAAAAGCAGGAGATAATGACAAAAAATATATAGCATTAGAAAGTTTAGAAAATCATTTAGTAGATAAAGAAAATGGAATTATAAAACTTTTAGACCCTCCATTTAACAAAGGCTCAATAGACCCAGGATATATAAAGTCATATTTACCAGGAATTAGAGAAAATGGCGGACAATACACGCATGTGTGTTGTTGTTAATGCCAGTTTTTGAAAAATATTGATACTCTTAAAATTTGTATATCAAAATACTTAAAAAA
>CALXVM010000003.1 GCA_944392105.1 uncultured Clostridia bacterium | reverse complement strand
ACCACGAAAAGTTAAGTGAAGATAAAAGGCAAAGGAGTTTGCATAAATTTTTCTCTATGTAATTTTGAGTGTACTTTAAGTTAATATTTAAAATTATAAACAAGTATTACTAGGAAGTCGAATAAAAATTTAAGAAATAATACTGTTGTATATTGAATAAATTTTTATGATGACTGACAACGTAAGACGAAGTTTAGAATTTTAAAGAAAGTATACAAAACTTTTCTGGTGATGATAACATAGAGGAAATACCTGTTCCCATACCGAACACAGAAGTCAAGCTCTAATGTGCCGAAGATATTTGCGGGTTACCCTGCTGAGAAAATAGGTTGTCGCCAGTTTTTTTATGTTTAAAAATATAATAAAATATACAATTAAAAAGAAATTAGAAATTAAATTTAAGTTTAATTTGTGATTTCTTTTTTTATATATTTGTTATATAATATATAAGTGATAATATAATGTAATTATAATATTTATAAATTACAAGTAAATTAACTAAATTAACAAATAAAATGGAGGGAAAAATATGAGTAAAGTAACTTGGAAATCTGGAACTTTTGAATATCCTATACCTGCTGTAATGGTATCATGTGGTGATATGGAAAATAGCAATATTATAACAGTAGCTTGGACAGGAATTATAGCTTCTGACCCTGCAACATGCTATATATCTGTAAGAAGAAATAGATATTCACATGATATAATTAAAAATACAGGAGAATTTGTTATTAATTTAACTACTCAAAAATTAGCGTTTGCAACAGACTGGTGTGGTGTAAAAACAGGTGCAAAAGTAGATAAATTTAAAGAAATGAAATTGACAAAAGAAAAAGCAAGTTTTGTAAATTGTCCACTAATTAAAGAAAGTCCTGTTTCAATAGAATGCAAAGTAAAAGAAATAAAAGATATGGGAAGCCATGACATGTTTATTGCTGATGTATTATCAATAGATGCAGATGAACAATATATAGATGAAAATGGTGCATTTGATATTACAAAATGTGACTTAATTGCATATGCAAATGGAAAATATTTTACACTAGGCAAACAAGTTGGAAAGTTTGGATATTCAGTTCAAAAAAAGAAATAATAGTAATATACAAAAATAAGGAGGAAATATATGAATACTAAGATTAATGATTATGTAACATGGGTAGGTAAAACGGACTGGGAGCTAAAAAAATTTCATGGTGATGAATTTACAACAGAACATGGGTCTTCATATAATGCATACTTAATAAGAGATGAAAAAACAGTATTAATAGACACGGTTTGGCTTCCTTATGATAGGGAATTTGTTTCTAATTTAAAAAAAGAAATTGATTTAAAAAAGATTGATTATATAATTGTACAACATGGAGAAGTTGACCATAGTGGAGCTTTAATGGAACTAATGGATGAAATTCCAAATACACCTATTTACTGCACAGCTAATGGCGTAAAATATATTAAAGGACAATATCACGAAGATTGGAATTTTAATATAGTAAAAACAGGAGATAAATTAAATATAGGAAAGCATACATTAACATTTATAGAAGCACCTATGCTTCATTGGCCAGATACAATGTTTACTTATATGGATAATGAAGGAATATTATTTAGCAATGATGGTTTTGGACAACATTTAGCATCTGAATTTTTATATGCAGATGAAGTTGAACAGGACAAGTTATGGAAAGAAGCTATAACATATTATGCAAACATTTTAGCACCATTTAGCATGATGGTAAAAAATAAAATAAATGAAATACTAAAAATGAATTTAGAAATAAATATGATATATCCTAGCCATGGATTAATTTGGAGAAAAAATCCAGAACAAATAGTAAAAAAATATTTAGAATGGGCAGACAATTATAAGGAAAATCAAGTTACAATTATATATGATACAATGTGGAATAGCACCAGAAAAATGGCAGAAGCAATTGCAAGTGGAATTGAAAACATAGATAAAAATGTAACAATAAAATTAATGAATACATCAAAAGATGATAAAACTTTAGTATTAACAGAAGTATTTAAGTCAAAAGCAATTGTGGTAGGTTCTCCAACGGTAAATAATGGTTACTTGCACTCTATAGCAGGAATTTTAGAAATGATAAAAGGAATGAAGCTAAAAAATAAAAAGGCAGTAGCTTTTGGAAGTTATGGATGGAGTGGAGAAGCAACAAAATTAATAACAGAAGAACTAAGAAAAGCAGGATTTGAAATAATAAATGATGGTGTAAAAGTAATGTGGACTCCAGACGAAGAAATGCTAGAGCAATGTAAAAAATTAGGCGAAGAAATTGGAAGAACTTGTGCTTAAATATACTCAAAAAAGATTCAAATTTATAATGAAAATAATAAGTGAATTATAAAAGTAAAATTTAAGCTCAAGTTACCAAGAAAATGTTTGAAATTAGTTGACATAGTAGCAAAAACATGATAAAATAATTAAGCGTATGTAAGACATACGCTTTAAAAAATGATAAAAAGAGCTGAGGTTGGAGGTGTGTTAGATGGCTGCAAAAGGAGCAAGAGAACCAATTACATTAGAATGTACAGAATGTAAGAGAAGAAATTATACAACACAGAAAAATAAAAAGAACAATACAGACAGATTAGAAATTGTTAAATATTGCAAATTCTGTGAAAAACGTACAACACATAAAGAAACAAAATAATCCTTTAAGGGGGAAAAAGTAATGTCTAAGAAGAAAGGGACAAACAATAAAAGTAATAAGAAAAATGCAAAGACTCAAGAAAAAGTTCAAAATATAGAACAAAACGAAGTATTAGAAAACGAAGCAACAACTTCTGAAAAAGAGTCAACAAAAGTATCTAAAGAAACTAAAAAAGTAGACAATACTAAAGCTGACAAAAAAGCTAAAAAAGATACTAAAAACAAAAAGCATTTTTTCAAAGACTTTAAAGCAGAATTAAAAAGAGTAATTTGGCCAACACCTAAACAACTTGCAAATAATACTGTTGCAGTTATTGTAGTTGTACTTATTATTGCTGCTATAGTATTTGTTCTAGATTTAGCATTTGAAAACATTAACTCACATGGAATTGATAAAATTAAGCAAATAGTAGATTCACAAAATGTAGAAACAGAGACAAATACTGAGACAGATAGTTCAAATACAACAAATATAGAAGTGGTAACAAATTCAGAAGAAATAGAAGTACAAACTAATTCAGAAGTAGATAATACAAATACTGTAACAAACAATACAGAAAATTAATTAAGGAGGCTAAGTCATGTCTCAAGAAAATGCAAGCTTAGAACCAAGATGGTATGTTGTACATACTTATTCTGGTTATGAAAATAAAGTAAAAACAGACTTGGAAAAAGTAATAAAAAATAGAGAGTTAGAAGACTATTTTTTTGATATTGTTGTTCCAATGGAAGAGCAAATAGAAATAAAAGATGGTAAAAGAAAAACTAACTTAAAAAAAGTTTTTCCAGGCTATGTTTTAGTAAAAATGATTGTAACAGAAAAAACATGGTACATAGTTAGAAATACAAGAGGTGTAACTGGCTTTGTTGGTTCAGGAACAGATCCTATTCCACTTACCGATGAGGAAATTAGAAACATGGGATTTGAAGAATTAACACAAGTAAATGTAGACTATAATGTTAATGATTCTGTTAAAGTATTAGTAGGACCATTAAAAGACTTTATAGGAACTGTTACAGAAATAAACAAAGAAAAGCATAAAGTAAAAGTATCAGTATCAATGTTTGGAAGAGAAACTCCAGTAGAACTAGAGCTATCTCAAGTTATAAAAGTTTAATTTAAAGGAGGTGCTAACAAATGGCAGGAAAGGAAGTAGCAAACATTATTAAATTACAAATTCCAGGAGGAAAAGCTAGCCCAGCTCCACCAGTAGGACCAGCATTAGGTGGTAGTGGCGTTAATATCATGGACTTTGTAAAACAATTTAATGATAGAACAGCTAATCAAGCAGGAACTATAATTCCAGTTGTTATTACTGTTTATAAAGACAAATCATTTGAATTTATAACAAAAGAGCCACCTATGGCAGTATTAATTAAAAAAGCTGCAAAAATAGAAAAAGGTTCTGGAAAACCTAATAAAGATAAAGTAGCAACAATAACAATGGAACAAGTAGAAGAAATTGCTAAAACAAAAATGCCAGACTTAAATGCTGCAACATTAGAAACAGCTATGAGTATGGTAGAAGGTACAGCAAGATCAATGGGTGTTGTTGTAAAAAAATAATAATATAAAATTGGGAGAAGTATAAACTTCGTTAGAACCAAAGGAGGTAAAAATGAAAAGAGGAAAGAGATATCAAGAAGCAGAAAAGCTTGTAGATAGAAAAAAATTGTATGATGCTAAAGAAGCATTAGAAATTATTGAAAAAATGCCAAAACCAAAATTTGATGAAACAGTTGAACTACATGTTAAATTAGGTGTAGACTCAAAACAAGCTGATCAACAAGTTAGAGGTACAACAGTACTTCCAAATGGTACAGGTAAAACTTTAAGAGTATTAGTATTTGCTAAAGGACCAAAGGCAGAAGAAGCTAAAAAAGCAGGAGCTGACTTTGTTGGAGCAGAAGAGCTAATACCAAAAATCCAAAACGAAAACTGGTTTGAATATGACGTTATAGTAGCTACTCCAGACATGATGGGTGTAGTAGGAAGACTTGGTAAAGTATTAGGACCAAAAGGATTAATGCCAAACCCAAAATCTGGTACAGTAACTATGGATGTTACAAAAGCTATTAACGATATTAAATCTGGTAAAGTAGAATACAGATTAGACAAAAACAACATTATTCACCTAGGATTTGGAAAAGTTTCATTTGGTGTAGACAAATTATTAGAAAACTATGATACAGTTATGAATGCTATAATAAAAGCAAAACCAGCTGCAGCAAAGGGACAATATATAAAGAGCGTAGCTATATCATCTAGCATGGGACCAAGCATGTATATAGACCAAAAATAATATATAATTTAAGCCATAGACAGTAAGCAAGAAATAAGTCTTACCGAGGCATATTTAAGATCGGAAAATAAACCAATCTTTTATGCCTGTGGCGTAAAGATTGGTTTTAATTTTTTTAATATAGATAAATTAAGAAAGAGGTGAAAAAATGGCTAGCGAAAAAATAATTGCACAAAAGGAAGCTGCTATAAAAGAATTAGCAGAACAATTTAAGACAGATAAACTTATTCTTTTAGTAGATTACAGAGGAATTAATGTAGAACAAGTAACAAAATTAAGAAGTGATTTAAGAAATGCAAATGCTTCTTACAAAGTTATAAAAAATAACATTGTAAAAAGAGCATTAAACTTAAATGGAGAAAATGGACTAGATAGTTTACTTGAAGGACCAACAGCAGTTGTAACAAGCAAAGAAGATTATTTAGAGGCATCTAAAATAATCTATAAATTTAGCAAAGATAATGATTTCTACAAAATTAAAGGTGGAATTATAGACGGTCAAGTAATGACAGCAGAAGAAATTATTACACTTGCAAAACTTCCATCAAGACAAGAATTACTTGCAAAACTTGCTGGAGCATTGCTTGGAAATATTACAAAACTTGCAGTTGCTTTGGATCAAGTAAAAGTACAAAAAGAAAATGCCTAGTACTGCTCGCTTTTTAATAAAATTATAATAAGTAAAATATCTTTAAAATTTTACAAAAATGAAATTAAAAATTAAATAATTAAAAAGTTAAAAATTAGAAATTGAAAAATTAAAAATTAAAAAAATAAGAAGGAGGTCATTTTAAAATGGCAAAAATTGATGAATTATTAGAAACAATCGACAGCTTAACAGTTGTTGAATTATCAGAATTAGTAAAAGGAATTGAAGAAAAATATGGTGTATCTGCAGCAGCAGTAGCAGCACCAGTAGCAGGAGCTGCAGCAGGAGCAGCTGCTGAAGAAAAAACAGAATTTAACGTAGTATTAAAAGATGTAGGAGCAAACAAAATCCAAGTAATCAAAGTTGTTAGAGATGCTACAGGATTAGGATTAAAAGAAGCTAAAGATTTAGTTGATGGAGCTCCAAAAACAGTTAAAGAAAACGTTAAGAAAGAAGAAGCTGAAGAATTAAAAGCTAAATTTACAGAAGCAGGAGCTACTGTAGAATTACAATAATTTAATTATTGTCTTTGAATAATATAAATTATATATTTTATAAATAAATGTTATAATTTTAGCATTGTTTATAAGTGTTACAATTTAAGAGTAATTGCATTTAACTAAGTATATAATTTGTAAAATACAATAAAAAATAACCTCAAAATGAGGTTATTTTTTATTGTATTGAGATAGTTATTATATGCAATATAATTTTGTTGTTTTCAATTTCTAATTTATTTAAAAATAGTCTAATCATATTTTTCAGGACTCATCTATAAACAATAGAAATTGAGTAATTAGTAAAATTTCTATATATAAAAATAAAGTTATTAAGTTATTTTTGTAATTTTAGTAAATCTTTTATAATTAATCTTATTACATCTTTATTTTTTTCATTTAACTTTAAATAAGATTGGATAAATTCATCATCATCAGATATAGTATTTAGCAAAGAATTATTAGAGCATTCTATTACATTTGAAAAGAAAACATCTGCGGTTATATTTAAGGCATTACATAGGCAAGAAATTGTAGAAGCACCTCCAAAAGCTAAACCTCTTTCTAATTGACCTATATATCTTGTAGAAAGTCCAGTTTTTTCAGCTAATTGCTCTTGAGTATAATTAGCAGATATTCTAGCTAAATGAATATTTTTTCCAATCTTTTTTCTTAATTCTTCATCTGTTTTCTTTTTAAAATTAATATCTTCTTTGTTAATAATATTATTATTCATAGCCCCAACCTCTTTTATGCATGTATAATATCAGGAATTTTCTACCAGTAAAAGGAACAATTTACCAATATAAATGAATAATATAAGAACAAATAATAGGTAAATTATGTATAAAAAAATAACATTGTTATATAATGTTTTATTAAAAATTATATTTGTACTTAATGGTCAAATTGTTTGCATATTTTGTAAAAGAATAGTAAAATAAAAATACTTGTTTTTTGTAGTGTTACAATTGATGTGAAACAAAAATACTTATTTTTTCATTGACTTTGTTAATTATAAGTTATAAAATAATAAAGCAATAATATATATTATAAAAACATTAGAGAGCTAAGAAGGGGAGAATTTAAATGGTTATATTATTAGATGCTATGGGTGGAGATAATGCACCAGATGCAACCATTAAAGGAGCAGTAAAAGCAATAGACCAAATTAAATCTAAACTTATATTAATAGGTAATGAAAATATTATAAAATCTAAAATAAAAGAATTTTATAATAAAGATATTAGTGAAATTTCAGATAGACTAGAAATAAAAAATACAACAGAAACAATAGAAATGGAAGATATACCTACACAAGCAATAAAACATAAAAAAGATTCATCAATGGTAGTTGGATTTAATATGTTAAAATCTGGAGAAGGAGATGTGTTTATTTCTGCTGGTAACTCTGGAGCTTTACTTACAGGTGCAACACTATTAGTTGGAAGGATAAAAGGTGTAGATAGACCAGCTTTAGCAGGAATACTTCCAGCATATAAAAGCAGATTAGTTTTAATGGATTGTGGATCTAACACAAATTGTAAGCCTATAAATTTATTACAATTTGCTCAAATGGCTAGTATATATTTAAAAACAACATTAGGAGTAGAAAATCCTAAAGTGGGACTACTAAATATAGGGACAGAAGAGACAAAGGGTAACGAGCTTACAAAAGAATCTTATAAATTGTTAAAAGAAAAATCAGAAGAATTAGGCATTAATTTTATAGGAAATGTAGAAGGTAGAGATGCTTTTACAGGAAATGTAGATATAGTAGTTACAGATGGCTTTACAGGAAATATATTCCTAAAAGCAATAGAAGGGCTAGGAAAATTTGTAAAAAGAAGTCTTACAGAAAGTTTAAAAAGAAATTTACTTTCAAAAATTGCAGCTATACCATCTTTACCAGCAATAAAAAGATTTTCTAAAACAGTAGATTATAAAGAATATGGAGGAGCTTTATTTTTAGGAGTTAATAAACCTGTTGTAAAAGCACATGGAAGTAGTGACGAAAAGTTATTTGAATTTACAATAAAACAAGCAGAACAATTTGTAGAAAATAAAGCTGTAGACAAGTTAATAGAAGAGTTCCAGAAGGAACATAAATAAGATATTACTATTTTATAAATAAATTTTGATAAAAGCTATTGACTTTTCCAAGTACATGTATTATTGTTAGATAAGCAATGGCTAGGAATAAATGAAGGAGGTGAACTTCTTAAATGAGTTCAGAAGAAGTTTTTGAAAAAGTAAAAGAAATTATAGTAGAACAATTAGGTGTTGCTGACACAGCTGTTACATTAGAAGCATCTTTTATAGACGATTTAGGAGCAGATTCACTTGACATAGTTGAATTAATTATGGCTTTAGAAGAAGAATTTGATATAGAAATACCAGATGCTGATGCAGAAAAAGTTGTAACAGTAAATGATGTTGTTGACTATATAAAAGATCATGTTGCTTAATGGAAATTAGGGACAGGTCCCAACTTCCCAAATCGGGAAATTGGGGACAGGTCATGATAATTAAGAAACTTAAATAAAAGAGTTGTTATGGGAAGAATTCTTGTAATAACTTTTTTTATTTGACTTTTTATAAATCTGATATATAATATTTATGTACATAAATTTGTGTGTAGATAATGTAAAGTACTATATGAAGAATAGAATATGAAATAACTATCCAAGGGGAGGAAAATATATGGATTTGCAAAAGCTAGAAAAATCTATAGGATATACATTTCAAAATAAACATTTATTAATAACAGCAATGACGCATAAATCATATGCTTATGAAAATAATGTGCAAAGTAACGAAAAGCTGGAGTTTTTAGGAGATAGTATTTTGGAGTTTATTTCAAGTAAATATTTATATAATAATTATCCAAAATTGCACGAAGGAGAAATGACTAAAGTTAGAGCTGAGGTTGTATGTGAGGAAAGCTTATATGAGGTGGCAAGTAAGCATAATTTTAGTGATTTCTTACTTGTAGGAAAAAGTGAACGTTCTTCTAATGGAAATAGAAAAATGGCAATAATGGCAGACAGTGTGGAAGCAATTATTGCTGCTATATATTTTGATGCAGGAATAGAACAAGCAGAGAAATTTATAATAGAAAATCTAAAAGAAAGTATAGAAAAATCAAGTAAAAATGTAGGAATGAAAGACCATAAAACAGTATTACAAGAAAAATTACAAGAAAACGGGAATGTAGATATAGAATATGACATTATAAAAGAAGAAGGTCCAGACCATGATAAAAAATTTACAGCAGAAGTAAAATGTAATGGTAAAATATTAGCACAAGGAATAGGCAGAACAAAAAAACAAGCAGAAATGGAAGCAGCAAAAAAAGCTTTAGACAATATGAATTAATAATGAGATAAACTTTAATTAATTTTGATGTAATAACCCTAAAAATCTATATACTAAGATATATAACGAAAGATGAAATAAAATATGAAAGGTAGAGATGTGGAGTAAATAATTAATGTTTGGAGGATAAAAACGTGAAGAAAGAGTATATTATACCTATATTTGTTCCTAATTTAGGCTGTCCAAATTGTTGTGTATTTTGCAACCAAAAAAAGATAAGTGGAGAGCAAAGACAAGTAACAAAAGAAGATGTTAAAGAAACAATAGAATATTATCTACAACATTTTAAAGATGATAATAAATATGTAGAAGTTGCTTTTTTTGGTGGGAGTTTTACTGGTATTGATGAGAATATACAAAATAGTTTATTAGAAGCGGTTCAACCATATATAAAAGAAGGAAAAGTAAATAGTATAAGAATTTCCACAAGACCAGATTATATTAATAAAGATATCTTAAAAAGGTTAAAACATTATAAAGTAAAAACAATAGAGCTTGGAGTACAGTCAACTAATAATTATATATTGGCGAAAAGCAAAAGAGGACATACTTTCGAGGATGTAAAAATAGCTTCTAAACTTATAAGAAAACATGGATTTATATTAGGACACCAAATGATGGTGGGGTTGCCAGAAAGTACAGCGTTAGATGAAATTACAACGGCTAAAAGTTTAATAAAATTAAAACCAAAAATAGTAAGAATATACCCAGTTTTGGTAATAAAAAATACAGAACTTGAGGATATGTATAAAAAAGGTGATTATATACCTTTATCAATTAACCAAGCTGTGGAAAGATGTAAAGAAGTTGTAAAACTATTTAATGATAAAAATATAGAAGTTATAAGAATAGGACTTCAAAATACAGAAGAAATTACAGACCCTAAGGAAGATAGCAGTCAAGTAGTAGCAGGTCCATATCATCCAGCTTTTAGACAGCTAGTAGAGTCAAGTATGTGGTATGACACTATAGTAGATGATATAAAAAAGATAAATACAAAAGTAGTAAAAATAAAGATTTTAGCAAACTCTACAAATATAAATAATATTATAGGACATAAAAAAGAAAATATTATAAAATTAAAAGATACATATGATTTAGATGTAGTTGTTGAAGCAAAAGAAGATATTAAACCTGGAAAATTTGAAATTGAAATATTAAAAACATATGAAGATTTGTTAGATGAAAATCATGATTATTTAGGAAAAACAAAGAAAAAAGAAAAAGCTAATAAATAATATTCTTATTAACAACAATAAATAGAAAAATAAAATACAAACAAAATAATAAGAAGTATAAATTACCTATTATTGTAAATACTACAAATAATAGGTGATTTTTTATGCAAGATAATAAAGATAAAATAAGAGAAAAAAACATAGACAATATTAGTAAACACATTGCTGACACTAAGATAAAAAATAAAATAAAGAAAATTGATAAAATAAAAAGAGGGTTAATTATAAAAAAATATAGTAAAGATTTTTTCTACATTATAGTAGGATGCTTTATTATGGCAATGGGTACATCTTTATTTTTACTTCCAAACCAACTCTCATCTGGAGGGTTTGCAGGAATATCAACAATTATTTACTATTTATTTAAATTACCTCTTGGAATTACTATGTTTTTCTTAAATATTCCACTTTTAATATTAGCGTTTTTTAAAATTAGTAAAGAATTGTTTTTTAAATCTATAATAGGGACACTCCTACTAACATTGTTTATAGACTTATTAGATACTTTTCAGGCTTTTACAGACGATAAACTTTTAGCTTGCATATATGGTGGTATTTTAAATGGAATAGGGACAGCTTTGGTTTTAAGAGCCACAGCTTCTACAGGGGGAACAGACCTTTTAACATATGTTATAAGAAAATATAAGCCACATTTCCAAACAGCTACGCTAATTGTTGTAGTTGACACAATAATAGTGCTATTAAATGTTGTATTTTTTAAGAGAATAGAAGTAGGTCTATATTCTGCAATTGCAATATATTTAATGGGAAAAATGATTGATATTGTTTTTGAAGGTGTAAATTTTACCAAAATGATGTTTATAATTTCAAAAGAATATAAAGAAATTGCTACAAGAGTTGGGAAAGAGCTAGACAGAGGAAGTACAGCTATTTATGCCAAAGGAATGTATACAAGAGAAAAAAGAATGATGTTACTTTGCGTAGGAACGAGAACCGAAATTGCTAAAATAAAAATGCTAGCTATAGAAATAGACCCAAAAGCTTTTATTATTACAGCTAATGCAAGAGAAACATGGGGAAAAGGCTTTAAAAAAGTAAAATAAATTAATGTATAAATTAAATATATTTTATATAACTAACACTTATTGGAAAGTTAACATCTAAAAATAATAACTGTAATAACATGTGGTTTTATGCCTTGATAAATGAACTTGTATAATATATAATAGTGCTAATGATAAAAGAGATATAGAGACTAAGATTTATATTTTAAGAAAGGAACATACACTAAAAATGGAAGAACAAATATATAAAATAGATAATATAAAATCATTTGAACCTGTACACATATTTGACTGCGGACAATGCTTTAGATGGGATGCACAACCAGATGGAAGCTATACGGGGGTCTTTAAAGGAAATGTAATGAATGTAAAAAAAGAAGGCAACACAGTAATATTTAAAGGAATTTGTAAAGGCGATATAAGAGAAATTTGCATAGACTATTTTGATTTAGAAAGAAATTATGAAGAAATAAAAGAACAGTTATCAAAAATAGACAATAATGTTAAAACAAGTGTTGTTTATGGAAGCGGAATAAGAATATTAAACCAAGACTTATGGGAGACAATTATATCATTTATAGTTTCCGCTAATAACAATATTCCAAGAATAAAAGGAATAATAAATAGAATATCTAAAAAATATGGAAAAGAAATAGAATGGAATGGAAATAAATACTATACTTTTCCAACAGTAGAAGAATTAGCAAAAGCAAGTGTTGAAGACTTAAGAGCACTAGGACTTGGTTTTAGAGATGTTAGAGTATATGAAACAACAAGAAAAATATTAAATAAAGAAGTGGATTTAAAAGAGTTAGAAAATGAAAAAGACACAGAAAAAGTAAGAGAAACATTACTCACTCTTCCAGGAGTTGGACCAAAAGTTGCAGATTGTATTTTACTATTTTCAACTTTAAAAAGATTTGAAGTGTTTCCAATAGATGTTTGGGTAAGAAGAGTAATGAACGACCTTTATATAAAAAATCCTGATGAGACTAAAGTAAATAAAAGAGAAATAGAAAAACTTGCAAAAGAAAAATATGGAGATTTAGCAGGATTAGCACAGCAATATTTATTTTATTGGAAGAGAGAAGCATAAAAAGTATGTTATAAATATAACAAAACATATGCTAGATTGTGCAATATTATTAAATGACTATTAAAAGAACGAAAAGCAAAATAAAAAGTTAAAATATAATAAAGATAAAACAAATAAGATTAGAAGAATAAAAACTAAATAAAGGAGTTATAGATGAGTTTAAGAATAGTATATGGAGTATCTGGTACAGGAAAAAGTTCATATATATTTAACGAAATTTCAGAAAAATTAAAACAAGATAGAAATAATAATATATATATTATTACTCCTGAGCAGTTTTCTTTTACAGCAGAAGAAAAACTATTAACCGCAGTAGGAAAGCAAGCAGTTGTAAATGCAGAAGTACTTACATTTAATCGTATGGCTTATAGAGTAATAAACTCAGAAGGAGGACGAACTAAAACTAATCTCACAAATAGCGGAAAAGCAATGCTTGTATATAATGTACTAGATAGCGAAAAGAAAAAACTAAATTTTATTGGTAAAAATGAACAAAATATAGATACAGTTTTAACTCAAATTACAGAGTTTAAAAAACACAATATAACTCCACAAGTGATAGAGAAAAATATTAATAATATAGATGATACATATTTAAAATTGAAGATGCAAGATATGTATAAAATTTACGACTTATACAATAAAGCTATAGAAAACAATTATATAGATGAAAATGATTTATTAACAATTTTAGCAGACAAAATAGAGAAAACAAAAGAATTTTATAACTCAGAAATATATATAGATGAATTTGTTGGTTTTACTACACAAGAATATGAAATAATAAGAAAACTAATGCATATTTGTAAGCAAGTTACAATAACAGTGTGTACTGATAAAATAGAGCAAGACAAAGAAGCAGATATAGATATTTTTTACAACAATAAGGTAACTTTAAATAAAATATATGATATTGCAAAAGAAGAAAATATAAACATAGAAGAACCAGTACAATTAGAAAATAAATATAGATTTAAGAACAAAGAACTTGTGCATTTAGAAAAAAATATATTTGCAGTTCCATATAACAAATATGAAGAAAACGTGCAGAACATAAATTTATTTTTAGCAAATAACCCATATTCTGAGATAGAACAGGTTGCTAAAACAATAACAAAACTAGTTAAAGATAAAAACTATAAATATAAAGAGATTGCTGTTATAACAAAAAACATAGAAACATATTCAAGCTTATGCAAAGCAATATTTAATAAATATTCTATACCTGTTTTCATAGACGAAAAGCAAGATTTAAACAAAAACATATTAGTAAAATACATTATTTCTCTTCTAGATATTTTTGCTAAAAATTGGTCTTATGAAACAGTGTTTTCGTATTTAAAAACAGGATTAGTAGATATAGATGAAGACATATTATATGACTTAGAAAATTATTGTTTAAGATGGAATATAAAGGGTAGTAAATGGTACAATAGCGATTGGAATTTTTATTCGGAAACACAAGAGCAAATAGAAAAAATTAATTATGCAAGAGAAAAAATAGTAAAACCTCTATTGCATTTAAAAAATAGTTTAATGAAAATAAAAAATGTAAAAAATATTACAGAAAGCATATACAATTTTTTAATAAATCAAGAAATTGATAAGATGATAATAAAAAAGATAAATGAATTCCAAAAAGAAGAAAAACCAGAACTTGCAAAACAATATGAGACTAGCTGGCAAGTAGTAATGGATGTATTTGATGAAATAACAATGGTGCTAGGAAATGAAAACGTAACATTTGAGCAATACACAAATATATTAAAAACAGGTTTAAAAAATAGTGGACTTGGAGCTATACCAGGAACCAAAGACCAAGTAATATTTGGAGATGTAGACCGTTCACGTAGCCATAAAGTAAGAAGTGTATTTATAATAGGCTTAAACGATGGAGTATTTCCAGGTAGTTATAAACAAGAAGGATTTTTTAATGACAATGATAGAGAAAAATTAAAAAGTGAAGGCTTAGAACTTGCAAAAGGCACAGAAGAAAAACTATATGATGATAATTTTAATATATATAAAGCCTTTACAACAGCAGAGGGAAACTTATATTTATCATATTCATCATCAGATATAGATGGTAAAGCAATGAGAGCATCTATACTAATTAATAAAATAAAGAAAATTTATAAAAATATACAAGAAGAAAGTGACATAATAGAAAAGAAAAGCGAAATTCTTTTAAAAGAAACAACATTTGAGGAACTTCTTACAAAATTACAAGAATATAGAGATGGCAAGCAAATAGATAGCATCTGGTTTAATGTATTTAATTATTATATGAAAAACGATAGAAGTAGATTAGAAAACAGTCTAAAATCATTAAATTATACTAATATTCCTGAAAAAATAAATAAAAAAGAGATTCAAAAATTGTACGGGGATACATTAACTACAAGCATATCACAATTAGAAAAGTATAGTGCATGTCCGTTTTCGTATTATCTGCAATATGGCTTGAAATTAGCGGATAAAGAAACTGCAAAAATACAGCCTATAGATACTGGAACCTTTATGCATGAAGTAATAGATGAATTTTTCTATAAAATTGATGAACAACAAATTTCTATTAAAACAATAGACGAAAATGAAATAAATAATATAATTGACCAAATAATAGACGAAAAGCTTAACTTAAAGAAAAATTATATATTTACAATGATGAAAAAATACGTAATATTAGTAAAGAGACTAAGAAAAGCAATAAAAATGTCTATGAAGTACATAGTTAATAGTTTGAAATATAGCGACTTTGAGGTATTAGGTCATGAAATTGAATTTAAAAAAGGAAAACAATATGATCCAATAGAAATAGAATTAGAAGATGGAAAAAAAGTTCAAATAACTGGCAAAATAGATAGAGTAGACATTGCAAAAACAGAAGATGGAAACTATATAAGAATTATTGACTATAAATCATCTATAAAAAATATAGACTTAAACGAAGTAGAAGCAGGCTTGCAATTACAGTTATTAACATATGTTGATGCTATGTGTGAAAAAGAAGGAACAAAGCCAGCAGGAGCATTATATTTTAGCTTAATAGAACCAATAATTAAATCTAGCAAAAAATTAACAGAAGAGCAAATAGAAGAAGAAATAAAAAAGCAATTTAAAATGAATGGTTTAATTCTAGCAGATGTAAATATTGTAAAGAAAATGGACAAGACTTTAGAAAGCGGGAATTCTCAAATAATACCAGCTTATATAAATAAAGAAGGAAACTTGTCTGATAAGCCAAACTCTGTAAATAGAGAGCAATTTGAGCGACTACAAAAATATACAATAAAACTATTAAAACAAATTTCAGAAAGTATATTAACAGGAAACATAAATATAAAGCCATATTATAGTATAAAAAAGAAAAGCACTCCTTGCGAATATTGTAGCTATAAATCCATATGCAATTTTGACAATAGAATGGCAAATAATGAGTACAACTATATACCAAACAAAGAAAAGGCAGATATTTTAGAAGAAATAAAAAATAGATTATAGGAGGGATTAGAATAGAAAGCAACGAAATTATTATAAAAGAAAGTAATGGCATAAAGTATATGCAATTTAAAAGATTGCTTCAATATAAAAACATTGCACACTGCTATACTTTAAAAGAAAACCTAAACTTTAGAGGAGTATCACCAATAAAGCAAGAAAGCATAAAAAGCATTTGCAATGAGCTAAATTTAGATAGCAGTAAATTTATAATGGCAGAGCAAGACCATACCAAAAACATTGCTATAATAAATAATGGAAATGAAAGTTTAGAAGATATAGATGGATTAATAACAAACCAAAAAGGATTTGTACTAGCATCAAAATCTGCAGATTGCACGTCACTGCTAATGTATGACCCAGAAAAAAATGCTATAGCTTCAGTTCATTCTGGATGGAGAGGAACTGCAAAAAAAATAGCAGTAGAGACTGCAAATAAAATGAAAGAAACTTATGGCAGTAAACCAGAAAATATAATATGCTGTATATGTCCTAGTATTAGAAAATGTCATTTTGAAGTAGATGAGGACGTTAAAGAACTATTTGAAAATACTTTTAAATACGAAGGTATAATAGAAAAAGGAAGAACGGATGGAGAAAAACAAAAATACAATATAGACACTACAAAAATTAATAAACAAATGTTAAAAGATTGTGGATTAAAAGAAGAAAATATTGTAGATTGTGAGCTATGCACAGTATGTAATAATGATAAATTCCATTCATATAGAGCAGATAAGCCAAACTATGGCTTAAATGTAGGAATAATAGCATTGAAATAGTTAATTAATAAATTTTATAAAATACAATATAAATAATTTATACTGCATAATAAGAATAAAGCATTTCACATTTTACAAAAACATTTAATATAACTAATTTAAGCACATCATGTAGAAAAATAATAATATACTTATACAGCTTTTTAAGATATTTATACTTGAGAAAAGAAGTAATAGAGTAAAAGAAAGGATATAGAATATGTTAGAAACAAGAATACCAAAAAAACTAGTAAAAGGAGATACAATAGGGTTAATTTCACCATCTAGTGATATTTCTAAAGAAGATTTAGAAGTTATAAATAATTCTGTTATGCTTATGGAAGTTTCAGGATTTAATATAAAATTTGCAAAAAACGCATTAAAAAATACTTTAGGATATGGAGCAACAGCAGAGGAAAAAGCAGAAGACATAAACGAAATGTTTAAAGACGAAGAAGTAAAAGCAATTTTTTGCATAAGTGGAGGCTTTAACTCAAACGTAGTATTTGACTATTTAAATTATGATTATATAAGAAATCATCCAAAAATCATATGTGGATTTAGTGACTCTACATCATTAACAAATAATATATATAATCAAACTGGAGTTGTAACATTTAATGGACCAACTTTTAAAGCATTAACATCTTGGCAAACACAATATGGATACGAAGAAGTTATAAAAAGGTTTGTTGAAGGCGGCTTAACATTAGGACAAGCAGATGATGAATATAAAACCATAAAAGAAGGTAAAGCAAAAGGAATATTGGTAGGAGGAAACTTAAGCTTATTAAACGAAATGGTATCCGGAAAATATAGTATAGACTTTACAGACAAAATTGTATTTATAGAAGAACTATTTTTAGAAACACCACCAGCATTAGTAAGTAACTACTTTTACCATATGAAGCAAAACGGAATATTTGAAAGAATAAAAGGTATATGGCTTGGCAATTATGATGGAAGTATAGCAATAGAAAAAATATTGCTAGATACTATAGGAAATGAATATAAATTTCCTATTATAAAATCAAACAACTTTGGTCATATAGATAGAAAAACAGTTATTCCAATAGGAACAATGGCTGAGATTAATACAAATAACGAAGTTAAAATTCAATTATTAGAACCCTGCGTTGGAAATTAGGGACAGGTCATTTCTTCCCGATTTGGGAAATTAGGGACAGATCACTAACAATTTATATAATTAAATATAAAATACCAAAATATAAAATAAAAAAGAGTAGTATTTTTACGTTCAACTGCGGGGACGCACAGCTACTTAAAATTTGTGCTTACACAAATTTTAAGACCTTGTTTCACTAAAAATACTACTCTTTTTTTGTAAATTATATATAATTAAACCTGTTTTCTGCAAATTTATAAACGTGATCTGTCCCTAATTTCCCAAATCGGGAAGAAATGACCTGTCCCTAATTTCCAAATAAATAATTGACTTATTTGTGCTTTATTTATATAATAATGGAAGTAAATGTAGTTACAACAAGGAGTAAGAGATGTACAATAATTGGGAAGATTTAGAGAATAGTATAATAAATTGTAAGAAATGTAAATTATGTACTGGAAGAAGAAATATTGTATTTGGAGAAGGAAATAAAGAAGCTGATTTGATGTTTATTGGAGAAGGACCTGGTGCAGACGAGGATAAGGAAGGTATACCTTTTGTTGGAAGAGCTGGTCAACTTATGAATAAAGCTTTTCAAGGGCTTGGAATAGATAGAAGCAAAGTTTATATTGCAAATGTAGTAAAATGTAGACCCCCAGGAAATAGAGTGCCAGAAGCGGATGAAGCTAAGGCTTGCTTAGATTACTTAAGAAATCAAGTAATACTTGTTAAACCAAAAATAATTGTGTTACTTGGTAGTACAGCCCTAAAGAATATTCTTGGAAATGAATATGGAATTACAGCAACAAGAGGAAAGTGGATAGAGAAAAATGGAATAATATATATGCCAACATGGCATCCTGCTGCACTTCTTAGAGATGAAAATAAGAAAATAGAGTTTTGGAGAGATTTAAAAGAAGTAGTAGAAAAATATAAAGAGATATAATAAAAAAGGTTACTATTTATAAATTTATATAGTAACCTTTTATTGTATAAATTTATAAGAACAGATGGTCAAAAACTTGACATGTGCTAATATAAATAATATAGTTAAAAAAGCATATTATATAGAATGAGGAGAAATTAAAATGAGTGACGATATAAAAAAATATACAGAATATTGTTTAAACTGCCCGGTTAAGCCATGCAGTGTAAAAGGATGTCCATTAAACAATGATATCCCAACTTTTATAAAATTGACTAAAGAGGGAAATTTAAAAGAAGCATATAGAATTTTATCGGAAACTACAGTGCTACCAGCTATTTGTGGAAGAATTTGTCCGCATGAAAAACAATGCCAAGGTAAATGTGTAAGAGGAATAAAAGGAGAGCCTGTATCAATAGGAAAAATCGAAGCTTACATAGCAGATGAAGCTTTAAAAAATGAAAATAGTTTAAAAGAAGCATGGCAAGAAGAAATGGAAAGACCATATAAAGATGGAATAGAGAAATTAATTAATAAGGAAGAAAACGAAATTTCATATAAAGAAGAAATAGAGAATATAAATAAAACAAAAAAAGTTTCTGTTATAGGAAGCGGACCATCAGGGCTTACATGTGCAGCTTTCTTAAGAAAGTATGGAATAGAAGTTACAATTTTTGAGAAGTATAATTCTTTAGGTGGAATATTAAGAAGAGGAATTCCTGAATTTAGGTTAAGTAAAGACATATTAGATAAAACAATAGCACAAATATTAAATTTAGGTATAGATGTAAAATATGGGATGGAATTAGGAAAAAACTTATCTTTAGATGACTTAAAAAAAGAATATGATGCAATATATCTAGCAATAGGAGCAAATGTGCCAACAGGAATGAAAATACTAGGTGAAGAATTAAATGGAGTATATGGGGCAAATACTTTACTAGAAATAGGAAATCATCCAGATTATACAAATAAAAATGTAGCAGTTATAGGTGGAGGCAATGTTGCAATGGATGCAGCAAGAACAATAAACAGAATGGGTGCAAAAAGTGTAAAAGTAATATACAGAAGAGCAGAAGAACAAATGCCAGCAGAAAGAAAAGAAATTGCAGATGCAAAAGAGGAAGGTGTAGAATTTTTATTCCAAACTAATATTAAAAAAGTTCTTGGAAAAGATAGAGTAGAAAAGATAGAATGCATTAAAATGGACTTAGTACAAAAAGAAGGAGAAACAAGACTATCACCTGTAGAAATTCCAAATAGTAATTATGAAATGCCTATAGATTATGTTATTATGGCAGTTGGAGCAAAAACAGAAGAGGAAAATTTGAAAAAAGAAAATGTGGAACTTACAGAAAGAAAATATGTAAAAATAAATGAAAATTACGAGACTTCAATAGATACAGTATTTGCAGGAGGAGATTTAGTAGGAAGTACAGCAACAGTAGCATGGGCAGCAAGAGATGGAAGAAATGCAGCATATATTATTAAAAACTATATATAATATAAAAATATTTTATGTATAAACAAGCACTTAATTTAGGTATAAAACTAAAATTAAGTGCTTGTTTAGTATCTATTATTTCTAGTAGAATTACAATTTTAAAACTAATATTTATTTATCTTCATAATTATAACTTTTATCGGCGTTAAGTCCAAACAATTTTTTAATTGCACTAAATAGTTTGCTCCATGCAGAAGTTTTTATAGGAACTAATGCAACATTGTTTATTATTTGTGTATATCTTTCATCTAATGCAATCATTTTGTTAATATAGTAGTCATTAAAAGCATTATAATCTTCTGATATACCAAGGTAATTTTTATAGTTATATAATTCCATTCTGTATAAATCTATCTCGTTTGTAGTATGGATTTTATTAAATTCTCTATCAAAATAAGAAGAGAATATTAAGTTTTGAGTATTAAAGAAAGTTTCTCTTAATTTTGCTTTTAAGTTTTCTATTTTTACATTTAATTTATGCGATTTTGCTTCATCTAAATCATTATTCATTAAATTATTGTTTAAAGTAATTATTTTTTCTTCTATATCTAGTATTTTGTCGAAATTATCTTGAATTTTTAAGAAATTATTTTCACCTAATAATTCAATGCAATTTTCTTTAAATGTATCTGTACAATTAAACATACTGTCCCATAAGACATCTTCGCCTGTAATATATACCAATTGCTCTAATAAGTTACAAATAATAGGATAATAAATAGGACTATTTGTAGGCAAAGATATTCCATAATATTTAACTACATCTTCTTTTTGGTCTAAAGCCTTAGAGGATGCAAGTTGAACAGCAGCTTCGTTTAGACCTAAGCCATATGTTTTAAAGTCTCCTATTTCGCAAAGACCAAGTCTTACAAGGTTACCTTTACTATCTTTTATTTCTTGAATATGGTGTATAAACTCATGAATTGCAAATTTTTCTAATTCATCTACAGTCAAACCATCTTTGAAATAAACAGAAGAATTTTTGTAAAAATAATTAGCTTCTGCTAAACCTTCTGGTATTTTTGCTACATACATAGGTAATCTAGATAAGTTAATAAACAAATTTTGATAAACAAAATGTTCATTAGGAAATGTTTTGCATAACTTATTTGCAACTGAACTAGCTAATGAATTTACACTTAATGTGTCTAGTTTGTTAATTACTTCAATTCCTTCTTTTTTTAAATCCTTTTCAATACTCATAAAACCCATTTCTCCTTAGTATTTCTCTTTGTATATTATACAACACTTTTGTTTAAAATATCATTAAATTATTATGACTATTTTGTTACAAAATTGTTACAAAATAGTAGATTTTAGAAAATCCAATTAAAATCGTATTTTTTTATAGCAATTAAAAATACACCTAAAGTATATAATTATTTTAGGTGTATTTGAATTTAACAATTTATTTAACAACTATGTTGTAGATTTTGTTTTTTACATATATTTCTTTTACAATTGTTTTTCCTTTTGTAAGATTAGAAATATTTTCATTTTTGTGTACTATTTCTTTAATTTCAGCTTCTGTTAAATCTACAGGAACACTAATAGTTGCTTTTACTTTTCCATTAATTTGTACAGGAATTTCTACCTCGTCTTCAACTATTTTGGTTTCGTCATATTCAGGCCATTTTTCATATGCAATTGTATGTTCATGTCCTAATTTGTTCCACAATTCTTCAGTAATATGAGGAGCAACAGGATTTAATAATTTTAAGAACCCTTCTGCATATTCAACAGGAAGTGAGTCTTCTTTATAAACTGTGTTTATAAAAATCATCATTTGACTAATTGCTGTATTAAAATACATATTCTCATAGTCATTTGTAACCTTTTTTACAGTATAATTATATATTTTATCTAAGTTAGCATTAGGTTTATTAGAAACTTTATCTGACTCAACATATAATCTCCAAATTCTATCTAAAAATTTCTTTGTTCCTTCAATTCCGGTAATGTCCCAAGGCTTAGCAGCATCTATAGGACCCATAAACATTTCGTATAACCTTAAAGCATCTGCACCATATTCTCTTACCATATCATCTGGGTTTATAACATTTCCTTTAGATTTACTCATCTTCTCGCCATTAGTACCCAAAATCATACCTTGATGGCGAAGTTTGTGAAATGGCTCTTTTGTAAATACAATTCCTTTATTATATAAGTAATTATTCCAAAATCTTGAATATAGTAAGTGACCTACAGCATGCTCTGGACCACCAACATATAGGTCAACAGGCATCCAATGTTTTAGTAGCTCTGGGTCTGCAATTTCTTTGTCATTATGTGGGTCTATATATCTTAAGAAATACCAACTAGAACCAGCAGAACCTGGCATTGTACTAGTTTCTCTTCTAGCATGCTGTCCATCAAATGTAGTATTTACCCAATCTGTAGCTTTATCCAAAGGTGATGCACCTGTTTTAGATGGGGCATAATCCTCAAGCTCTGGAAGAACTAAAGGTAAATCTTCATCTGCTAAAACATGTATTTTGTTATCTTCTGTAAATACTATAGGTATTGGTTCACCCCAGTAACGTTGTCTTGCAAAAATCCATTCACGAAGTTTATAATTAATTTTTTTAGTACCAATTTTGTTTTCTTCAAGCCATGAAACCATCTTATCTATTGCTTCTTGCTTTCCTAAACCATTTAAAAATTCAGAATTTATATGAATACCGTCTCCAGTAAATGCCTCTTTAGAAATATCTCCACCTTCTAAAACAGGGATTATATCTATACCAAATTTTGTAGCAAACTCATAATCACGTTCGTCATGTGCAGGAACAGCCATAATAGCACCTGTACCATATGTTGAAAGTACATAATCAGAAATCCAAATAGGAATTTCTTTGTTATTTACAGGATTAATTGCATAAGCTCCAATAAATACACCTGTTTTTTCTTTATTAAGCTCTGTTCTTTCTAAGTCAGACTTAGCAGCTGCCATGGCTTTATATTCTTCTACCGCTTGCTTGAATTCTGGAGTAGTAAGAACATCTACTAATTCATGCTCTGGAGAAAGAACACAGTAAGTAGCACCAAATAAAGTATCTGGTCTTGTAGTAAATACTGTAAATTGCTTATCAGAATTTGCTACTTTGAAAGTAACTTCTGCTCCTACAGATTTTCCAATCCAGTTTCTTTGAATTTCTTTAGTAGATTCAGGCCAATCTAAGTCATCTAATCCAGAAAGAAGTATTTCTGCATAATCTTGAATATCCATAACCCATTGTTTCATATTTTTACGAACAACAGGAAATCCGCCTCTTTCACTTTTTCCATTTATAACTTCGTCATTTGAAAGAACACAACCTAGACCTTCGCACCAGTTTACAGGCATTTCTATTAACTCTGCTAAACCGTCGTTATATAGTTGTTTAAAAATCCATTGTGTCCATTTATAATAGCTTGGGTCACAAGTAGAAATTTCCCTATCCCAGTCAAATGAGAAGCCAAGCATTTTAAGTTGCTTTTTAAAAGTTTCTATGTTTTTCTTAGTAAATTTTTCTGGATGATTTCCAGTTTTAATAGCATATTGTTCAGCTGGAAGTCCAAACGCGTCCCATCCCATTGGGTGAAGTACATTATAACCTTGCATTCTTCTCATACGAGAAATAATATCTGTTGCAGTATAACCTTCTGGGTGTCCAACATGCAAGCCTTGTCCAGATGGATAAGGGAACATGTCTAATGCATAAAATTTAGGTTTAGAAAAATCCCATGCATCAGTTTTAAAAGTTTTTTCTTCATCCCATTTGTCTTGCCACTTTTTTTCAATCTCTTTAAAATTATAAGCCATAGTATCAAACTCCAATCTTAATAAATAATTATCTATATAAATGAATAATTATATTGTTCATTTATTATCTATAAAACATCTTTCGTAAACAATAACTAGCTTATATTATATACCATTTTAAGCATAAAATAAAGAAAAAGTTGAAAAATTAAAAGAAATTTGTTATAATAAATATTACGTGAAAAATATTTCACGAACTTCTATTAAAGAGGGAGTATAGAGAAAGATGGGTATTATTGACCAAACTAATGCAGAGTTCGAGAAACAGAGAAACATGCTCTTACGGTCAATAGCAAGAGCGGAAAAGCTTATCACCCCAATGGAAACTATCGGAGAAAAGGAGACAGATAAAATTCAAGAATTTATCGCATACAGCATTCCACGTAGTCCGTTACTTTTTAGCGAGAGACAGCGTTTTAGAAATATTCTAAAAGGACTGAGCCTTGGGCGAACCGAGAAAAAGCAGGCATTGGAATACCTTATCAACCTAAAATATGAGTTGATTAGGCGAAATACCGTCTTAGAAGAAGTGCAGTGATACTGCACTTCTTCTCTTTTAGTTCTTTAAAAGAGGAATAATACGCCATTTTATTCTATTAAAAAATTCAAGGGTTAAACAAATATTTCTATAAAAGACAATAAAAATCTATTTTTTTAGAAATATTATAATTAATTATTATAATATTTCTAGGATGTGATAGAAATGAAAGAAGAATTTTTTAAAATATTTAATAGAATAGGAAATATAATAAGTGCTATAATAACCTATTTAAATGTTACGTTTGGAATAGAATGGCTGTTGTTTGCTGGCTACTTAATATTAAATATTCTTGATTATGTAACAGGAGTTATAAAAGCCAAAGTAAATAGCACCGAAAGCTCAAGTAAAGGATTGATAGGAATAATAAAAAAAGTTTCCTATTGGATTTTAATATGTTTAACTTTTTTAATTTCTTATTTACTTACTCAGATTGGACAGAAAATTAACCTAAATATAGATTTTATAATGTTTTTTGGATGGTTTACATTAGCATGTTTAATAATAAATGAAGCAAGGAGCATTTTAGAAAATTTAATAGATATAGGAATAAAAATACCAAACTTTTTAGTTAAAGGGTTAGAAAAATATAATGAATTAATAGAAAATAAAAGTAATTCAGATAATAATACAAAAGAAT
This sequence comes from uncultured Clostridia bacterium, assembly GCA_944392105.1. Taxonomy (GTDB): domain Bacteria; phylum Bacillota; class Clostridia; order TANB77; family CAG-508; genus CAG-273. Next base: position 92,656 of record CALXVM010000003.1, on the reverse strand, counting down.
AGAAAAAAATACATATCTTGGTAAAATTCGACAAATTTCGTGGGATTTTGCAAGTTCCTTTTTATATAATCATAAAAATATTTTTTATGATTGGAGTTATAATTGAACCAAAGATTTTTTAGAAAAGATAAACTTTATACTTTGTAATACAATAAAGTATATAAGTTTATTTTTTTATATAGAAATAAGAGCACCACCTCATTTTAAATTTTAAAGTTCAAAAAATTTAAGATGAGGTGTATTTTATGGAAGAAAAACCAAAGAGAAGAAGAGACAAATATAATCCATACTATTTAGAAATTAATAATAATGAATATTTTGTAAAATTTAAAAATATAAACTTAGAATATAATAAAGTAAAAATTAGCAAACAAATATATGAAGAGATGAATAAGTTCGAATTAGAAGATAAAAAGATAATGAATGAGTATGACAGACATATTGAGCATAAAAGAATAAAAGAAAATGAGCTATATAAAAAGGCTTTTAAGATTAATATTATTATTGAAGATTTGGCTATTTATAATATAGAAATAGAAAAACTAAATAGTGCAATAAATAAACTAACATATAAGCAGAAAAAAAGAATATATTTACACTATTTTCTTAATTTAAAAGAAAAAGAAATAGCTAATATAGAGCAGTGTTCAATAAGGAACATACAGTATAGCTTGCGTGATGCATTGAATAAAATAAAAAGAATATACCTCAAAAATATATAAAACACCACTTTTTAGAAAAAATAAGATAATATTTTCTATAATATTAATAACTTATAGAAGTTAGCGCTAATTATAAGTAAAAAATTTAGAAAGAAGGTTGTTTTATGGCAGATCAGAAAGTGTTAGAAGTACAGAGATGGATGAATACAACATATTTTGGAAATAAAAATTGGGTACAGGTAGAAACAGATGGAGAAACAGGAATAAAAACAGTAGCAGGATTGATCAGAGCATTACAAATAGAGTTAGGATTAGATGTAGATGGTTCTTTTGGACCTGGAACGAAATCAGCATTTAATTCATTATATCCAAATGGGTTGTCTAAGAATATAATAGCAGATACGCAGCAGCAAAAAAATATAAATGTTATTGTTAATGGAGGATTATTTTGTAGAGGTATTGCTGGAGATTGGAACAATTTGGAATTGTTTTCAGATACTACAGAAGAAGGAATAATTACAATGAAAACGCAATTAGGATTAGAAAATCCTGATGGAATAGTAAGAGCAATAGATATGAAAGCTATTTTGACTACAGATGCATATACAACTATTGATAATGAATATAACATTAAAGTTAGAGAAATACAACAAGCGTTGAATAGAAAATATTTAAGTATGATGGGAGATTATTTAGCTACTAATGGATTATATGATAGAAATACAAATAAAGTAATAAAAATGGCTGTTCAATATGAAATAGGAGTAGATATAGATGGTTCATGGGGAGATGCAACCAAAAATGCTTTACCAGCATTGACTATTGGGTCTAGTAATACAGACTTAATTTATTTATTACAATATTTATTATTTTTAAATGGATTTGACCCTAATGGATTTGATGGAAGCTTTGGGAATGGAGCAAGAAATGCTGTTATGCAATTTCAGGAATTAATGCATTTAGAAGTTGATGGAAGTGTAGGACCTCAAACTTGGTTTGCTTTAGCTGTAAGTTGCGGAGATACGTCGAGGGCAGCAAATGCATGTGATACTTGTTTTGAAATAACAGAAGATAGGGCTAGATTGCTAAAAGAAAATGGTTTCGAAGTTGTAGGAAGATATTTAACGGGATATATTAGTGAAGAAAAGCCTAAAGCACTACAATTTGGAGAAATTGAGACTATATTGAATTCAGGATTAAAAGTTTTTCCGATTTATCAAGAAAACAATAGACAGATTACAGATTTTAGTTATGCAAAAGGAAAAAAATCTGGGCAAAGAGCGAGAGAAGCAGCGATAACTAATCTAATTCCTGATGAGACAGTTATATATTTTGCTGTTGATTTGGATGTATATGAAGACCAAATAGAGGATTATATTGTAGAATTTTTTAAAGGAATAAATGAAGGTATAGGAAATAGATATAAAGTAGGAATATATGGACCACGATTAGTTTGCCAAAGAGTTTCTGAAGCTGGATTAGCAGAAAGTAGTTTTGTAGCGGACATGTCATCAGGATATTCTTGCAACATAGGCCAAAAAATGCCACAGAACTGGAATTATGATCAATTTAAAGAAATAACTAATTTTGAAAATGAATTAGATATAGATAAAGTAACATATAGAGGAGAGATAGAACCAATATCAAGTTTAAATAAAAATATATCATTATCTCAAGAAAATGAAGAAATTATAAATTTCTTGAAAGAAGCTTATGAATTAGCAGCTGCATATCATGGTAATTCTGCTACTATAAAGGAAAACAATTCATTAGTTATACAATACATTGCCTATAAAAATTATAATTCTATTGAATGGAATTTATTGTTAGAATATGATATGAATGGAATAAACTATATAAATAATAATATTTCTAAAGATAGACGTGACTTACCAATATATGTAGGTGGCTATAATAAACTGATTACTTTATCACACTTATGTGCATCAATGTATTTAGTATTGAATAATAGGACAGGAGTTGCTTCGGTAGATTCTATTATTGTAGACTTGACTGGTTGGGCTGGCGACTTAATACAATTTGCCGGTAGTTATGAAGAAAAATATAAAAATGGTGATTATCCTAGTCTTTCAGAGGAATTTATAGAACAGATTTTAGGAGATAATACAGATGCAGCAAGCAATTTGGGATTTGATTTAGAAGATTTGCTACAAGATATTGATGTTTGGATGTTATATAAAAGTTTAAATAATATAAGAATAGATATGGTATTTAGTTCTTATTATAATGATATAATCATTGGAAGAGGAGAGGGCTTTATTAATAACAGAGAACAATATGGAAATATGCCAGGAGATATTCAGAAAAGTGATTCAATATATAATAAAGCATATAAGGTTGCAAGAAGTTATTTAAATATTAAAATAACAGATTTAGAGGGATTAGCAGCAACTGCATTCGAAATTGTAATTACTGAAAAGCCAGCTACAATGCCAGTGCTATTGGAAAATGTTGCTAAAGCGTTTGCAAAAAAAATAAGTTCTATGGTATAATAAATAGTAATATATAATAAGAAATTGGTTTAGAGAAAGGTTTAGACTAAATTGATGAAAAATATAAAAAAAATACAACATATTATTTTTTTAATTATTACAGTCTTAGTGATTAGCATAGCAATTATTAGAATATTTCAGGCACTGCTTACAATATACTTATATTATGATAGTGTTTATAGTATAGGAAATTTTAGTATAATTACTTTGAAAACTGATTATAGAATGGAAAATAATGAAGTTAAAATTATGCAATATTTTCCAAGCTTGTTTTATAAAAGTACGGAAATAAATGTATCTCCTGAAACTGTAAGAGAACGTAATGGAAAAGGAGAAGCTTTTATAAAGTGTTCATTACCATATTTTATAATATTACTATTTAGTATATTTATAATAAAATATAAGATTATACCAAAAATGGAATAGTTATTTATCAAATTTATCTGTTTTTTTATTAATGAGAAAAACAACAAGTATTATTGTTATACAGGATTATAAAAATAACATAAGATATATTTTAGACAAATATTATTTCTAAAGACAAATAGATGGACAGATATAGTAAGTGATTTTGATATCATTTATTTCCAACAATATGAAATAAAATATTTAAAAAACGAAAATGTAAAAATAGATAGTGCATCGAATTTATATATGACAGAAAATAAAAATATGTCAGGTTTCATTTTTTTATTAGTATAATTTTATTGGTATTTTATTTAGCTTTGTTATCTATGCTGTTAAATTATAATTATACTAAAAAAGACTGAGTGATATGTTATATTAGAAGTACTTGATAAAAAACAGAGGAAAATTTTCCTCTGTTTTTTCTTAGATGTAAAAATAGATTAAATATTTTATTCGTTTAACTTAAACTCTAAGTTTATATTGACTTATAATAATAACAAATATATAATTTCAATAGGAGATGGAATCTATGAAAAAGAAAAAAATAATATTCTTTATAGTATTCATAATTTTAATTGTAATAGCTATATTAGTATATTATCTAATTATTAATAATGACAAAAATATGAATTATAAATTTGAAGAGGAAAAGTTATATATAACTATAAATGGAAAAGAATGGATGGAAGTGCCATATGATTTTTCTATTACAGCGAATCACCTAAAAGAAGCAAATAATGGAAGATATAGAGAAGGCACATATCAAATGGACAAAAGTAAAATTGTATTTTATAGTGAGGTAGAAACAGATGAAACTTATCAAATGTATACTGGTGGCAAATATGCTATTATATTAATATGTTCGGATGATAGAGGAAAAACATGGAATAGTTATCATATAACAACTAAAAACTATTTAGACGTTATAGATAAGATATATTTCAAAGATAGACAACATGGAGAAATAGTATTAAAAGGATTAGATGGAAATAAATATACTGCAATAACTAAAAATGGGGGGAGCGAATGGTATTGAGTTAACAGATTGAAGTATTAGAAGAGGAGAGAGAATGAAAAAAAGAATAATTATAATCAGTATAGTCATAATTATTATATTAATGTCAATAGTTTTAATTTTATATTATATAAACTCACATAATGAAAAGAATATGTCTTACAAATTTGAAGAAAGCGATTTGTATATAACTACTAATGGAAGGGATTGGATAGAGGTTCCTGGGGATTTTTCATTTACAGCGAATCATTTAAATGAAATAAATGGTGGAGAAGCATGGAATTTTAAGGAGATAGTACAAGATTAAAAAAATATATAATAGTAGGCAAAAAAACAGAGGAACTTTTCCTCTGTTTTTTTCTGTTTCGAGTTTACCAAGAACCATAAAATGGAATATTGTAATACATAGAACCGTCCTCTAGACCAGTTTCTACAAAACCATAATCATATCCTTGACCAGATACTTTAACCCATTTACCATCAGTGCTACGTTTAACATAGTCTATTGCTTTCCAAGTTGAATGTGTTTCTCCAACTATATCATTATTACTTGCAACTAACATATTCTGAGCTACTCCTCCCCAGTAATCGGCAGAAGGAGTATAAATGTTTTTTGCCTTACGCATCAAATAAGTTTCATATTCACGACCATCAATAACTTTCTTTCCATAAGGGAAGAAATAACAAGGTTTACAATTATCTCCAATGAAGTTTTCTTTATCATGTACTACAACATTAACAATTTTTCCAGCAGAGTTTCTAATTTTTATATTCCATATTACTCCTTCATTGTCTATGATTATGAAAGCTTCTCGTGGATACAATAAAGCCATTTTCTTTCCAGTATTCATGTCATAAATGTCATAATATTTATTTGATGCGTTTACAACTAAATAAGGTGAAGCCATATTTAACACCTCCTTTCATTTATAATAATAACTTAAATGAAGTTCTATTGAAGATAAAGTAGTTGAATGTAGATAAAAAAGTTATTTTTACCATAAAAATCTATATTAAACCACTTAATAAAAAATATTTAAAAAAATAAATATAATAATTTTAGAATATTACTTCGTAAAAAAGCAAATTAGTGAGGAAGTATATAGAGAATATATTAAAGGAGGGATTATAAAATGGTTATTGGAATCGATGTAAGTGGAAATCAAGGAAATATACAGTGGGAAGAAGTAAAGCAGGCAAATGTGAAATTTGCAATATTGAAATTAGGAAATATATATGATGATGAACCTAATTATGTAGATAGCAAATTTAGTAGAAATTATAAAGAGTGTACCAAACAAAATATGAATATTGGGATATATGTTTATAATTATTGCAATAATATAGATTCCATTATAGAAGGAGCAAAATGGGTTGTCAACAAAATGAAAAATAAAAAAATACAACTACCAATCTACATTGACATGGAAGACTCAACGTTGCTACAGGAGGGCAAAGAAAAGTTAACAAATTTATGTATAGAATTTTTGAAAATAATTAAAGAAAATGGGTATAAAGCCGGAGTTTATGCAAACTTAGATTGGTTTAAAAATTATTTAGATGATAGTAAATTTGCTGACTTTAGTATTTGGGTTGCTCAAACTGAAGTTAATAAATGTGATTATAACGGAAAGTATGATATATGGCAATTTACACACGAAGGTCAATTAAATGGTATAAAAGGCTATGTAGATATTGATTATTTAATGAATGACAAATTACTTAATAACATAATAGAAAATAAAATAGTTTATATAGTACAGCCAGGAGATAATCTTACATATATTGCACGAAAGTACAACACAACATGGCAAGAAATTTATAATTCTAATAAAGAGGTTATAGGAAATAATCCAGATTTAATACAAATAGGCACAAAATTGATAATTAAAGGAGGTACAAAGGATGAATAAAATCACAAATGAAAAAGCCATCAAGCAATTCATAGAAAACGAGTTGTGCAAATTTGATTTTAGAAGAGGAACAAAAGGATATAAATATTTAAAAGAAGCCATATGTTTATGCATAATAAATGAAAATGCTATAGATAATTTGACAAGAAATGTTTTTCCAATAATAGCAAAAAGGCATGATGAAAAATCTTATTTATCAATAAAATGGTGCATAGAGCAGTGTATTACTACAATGTATAATAATACACCAATAGATATTATATCAAAATATTTTATGTTGCCAGAAAATTTAAAACCAAGCTTAAAGCTTATTATTTATACAATCGTGTGCAGTTATGAAAATAAGCATGTGAAATAATTAAATATTAATAAGAATAAATAGCTAATATATAATGTATATTAGCTGTTTATGCATTTGTCTATAACTGTATTAATAATTAATTTTGTAGTTGGTTTAGTATCTTCATCAGTGTTAAAAAAGTTGTGCAAAGTATGTATATTAGTGTCTCTATACATCGTTCGTATTAGCTTTTCTATATTCCACTTTATTTGAAAAGCTTTAACATTTTTATACTGTTTAGATAATTGTACATAAATATCTTTTTCCAAGTTGTAACTCTTATAATTTCTTTCCAAAATTAAACTAATAGTGTCTATTAAGTAATTATAGCCAATAGATTTATGACTGAAGTTTAACAAATTAAGTTGGTTAATAATAGCTGTCCTTAAAAATTTAGAATTGTTTTCAATAGATAAAGTTTGTAATAAAGTAGATAAATCTTTATAATTAAAAGGCTTAGCTAATATTTTGTATATATAATTATAATACTTTTTATCATGACATTTATAAATTAAATCTGGATAACCAGACATAACAATTATTTTAGTGTTTATTTTATGTTTAATAAATTCATCTAATACATCTATTCCACTAATGTCTTGTAAAAATAAGTCTAATAAAACAATATCTGGTTTTAATTTTATAATTGTATTTATAGCTTCTTTACCATTTGAATTTATACAAGTTACTTGCAATTTAGGTATTTGAAGTTGTACTATTTGATTATATAAATTTATAACAAAGTCTAGGTTGTCATCTACTATTACTAATGTACTCATGTAAAATTACTCCTAATTATATATTTTTTATATTAAGTGTACTTCCACAAACTATAAAATATTTTATTTCTGATAAAGCACAATTCTAAATCCGACTTTTTCAAGAGGAACAACGTTTTTCAAAGCATCTGCAGATAAATTATAAGAACCAATATTATCAAAATGACCACCATAGCAAATATATCCCTTAATATCATCTGGAGAATCTGGCGGAAAATAATTATTACTATACTCCCATACATTTCCGGCTAAATCATATATATTATTGGTCATATTTCTATCTGTTGCACCAGTAGATAAAATCATATTGCTGCCAGCTTTTAAATGATTTTCTCCAAATTTATAGCTTTTACCATAATCCTCTGAATAATAACCTGTAAACTCAAAATTTACATTTGAATAATTACCAATAGGGGAACTATCAACATATATATCATATAAATCGTATCCACATAATAAAAGCCAAAATGCAATAAAATCTCTTTGTTTCAATGTTGGAAGTCCACTACTTAAATGTTGAGATGAATACATACTTTCAGCATTTTTCTTTGCATTTTTTAGACTAATGTAATTCCAAGGGATAATTCCTTTTTTGCTTACTGGAATTCCTTGAATATCATTAGTTTTTTCACTAATATTATCAGTTATGCCTTGTAATGAATCAGGTACACCAGCTTCATATCTGGAAATATAAAAACCTCCATATCTGATAATTTGCATATCTTCTATATTATTTATATCTAATTCATCTTTCTTATATTGATTTACAGTTCTATAAACAGCGTCTTCAGGAAAATCTAAGTTGACAGGAATCCAAACAAATTGATTTCCAATACTATCTTCTATTACTAATCCTGAATTCCATCCCTCTATAGTTCCATCTTCTAATTTATTCCATTTTGCAGTTTCTGTATCAATTGAATGGAATCCTTCTGGAATAACAGGACTATTATAATGTGAAACTATACTTGTATCAGGTTCTTGAGTATCTGCAGTTTCTTTGTGTTTTACTATAAAAATTAAAACTATTGCAAAAATGAGTATAAATAAAATTATTATAGAAATTGCTATAACAATACTTCTCTTCATCAAATCCCCTCCAATATGTATAATTATACCAAATTGTAACATAAAGTCAAATTTTTCCACTTTAATCCACTTTTGTTGTGGGCTATAAAAAGAGTATATTACTATGCCGACTATAAATTTGGGTAAAAATATTGAATTGATTGTAGATTAAGAAAAATAAATAGTTTATATAGTTTGCATTTTACAAGATAAAATAGTAAAATTAATAAGGGGAAAATATGAAGGAAAATGTAAAAAAAATAAAATATTTTGTTTTGATAATCTTTATAATTCTAATAGTTAGCATAGCAATTATTAGAATATTCCAAACACTGTTTACAATATATTTACATTATGATAGCGTAATGTGGTGTAATAATAAAAATAGAAAAGCATTAAGAAATGAAGGAATATATAGTATAGGAAATTTTAGTATAATCACTCTAGAAGCTGATTATAACATGGAAAATAATGAAGTTAAAATTATGCAATATTTTCCAAGTTTGTTTTATAAAAGTATAGAAATAGGTGTATCTCCTGAATTTGTAAGAGAACATAATGGAAAAGGAGAAGCTTTTATCAAATATTCATTGCCTTATTTTATAATATTACTATTTTGTATATTTATAATAAAATATAAGATTATACCCAAAATGGAATAGTTGTTTCTTGAATTTATGCGGTTTTTTATTATTAGAGAAATATTGTTATATAGAATTATAAAAATAAGAATTATATAGCATAAAATCTATTTTAGACAAAACCAGTTCAAAATATGAAAAGGAGATATGATGAAAAAATTTGTATGTATATTTACAAATATACTAATATTTATTTTGATTGTTACCTTAATAATAATTAGCTTTAAATGGTGCATCAAAGATTATGTTATTATGTTTTTTAAAAATGAAAATTTAAATTTAGAATTAGGATTGCCAAGTGATTCATATATATTATTTTTAAAAACAAACAGATGGGCAGATACGGTAAGGGATTTTGATATAATTTATTTCCAACAATATGAAATAAATTATCTAAAAGAAGAGAATACAAAAATAGATAATGCATCGAACTTATATATGATAGAAGATAAAAATATGACAGGGTTCATTTTTTTTACTAGTATAATTTTATTGGTATTTTATTTCGGTTTATTATTTATACTGTTAAATTATAATTATACCAAAAAAGAGTTAAAAAAGATTGAGTAATATGTTATAATAAAACGATAGTTTGCATTTTACAAGATAAAATAGTAAAATTAATATGAAATAAATTATGGGAAAATAAAAGGGGAAAAATATGAAAAAAAAATATCTTTTAACTATACTTATAATGTTAGTCGCAATAATTTTGGGTTTATTTGTAGGCTATTATATTCTTTTTTATATGACTTTGCCACCAAAAATGCAATTAGTTGGAGATAGTGAATTTCTAATAAATCACTTATTAGAAAAAGAAAAATTAGAAACATTTATTTCAACAAGCAAAATTGAAGAAATTGAAAATGGAGAAAATACAGACCTTTATATAGTTGTTTTAATTGCTAACTACAATATAGAAAATCAAGTATTAAAACTTAACAATTTTTATACAAAGCTATATAAAATTACATATAAAGAACGGAGAAGTTATTAGCTCAAATAGTATAAATACTGAAGATATAGAGTCCTATAGTGATTATAGTATTTTTCCCAAAGATGTTATAGAAAAATATTTACAAATGAAAGATTCTGAAGATTTAACAAATGAACTAACACAAAAACTCAAAATACAAATTGATAATTATTATCATAACATAAATAAGTAAAAGAGTTATTTGATAATTAGAAACAAGCCAGTTGTGAAAGTGTTAAATTTTTTAAACCTTTTGTGAATATATTTTACTTTAATAATACTTGAAATAGAATATACCAAAATATAAAAATATTTTATTATTTTTTGAAAATCTAAAAAAGAGGAAAATATCTAAAAAACTAAATTTATGATATTGTTAATAGATATTATGACCGTAAGTATTTTATTAATTAGTAGATTTATAAGCAACGCAATGAAAGAAAAAACTGCTTATAAAGTATTAATGGATGATTTATAACGACAATGAATTAGATGAACAAAAGAAAAATTCTATAAAAAACTTTTTATAAGTAGTAGTTTTTGGGGACATGCTAAACTTTTTGCAAAGGTAAATTAGTGATTTGATAGATTAAAAAGATAGAATATAAGTCTCATAAATATAAAATATTTACATATATTTATTAAATTTTGAAACGTTTATAATCATTTTTAACTCTAATAATATAGAGGTAATAAAAATGGTAAATGTATTTATTATAGATGATAATATTTATGAAGCTAATGAAATAATGACACAGATAAATCGAATTTCGGAAGATATAAGAGTAATTAAGCTATCAACAGACATTAATGATGCTATAAGAACTTTAAATAATGATGAAAAAATTGACATAATATTATTAAATTTAAAAATGCCATTGCGCAATATTGCCTTAAACTTAGATAAAATTATGCCAAAAAAAAGACGAAAATACAAAAAAAGTCTTATAATAAAATTAAAATATAATGATTATGCTGAAAAAAAATATATAATAAATGAAATGATTTATACTATATTATCACAGCAGACAGAAATATATGAATTATGTAACGCTATAGATAAAATAATTTTGGAAAAAAATTATTTTGAAAAGAAAAATAAATTAAAATTAAATATTCAAAGTGAATTGCATTATTTAAGATATAATTTTTCGCATAAAGGAACACAATATTTAGAAGACATTATATATATTGTTTATACAGAATATTCTAACGTAATAGTAAATATGAATAAAGATATATATCCCATAATTGCAAAAAAATATAATAAAAATAGGAAGCGTTAAAAGTAGTGTAATTCGAGCAACAGAAGCTATGTATTATAATTGCGAAGAAAATACAATAAAAGAATATTTTAACAATTATGAGATACAAAAACCGAATATAAAAACTGTAATAAATACGGTTATATTAAAGATAGAAAATAAGAACTTATATGATTAAGAGATAATCATATACAAATCAAAAAAACACCGTTTGGTGTTTTTTTGATTGAATTTATTATAAATAATATAAATACTCATCTACAGCAGAACTTTCTCCATCTAATGTATAATGAGTTAATACAACTATATATGTTGAATTATTTTTTAAATCTTGATGAATACTTGTATTTTGGTCTAATATTTTACATTTATCTTGATATTCAGGTTTTAAGTTATTTTTTAAATTATCTAATCCTTCAGACTTTGCTAAGTTTTCAATTTCATTTGTTACATTGCTATTAGAATTTAAAACATTAACTTGATTAATATCATAAGTATTATCTACAATACTTGTTACTATATTGTCAGAAACATTTACAGTATATCCATAATTTGTTATGCTATTGTTACTTCCTAATAGATAAATGTCTATTGTAAAATCATTATCATAAGAAGTTTCTATAACATCTATTTTATAATCATTTTTATTGAAAGAAGGATTGTTTTCTTTTATAACATTTATAATATTGTCTATATCATTGTTACTATTAAACAATATCTTCTTATTATTTAAATTTATTGTGTTTAATTTCTCTAAAGGTTTTAAATTATTTCCAAATTTAGAATTTGAATTAGATGAAAATTCATCAACACTAAAGGCTCTAGTAAGTCTTAATCTTAAATTTTCAGAACCTCTTCTAACAATTCTTTTTACATTTGGGTCGTTATAGGTAAAACTATGTGCATAGTCTACTGCTTCACCAACTGTAGCACCGCTATTTATTTTAGAATTAAAGCGATCTAACCACTGAGAATGAGAAACATTTCCTATAGTTCGTTGCCAACCTATAGAAACTTCTACTTTTCTATCATGAGTATCATTTGTAATATTATATGTACCAGCAGCTGTTTCACAACCTCCGAAAACAACTAATCGTACATAATCCCAATTAACATTTTTAGTATATACACTGCTAGAATTTCCATTTGAAACTACAAGAGAAGAATCTGGAAAATATACTCCGTTTGAATTTCCATGAGAAGAGAAAAATAATATATCACTATGCAATCTTCTCCAACCATCACTGAAATTACCATTAAGAGTAGAATAACTAGGATCAGTACTATAAAATGAGCTGTATCCCATTGTAGCATAATAATTAGCAGCTGTTATAGCATCATCCCATGTTGAAAAATTAGCATAATCTCCACCACATGAAAATGCATGATTAGCTAAAGCTACATTAGGAATAAAAAAAGCAAATAAAATAATAAGAATAAACAAAGTAGTAATCAATTTGTTATACTTGAGTTTTAACATATGTATCCCACCTTTCAAATTTATTATAAAAAAATTATATCAAAGAAATTAAACTTGTAAAGATAAAAAAATGTAACTTTTTGTAACTTGAACGAAACATAGAACTTTAAATGAAATTGTAATAGAGTAGTATACATTAGAAAAACAAAAGGATTATAATCAAAAGCAAATCTATTAAATTAAGAAAAAATGCTAATAAATTATATTTAGTAAATCTGCAACTATTGGTTTAAACTCAGGAGAAATAGAAACGATATCACTAAACGAGCTATTTTCGTATTTTACATATGTGTCATCTAAATTATCAAATGAAATTATTACATTTTCTGGCATCTTTACAACATATTTCCCATTAACATGTAATTTTATATGTTCTGGTGTGGTTTCATAATCTTGTATCATATTAGTTAAAGTATTTATTTTATCTTTATTTAGTATTTCAATAGATTTTAAAATCTTGTGTTGTGATAAATCATAGTGTTCTATAATTATTTTTCTAGTATTTACAATTTCGTTTGTACTATGATTTACAGACCCATTGCTCATATTTCCAAATTTTTTTCCCGAATTATTAATATAATGACTTTTAAACAAAAATAATAACGCAAACGTCAAGATTATAAGTAAAATAAAAATAATAACGGCTAATATCATTTTTTTATTCATTAATAAAACCTCCTATAATATCAATTAATAATTAAACAAATTTAATTTATGATAACTATCATAAAATTTAAATGTTATAATTGTATTACATATTAGAGAATATATAAATTATAAAAAGTTTCAAAAAATAAAATAAAAATGAAACTTTTTAAGGCATAAAAGCTATCTAAATATATATAATAAGTGTGAAAATAAAAGTGGAGGAAACATGGAGGAATTAGTAGAAAAAGCAAAAAATGGAGATAAAAATTCTTTTACAAAACTTATGTTAATGGTGGAAAGAGAATTATATTATATTGCAAAATCTAGATTAAAAGACGATGATGACGTATATGATGCAATACAAGAAACTACTATTATAGCTTATAAAAACATAGGAAAATTAAAGGAAAATCAGTACTTTAAAACTTGGTTAATAAGAATTTTAATAAATGAAACAAATTTAATTTATAAAAGAAATAAAAAAAGAAACTTAATACCGTTTGAAGAAATAGCAAATGCTCAAAGCATAAATGATAGTAGTATTGAAAAATCCAATATAAAATTAGATTTTAAATTTATAAGCAATAAATTAAAAGAAGAGGATAGAACTATAGTAATTTTATATTATATGAACAGATTTACAGACAAAGAAATAGGAGAAGTACTAAATTTAAAAATAAATACTGTAAAAACTAAAAGAACAAGAGCAATTCAAAAAATCAAAAATATTATAGAAAAAGGGGAGAATTATTAATGAATGATATAGAAAAAAAGTTATTTCATGACTTGGGAGAAGAAAAGGAAGTACCGACTAAAGTTAGAACAGTTATTAAAGAAAGTATAGAAAGTGTAAAAGTTAAAAAAAAGAAATATTCGTTTTTTAAAATTGCATTAACAACATGTGCATGTTTAATTTTGGTTATAGGAATAGTTTATGCAGGGACTAAAACTTATAGCGTTATAAAAAAAGCACCTGAAAAAGTAGCTGAGATTGAAAAAAATGAAGAAAAAACTCATAGCATATACAATAATATAGAAGAGCAAAAAAAAGATACAGAAAATATTATACAAAGTAATATTATAACTGAAGAAGACGCAATAAAAAAAGCAAAAAATATATTAGAAGAATATGGATTTAAAAATGAAGAAATTAAAACTATAGAATTCGAAAACAACATAGAAAGTGACATGGCTCTATGGAAAGTTAAAACAGAAAGCAATATTTATATAGAATTTGATGCAAGAGGTGGAGATTATTTTAATATAGACATAAGCAATAATACCTATTGATTGAAATATGTTAATAAATATGATTTAATATATGTTAGGGATGTTAGAAGAAAAATATTATAATAAAACGGAGTAATTAATATGAATCAAAAAATAAGAAAAATTTTAATCTATTTATTATTTATACTATTAGGATTAGCCTTTTACAGTCATTTTTTTAAATTTCCAATTATAAGTCTAGTAACTTTAGGAGGAATTATTTTTATTGCATATAAAATAAAAATTCCTAAATTTGCACTAGTTCTATTTATAGTAGCATTTATATTAAGGCTAATTGTGGTATTTATATTTAAAACACCCATACAAAGTGACTATGCAGTAATGTATAATATGGCAAATGACATGCTTGATGGAAACTGGAATGTAATTACAGAATCTGAATATATGAATAGATATGGATATCAAATGGGTTATACCATGTTTATGTATATTTTAATGTTAATTGTAAAAGGACCATTACTTATAAAAATAGTTAACTGTTTATTTTCAGCAGGAATTGTACTATTTGTATACCTACTTGCAAAAGAATTTACAAGTGAAAAAGCTGCAAGAATTGTAAGTTGCTGTTATATGTTTTTTCCATTTCCACTACTATTTAATAGTGTTTTAAGTAATCAACATATATCATCTTTTATGTTCTTGTTGGCCATTTGGTTATTAATTTCGAAAAAAGCTAAAAAAATAAACGAAAAATTAAAGTTTACACTTATAGGAGTTTGCTTAGCCATTGGAAATATAATAAGACCAGAGGCTATAGTTACAATTACCTCTATTATATTATTTACATTATTAATATATAAAAAAGGAATGTTAAAAAGAAGTTTAGTTAATCTAGGTATTATGGCTATTGTATATTTTAGTATTACTACTATAGTTTCTTTAGGATTTCAATATAGTGGACTTAGTCCAAATGGACTAAAAAATACAGAGACTTTATACAAATTTGCAGTAGGATTTAACCAAGAAAGAATGGGAGACTATAATAAAAACTTAGGAAAAGAATTTTTTAATTTAACCGAAAGTGAAAAGAAAAATTTGGTTTATAATTATACAATAGGCTCAATAGATAAATTACCTAGATTATTTATACACAAATTACAACATTTTTGGGCAACATCAGATGTAGGATGGTCGTTATCATATTTAAATGATAAATCTATACATATATTAGGAAAACAAATATCTGCCAATGCTTTAATAAAACTTGTAGATGAAATTAACCAACTATTTATTTATGTATTTATATTGTTATCTATACTAGCAATATGGATTAATAGAAAAAATATGAGTAATCAACAATTTCTATTACTTATAATTTTATTGGTATATACAGGAGTTTATTTGTTAATTGAATGCACACCTAGATATGCATATACAGCACAAATATTTATGTTTATAATGTCTGCATATTCAGTTGATTATATTATAAAAAGAAAAATCGAAAATAAACATGTTTTGCAAATAAAAGGAGTAAAGAAGATAAAAATTTCATCAAAAAAAGTTTTAGAAAAAAGATTATAGAGAATAAATTAGAGTTGTAAAAAAGTTCTGGTCAATTGAAAAATAAAATATATTAAGAGAAAGTAACTTCTAATAAAAAATAAACAAAAGATATTGACTTTTATTAATAAAAAAGGTTATAATGAATATAATAATAAAGATACAAAATGTATCTTGTCCAAATCAAATGTTAGCCGCAACCCTATTTGCGGGGTACAAGTGCATAGGTGTGCAAATGTTACTCGCAACCCTACTTGCGACAAATAAATGCGTAGGTGGACAAATGTTAATAAAAATCTACCTTTTCGAAGGTAGATTTTTTGTTGGAAATGAGGTAAGAATGAAAGTAGAAAACGGAAAATTTTACTTTATAAAAGATGATTTTTTTGACATATTTAAATGCTATAAATTAATGCAAAATAAAGAAAATGGTAATAAAAGACCTTGCTATTTTTGTTTTAATGACCCAGAAAATGAAGAGATAATATGGTTCGTTCCAATTTCAAGTAAAGTTGATAAATACAAAGGTATATATGAAAATAAGAAAAAAAAGAGAAAAAAAGTTTATAACTTTGTTTTTGGTAAAGTTTTAGGAAAAGAAAAGGCATTTTTAATACAAAATATCTTTCCAACAACAGAGGAGTACATAGAAAGTAAATATCAAAATAGAAAACAAGATGTAGAAATAACAGAAAGTCTAAAGAATGAAATAATAGAAACATCCATAAATGTAATAAAGCTAGCCAAAAAGGGAATTAACATTCCATTTTATGATGTAATTGAAATGAAAAATATACTAAAGAATTTGAAAAGATAACTACGTTAAGAGAATTAATATTATAATTTACTGTATAAACCTTATAAAAATTGTAAATACTAATATAAGTATTATTTTTAGGAGGTTTTATATGGAAACATTAATAAAAGAGCTAAATCAATACTTATCAGATTTAGCAGTATTTTATCGTAAATTACAAAACTATCATTGGAATGTTAAAGGTAGCGACTTTTTTGTAGTACATGAAAAATTAGAAGAATATTATAACAAAATAAATGACCAAATTGATGAGGTGGCAGAACATATATTAACATTAAATGCACAACCTTTGGGAACATTAAAAGATTATTTAGAAAAAACGACTATTGCAGAAGCAAAAGATGAAAAAATTTGCTCAAGTGAAATTTATAAAAATATTATAAACGATTTTGAAACATTACTAGAAAGAGTTAATCAAATAAAAGAAGAAGCGGAGAAAGAAAAACAATATGGAACATCATCACTAGTAGATGAGTACATTTTAGAATATACTAAAATATTATGGATGCTTAAGCAAAGCTTATAAAGAAATTAGGACCAGATCCAAATTTCCGATTTTAGTAAATTGGGACCAGATCTAAATTTCCACAAAAAGTAAAAAACATTATAATGAAAAATGCCAGAGATGTATTTTAAAATCTCTGGCATTTCTAAGAAAACTAAATTGTGTTTTCTAAGCTTGGCTCACTAAAATATTAAAGTGAACCAAAAGTGCGTTAAATTCCAAGCGACAACAAATAACCAAGCAGGTCATTGTCGCTGGCGGCGACGGATTTTTCAACTCTACCGGAGATGCGGAGCAGATTTTGATTTTGGTTCTTACTTTCGCTACGGATAAAAGCAAAGGAGAAAACCATTGAATTATCATTTGTTTTGAAAGTAATAAAACCAGTTTCGCAACTGCTTTCTGCATCAAAGTGACAGTTTTTAAATACGTTTGCGAGGTTCATGAAACCGCAGTTTCGTACAGTGTCGACTAAGCAAGCGAAGGACTTAGAAAAGTTTACTTCTTTTGCAAAGTCAGAGTTGTGCCAATTGTACCGAAGGAAGAAATGACACTCGTCGTTTTCCATAACCACGCTTGCAAGCTCCAATAATGAAGCTACATTTTGCTCTTCTGCAAGCATGTATAAGCGCCTTACCATTTAACTCACTCCTTTAATAAAATGTAATGTGCTTAGCGCTTTAGGTATTATAACACTGTATACATAAAATTGCAATTATAATGAGCCAAAAACCGACAAAATTCAATAACTAGAAATTTATTAAATTTTATATTTATTTTAATTTACAACTAAAATAACTTAGTATATAATAACTAAGAACAAGAGATAATAAATTATAAAGGAGGAACTTAAATGGCAAATCCAGTTAGTGAAGAAGAAAGAAACAGAATTAGCAAAATGATAGATGACTTAGTAGAAAAAGCCAAAACAGCATCTAAAGAATATATGAGATTGGACCAAGACCAAATAGATAATATCGTAAAACAAATGTCAATGGCAGGATTAGAACATCATATGGAACTTGCAAAAATGGCAGTTGAAGAAACAGGAAGAGGAATTTACGAAGACAAAATAACTAAGAATATGTTTGCAACAGAATATATTTACCATAGCATAAAGTATGATAAAACAGTTGGCGTAATTAATGAAAACGAAGAAGAAGGATATGAAGAAATTGCAGAGCCAATTGGCATTATAGCAGGTGTAACGCCAGTTACAAATCCAACTTCAACAACAATGTTTAAGTCATTAATTGCAGCAAAAACAAGAAATGTTATAATTTTTGGCTTTCATCCATCAGCACAAAAATGTAGTGTGGCAGCAGCAAAAATTTTAAGAGATGCTGCTATAAAAGCAGGTGCACCAGAAAATTGTATTTTATGGATAGAAGAACCATCAGTTACAGCAACAACACTTCTTATGAATCATCCTGGGGTGAATTTAATTTTAGCTACAGGTGGAAGCGGAATGGTTAAATCTGCATACTCATGCGGAAAGCCAGCATTAGGTGTAGGACCAGGAAATGTACCATGTTATATAGATAAAACTGCTAAATTAAAAACTTCTGTAAATGACTTAGTACTTTCAAAATCATTTGACAATGGAATGATTTGTGCATCAGAACAATCTGTTATAGTAGACGAAGAAATTAAAGATGAATTCGAAAGATTAATGAAAAAAGCAGGTTGCTATTTCTTATCTGAAGAAGAAACAAGTAGACTAAGAAATACAATGTTTATAAAAGAAAAAGATGGGGCTTTAAATTCTGCTATAGTTGGTCAAAGTCCATATAAAATAGCAGGAGAAGCAGGAATAGAAGTTCCAAAAGATACAAAAGTTTTAGTATTAAAAGAAAATGGTGTAGGTATAGAATATCCATTTTCAAAAGAAAAGTTAAGTCCTGTACTTGCATACTATATTGTTAAAAATTCAGATGAAGGAATAGATTTAGCAGAAAAATTAATAGAATTTGGAGGAATGGGACACTCTGCAGTTATACACTCAGAAGATAGAGATACAATTCAAAAATTTGCCGAAACAGTAAAGGTAGGAAGAATTATAGTAAATTCACCATCTACACATGGAGCAATTGGTGATATATACAATACTAATATGCCATCACTTACTTTAGGATGTGGAACATTTGGAGGAAATTCAACAACAGCAAACGTATCAAGTGTAAACCTAATAAATATAAAAAGAGTTGCTAAAAGGAGGGTAAATATGCAGTGGTTTAAAGTTCCAGAAAAAATATATTTTGAAGCAGGTTCTATTCAATACTTAGAAAAAATGCCAGATATAACAAGAGCATTTATAGTAACAGATCCATCAATGGTACAGTTAGGATATGTTGATAAAATTTTATATTATTTAAGAAAGAGAAAAGAATATGTTCACTCAGAAATATTCTCAGATGTTGAGTCAGACCCATCTTTTGATACAATAAACAAAGGTGTAAAACTAATGCAAGAGTTTAAGCCAGATGTAGTTATTGCATTAGGTGGAGGAAGCCCAATAGATGCAGCAAAAGGAATGTGGCTATTTTATGAGCACCCAGAAGCAGACCCAGAAGGTATGAAACTTAAATTTATGGATATAAGAAAAAGAACATATAAATTCCCTAAATTGGGAATAAAAGCAAAAATGGTAGCAATACCAACAACATCTGGAACAGGTTCAGAAGTAACATCATTTGCAGTAATTACAGATAAAACTCAAAATAAGAAATATCCTTTAGCAGATTATGAATTAACACCAGATGTAGCAATAGTTGACCCAGACTTAGTTATGAGCCTACCTAAATCAATTACAGCAGATACAGGGATGGACGTATTAACACATGCAATAGAAAGCTATGTTTCAAATATGGCATCAGACTACACAGATGGACTAGCAGAAAAAGCAGTAGAACTTGTATTTAAAAATATAAGAGAAGCATACAATAATGGAAGTAACAAAGAAGCAAGAGAAAAAATGCATAATGCAAGTACAATAGCAGGTATGGCATTTACAAATGCCTTCTTAGGAATAAACCACTCACTAGCTCATAAAATAGGAGCAGAATTCCATTTGCCACATGGAAGAATTAATGCAATACTATTACCATATGTAATAAGATATAATAGCCAAATGCCAACAAAATTTGTCTCATTTCCTAAATATGAATACTTTATAGCAGACCAAAAATATGCAGACTTATCAAGAAGGATGAACTTCCCTGCATACACAAATGAAGAAGGAGTAAACTCATTAATTGAAGAAATTAAAAAATTAAACAATGATTTAAACATCCCAAAATCATTTAAAGAAGCAGGAATAGATGAACAAGAATTCCTAGCAAAAGTAGATATGCTTGCCGATAGAGCCTTTGAAGACCAATGCACAACAGCAAACCCAAGACTTCCACTAGTTAGCGAACTAAAACAAATATTATTAGATAGCTACTATGGAAATTAGGGACAGGTCCCAATTTCCCAAATCGGGAAATCGGGGACAGGTCACGAAAAAATAACTTTCAAAAAGAATTTCAAGAGTGTATTGAGAAAATTGTATTATAAAATATATAGATTAATTAAAAAATACTAATTTCAGAAAGAGATTAGTATTTTTTATTTTTACCTATTAGCATAAGCTTAACAAAATCCTCTTGCTAACTACGGATATCCGGTGTATAATATATGTCGTAAACGGTGTGCACGACACACTTGGAAATCGTGACCTGTCCCCAATTTCTGAAAACCGGAAATTGGGACCTGTCCCTAATTTCCAAAAAAGGAGAGATATGTATGTATAGAGATCATAATTGCGGAGAATTAACAATAAAAAATGTAGGAGAAAAAGTAACATTAGCAGGATGGGTACAAAGAATTAGAAACTTAGGTTCAATGAAGTTTATTGATTTAAGAGATGAATTTGGAATTACACAAATTGTAATATCTTCTGAAAGTAGCATAACAGACGAAGATTTAAAAGATGTTGTAACAGAATGCGTAATACAAGTTGTAGGAAATGTTGTTGAAAGGTCAAATAAAAATGACAAAATTCCAACAGGAGAAATTGAAATAGATGCAGAGAAAATAGAAGTTTTAGGTAAATGTAAAAATGTATTACCTTTTGAAGTCAATTCTGACAAAGCAGGAGATGTACGTGAAGACCTACGTTTAGAATATAGATTTTTGGACTTAAGAAATGATAAATTACACCAAACAATTTTACTTCGTAGTGATATTATAAAAACATTAAGAGATAAAATGAATGAGTTGGGATTTAAAGAAATTCAAACTCCAATTTTGGCAAACTCATCACCAGAAGGAGCAAGGGACTACTTAGTACCAAGTAGATTACATCCAGGGGAGTTTTATGCGCTTCCTCAAGCCCCACAGCAGTTTAAACAATTGCTTATGGTTTCTGGATTTAATAAGTATTATCAAATCGCTCCATGTTTTAGAGATGAAGACCCTAGAGCAGATAGAGCACCAGGTGAGTTCTATCAACTAGACTTTGAAATGAGCTTTGCAGAGCAAGAAGATGTGCTTTCTACTATGGAAGAGATATTTACAACAGTATTTAAAAAGCACACCAATTGGGAGGTAACAAAACCACCATTTGTAAGAATTCCTTATAGAGAGGCTATGGAAAAATACGGAATAGATAAGCCAGATTTAAGAAATCCACTTATTATACAAGATGCAACAGAATTATTTAAAAACACAGAGTTTAATGCGTTTAAAGGCAAGACAGTTAAAATTATTATTGTACCAAATGGTGCAGAACAAGGAAGAAAATTCTTTGATAATATGAATGAATTTGCAATAAACGAAGCGGGAGCTAAAGGCTTAGCTTGGGTAAAATTAGAAGACGGAAACTACACAGGTGGAATTGCTAAATTTATTACAGACGAAGTAAAACAAGGACTAGAAGAATTAGGAGCAAAAAACGGAGATAGCATATTCTTTATAGCAGATGAGTTTAAAACAGCACAAAAAATAGCAGGACTAGTCAGAATTGAGATTGGAAATAGACTAGATTTAATAGAAAAAAATGTATATAAATTCTGCTTTATAGTAGATTTTCCAATGTATGAATTATCTGATGAAGGAACAATAGATTTTAATCACAATCCTTTCTCAATGCCACAAGGTGGTATGGAAGCATTAAATAATCAAGATCCATTAGATATATTAGCATATCAATATGATGCAGTTTGCAACGGCTATGAAGTTGCATCTGGTGCAGTAAGAAACCATAATCCAGAATTAATGGTAAAAGCTTTTGAAATTGCAGGATATACAGAAGAAGATGTTAAGACAAAATTTGGGGCTTTATATAATGCATTTCAATATGGAACACCTCCTCATGCAGGAGCAGCACCAGGTTTAGACAGAATGGTTATGCTAATTGCAGATAGCAAGAATATAAGAGAAGTAATTGCTTTCCCAAAAAACAAAAAAGCAAGAGATGTAATGATGGGAGCTCCTAGTAGAGTAAGTAAAGAGCAACTTGATGATGTACATATTATTCTAAATGACAAAAAATAGTTGCAATAATGGTTGCAATTCCTGTAAATTTATGGTAGAATATTTGTATATTTTTGTAAGAGAGGTGATAATATGCAGAATAATGCAGATTTAACACTGAAACAACTAATTACAGAAATAAACGTACTTTTAAACGAACTAAAAAATGAACAACTAGAAATAACAAAAAACATTGAAAAAAATCATAAGGTTAATATGCAAAAATTCTCAAAACTAATTGAATTTAACGAAATTTGCGACATGACAAACCAAGTATTTGAAAGAAGACTTTCTGCTATTGAAAGTAAATTAAATAGCATAATAGAAAAGAAAAGGGTTAAATAATTTCTACAAAAAAGTTGAAATGGGATTAGCTCCATTTCAACTTTTTAAAGGCTAAAAAAGAGATGCTAAATAAAATAAAAGATATTAAGGAGTCAGAATAATATGAATAATAAAAAAAGTATAAAATTTTATGTTGCTCTTTGGCTTGCAAAACTTTCTTGCAAAGTATTGAAATTATTAAAAAGAAATGCTACATCATTTCCAGGAGATTTAGCAATAAGAATATGTCCTAATTTTTTAGGAATTTTAGAAAAGCCAGAAACAATAATTGGAGTAACAGGAACAAATGGAAAAACTACAGTATCAAATATGATAAACGATATTTTAACAGAAAATGGCTATGATTTAGTAAATAATAAATATGGTTCAAATATAGACAGAGGAATAACAACAACTTTAATAAATGCAGCAAATTTGCGCGGACAAACTAAGAAAAAATTAGCAGTACTTGAAATAGACGAAAGAAGTGCTAATAAAGTATATCCATACTTAACACCAAAATATTTAATTTGTACTAACATTTTTAGAGATTCATTAATGAGAAACGGACATACAGAGTTTATAGCTGATGTTTTAGACAAATATATTCCAAAAGAAACAATAATGGTAGAAAATGCAGATGATTTAATTTGCTCACATATAGCAGAAAATAACAAAAAAATATATTTTGGAATAGATAAGTTAGATACAGATACAAAAGACTTTGAAAATAAAACAAGGGACATTATAGTATGCCCAAAATGTTATTCAAAATTAGAATATGACTATGTAAGATATCATCACATAGGAAAGGCACATTGTCCAAACTGTGACTATAAAACGCCAGATGCTGACTATTTAGCAACAAAACTTGACTTAGATAACATGAAAATGACTGTAAAAACTCCAACAGGAGAAGAAATTTATACTTTAATAACAAATAATATAATAAATATATACAACATTTTAGCTGTTATTGCGTTGCTTAAAGAGTTTGGATTAAGTTATGAGCAAATAAACACATCTCTTGCAAAACTAAAAATAGTAGAAACAAGATTTAGTGATGAAACTTACAATGGAATAAGAATAGTAACCCATTTAGCAAAGGGAATGAATCCAATTGCATGTTCAAGAGCATTTGATTATACAAGAAAAGAGCCAGGAAATAAAGCTGCAATAGTTATTGTAGATGACTTACATGAAGAAAAATTTGGCTCAGAAAATACATCATGGCAATATGATACAGATTATGAATTTTTAAATGATGCTTCAATAAAACAAGTAATAGTAGCAGGACCAAGGTATTTAGACTCTAAAGTAAGACTTCTTATGGCAGGTGTACCAAACGAAAAAATAGTATGTAAAAAAGATGAAATTGAGGCTACAAGAGGACTTAATTTAGATAACATTGATTCTGTATTCATTTTACACGATTTATATTCAATAGAAGAAACGAAAAACATAAAAAATACAGTAAAACAATTAATTGATGAGAAAGGAAACAAGTAAAATGAAAATTGAAGTATTATTTCCAGAAGTAGCAAATTTATATGGAGACTTAAGTAACATAGAATATTTAAAAAAATGCTTAAACAATGATGTAGAGATAATAGAAACATCTTTAAATGATGAGCCAGCATTTGTAAAACAAGATGATATTAATTTAATATTTATGGCAGGAATGACAGAAAAAAGTCAAGAAATAGTTATAAAAAAGTTAAAACCATATGCAGATAGAATAGATGAATTAGTTTCTAAAAATCAACCAATTTTATTGCTAGGAAATGCAATGGAAATATTGGGAAAATTTATAGAAAACGAAGATGAAAGCCAAATAAGAGCAGTAGGTTTATACCATTTTTATGCACATAGAGATATGATGCATAGATATAGCGGATATTATTTGGGAAAACATAAAGATATTGAAATTGTTGGATTTAAAGCTCAATTTACAACAACATATGGAAATAATGACGAATGCTATTTTTCAGAAACAGAATTAGGCATGGGAATAAATATTAGCACTAAATATGAGGGAGTTCAAAAAAATAATTTAATAGGTACATGTATATTAGGACCAATACTTATTTTAAATCCACTATTTACTAAAGAACTTCTTAAAACAATGGGCGTAGAAAATCCAAAACTAGCATTTGAAGAAGAAGTTATGGCAGCATATAATGAAAGATTAAAAAAATTCAAGAAAATGGCAGAAAAAGAGCAAAAAGAAAATAAGAAAAATAGCAAAAAATATTAAATATTTTATACATGGGCAGATATAAAATGTGTTCAATTTTACAAATCCTCTAATAAGCAAAGTACAGCTTTAATATAGGGGATTTTAATTTATTCTTGCTTTTTTTATGCCATTGTGGTATAAATATGTTGACATATTATAACAATAAATTGTCTAAAAGGAAGGCAAAATGAAAAATATTAAGGACTATAATTTAGAAGATTTAAAACAAGAAATGCTTTCTATAGGAGAAAAGCCATATAGAGCAGAGCAAATTTTTAAGTGGATATACATAGATAAAGTAAAATCATTTGAAGAGATGACTAATTTGTCATTAGAACTTAGGAAAAAACTAGAAGAAAATTACACAATGTGCAATTTTAAAATATTAAAAAAGCAAGAATCTTCAGATGGAACAAAAAAATATTTATTTGATGTATTAGATGGAAATGCAATAGAAACTGTACTTATGGAATATAACAGTTGGAAAACAATTTGTGTTTCATCTCAAATTGGTTGCAAAATGGGATGCAAGTTTTGTGCGTCTACAGGTATACCATTTGTAAGAAACCTAACATCAGGAGAAATAGTAGAGCAAATATTAGCTGTAGAGCAGGATATACAAGGCAGAATATCTAATGTCGTTTTTATGGGGATAGGAGAACCATTAGACAATTATGAAAATGTTATAAAAGCTATAAAAATTATAAATAATCCAAAAGGAATAAATATAGGAGCAAGACATATTAGTGTTTCAACAAGTGGATTAGTTCCAAGAATATACGATTTAGCAAACGAAAATATTCAATGCACATTATCAATATCGCTTCATGCAACAACAGACGAAAAAAGAAGTAGTATGATGCCAGTAAATAATAGATATAATATTGCAGAACTAATGCAAGCATGCAGAGATTATATAAAAATAACAAACAAGAGAATTTCGTTTGAATATGCATTGGCTAAAGACAACAACGATAATTTAGAAGATGCAAAAGAATTAGTAAATTTATTAAAAGGCATGATATGTCATGTTAATTTAATACCAATAAATAAAATAGAAAATGGAAAATTTACAAAAAGCTCTAACGAAAATATTATTAAATTTAGAGATTATTTAAATGAGCATGGTATTGTTGCAACCATAAGAAGAGAGTTAGGGTCTGATATAGATGCAGCATGTGGACAATTAAGAAGAAAAAATCTCAAAGAATAGGAGGAAATATGCAGGTATTTGCAAAAACAGACATAGGAAAAGCTAGAGATAACAATCAAGACTTTTATTATATTTCAAATCCACAAGATATTCCAGGAATATACATATTAGCAGATGGAATGGGCGGATACAACGGAGGAGAAATTGCAAGTAGGATGGCTGTAGAAGCATCAAGTAATTATATAAAATCTAACTTTGAGAAAATGGTAGAAACAATTAATTTAAGAAAGCAAACAGAAGAAGATAAAAACATAGAAAAAGATGAGATTTTAAAGTTACTTAGGTCTAGTATACAATATGCAAATATGGTGGTATATGAAGAGTCTAAAAAAAATCCAGAATTAGAAGGAATGGGTACTACTTTAGACGTTTCTGTAATATATAATAATAAGATATATATTGGACATATTGGTGACAGCAGAGTTTATAGAATAAGGAATAAAGTTATGCGTAAGCTTACAAAAGATCACAGTTATGTACAGCAACTATTAGAAGACAAAAAAATAACTAGGGAAGAAGCTATGCATCACCCTAAAAAGAATATGCTTACAAAAGCCTTAGGATGTACATCTTTTATAGATCCAGATTTAAGAGCGAGAGCACTTAATAAAAACGATATTATATTAATGTGTTCTGATGGATTAACAAATATGGTTTCAGAAGAAGAAATATATGAAATTACAAAGGAAAATCCAAAAGAGGCAGCAAATAACTTAATCATGTTAGCAAACAAAAACGGCGGATATGACAATATTACGGTCTTAATAATAATGTGAGGAGAGAAGAAAAATGAATTTAGTTGGAAGAGTAATAGGTAATCGATATGAAATTATAGAGAAAATCGGCGAAGGCGGGATGGCAACTGTTTATAAAGCAAAATGTAATATATTAAAAAGATATGTAGCTGTTAAAGTCTTAAGAGATGAGTTTACAACAGATGAAGAATTTATAAAAAGATTTAACACAGAAGCTCAAGCAGCTGCAAGCTTAACACATCCTAATATAGTTTCAATATATGATGTAGGACATGAGGAGAATATTTACTATATAGTAATGGAATTAGTGCAAGGAAAAACTTTAAAAGAAATTATAAACGAAGACGGAGCACTTCCATGGAAATGGGCACTTAATGTTTCTATACAAGTAGCTTCTGCTTTAGAAATGGCGCATAAAAACAACATCGTGCACAGAGATATAAAACCACATAATATTATAATTACAGAAGATGGAATAGCAAAAGTTACAGACTTTGGTATTGCAAAAGCTGTATCAAACTCAACAATTACAGCATTTGGAACAACTATAGGTTCAGTTCATTATTTTTCTCCAGAACATGCAAGAGGTGGATATACAGATGCAAAATCTGACCTTTATTCATTAGGAGTAGTAATGTATGAGATGCTAACAGGCAGAGTTCCATTTGATGCAGATACACCAGTTTCTATAGCTTTAAAACATATGCAAGAAAAACCTATAGAACCAATAAAATTAAATCCAACAATTCCATACGCAGTTAACAAAATTATTATGAAAGCAATGGAAAAGGACCCTAATGAGAGATATCAAAGTGCAACAGAAATGCTTAAAGATTTAAGCATGGCACTTAAAAATCCGGAAGGAGACTTTGTAGAGCAAAAAGATTTTACAAATCAATATACACAAAGAATTCCAACACTTGGAGAGCAAGAGTATATAAAAAATGATAAAATTGAAGATGATGAAGAACAAGAAGAACCAAAAAATAAAATGAGCAAAAAGAAAAAAATAATAATTACAATTGCAATTATATTAGGAATTATATTAATACCTATAATTGGTTTCTTTGGAACAAAAGCTCTTATGGATGCAGGTGTCCCAAAAGATGTAGATTTACCTAATCTAGTAGGAAAAACACTAGAAGAAGCAAATAAAGAAATAGAAGGTACAGACATAACATTAGAGCAGACAGAAGAATTTAATGCAGATGTAGAAGCAGGAAAAATTATTTCACAAGATCCACCATATGTAAATGGTTATACAGTAAAAGAAAATTCAACTATAAAAATAGTAATAAGTAAAGGAACAGAAAAAGCTGTAGTAGAAAATGTAAAAGGCAAAACTTACGAAGAAGCAGTACAAATACTAGAAAAAGCAAATTTAAAAGTAGAAAGAGTAGATCAAACTAGTCAAACTGTAGAAGCTGGAATTGTTATAGACCAAGAACCAGGTGAAGATGAAGAAGTAAATGCAGGAGATACTGTTAAACTATATGTAAGTAGCGGAACTGGAATAGAACAAGTTGAAGTAGAAAATGTAGTAGGAAAGACAGAAGAAGAAGCAACATCTATATTAACTAAAGCAGGACTAAAAGTAAATGTTGGATATAAAGAAGACTCAAGCGAAGCAACAGATATAGTATTAAGTCAAGATGTTACAGCAGGAGAAAAAGTGGATGAGGGAACAACAGTAACAATAGTAGTAAACACATATAGAAAACCTCAAGAAGCAATTATATATGTAAAAGTAAAAGATTTAGTGCCAGCTAGTTTACAAGGATCAGAAACAACCAATACAACAGGAGGAGAAGCAGCAAAAGATGTTAAGGTACAACTTACAGTCGGAAAAGAAGGAACAACATATACGAGAACAACAAGCGCAAGTACAGACAGTTTAGACATAAAAATCCAGGGAAATGGGCAAGTTGAATTATCATTAAATATTAGTAATAGCACAGATAGTAACATATATACAGATAGCACAACATTCGACTTTGATACACAAACTTCTTATACATTTAAATAAAAAATTATAAAAACGTAGTTAATAGCTACAATGCAACTAAGAATAAAGCAGATAAATGTATCTGCTTTATTTTAACCAAAATATTTAAAGCTAAATAGAGAATTAAATTAAGTGAAACGCTTAAGAATAAAAAACTTATTTATGAAAAAGAGCAGATAAAATGCTTAGATTGGAGGAATAAGTATGGTAGAAATATCAGCATCTGTATTAGGACTAAAAGAAAAAAATGCAATAAAGCAATTATATGATTTAGAAGTTTCAGGAATAAATTATTTTCATATTGACGTAATGGACGGAGAATTTGTAAAAAATAATACTGTAGATAGAATGGTAGAATATTGTGAATATTTAAATAGCATAAGTTTGTTACCACTTGATGTACATTTAATGGTTAAAGATATAAAGAAATATGTTAATAAATTTATAGTATTTGAGCCAAATAATATAACATTTCATTTAGAAGCATGCCAAAATGAAAATGAAGTAATGGAACTAATAAAATATATAAAAGATAATAATTGCAAAGTTGGGATGTCAATTAGTCCGAAAACAAACATAGAGGAAATATACAAATATTTGCCATATATTCATAATTGTTTAGTAATGACTGTAGAGCCAGGAGAGGGTGGCCAACCACTAATTCCAGAAACTCTAGAAAAGATAAGTACATTATACAAATATGTTAAAGAAAACGAAATAGATATAGATATTGAGGCAGATGGAGGAATAAACTTAGAAACAGCCGGAAAGGCGAAAAAGGCTGGAGCAAACATACTTGTAGCTGGCACTTCTATAGTCCAATCAGATAATTATACAGAGACAGTTAACAGATTAAAAAAAGATTGTTAAAAATAAACAATCTTTTTTTTATTTTTATAAGTATTATTTAAAATTATTTGTCTTTCTCTTTATTGTTTGATTTTTTCTCAGCTTTTTTCTCGCTTTTATTTTCTTTTTTTGATGACTTTTTTTCTGAACTAGTTTTTTCTACTTTTTCAGCCACATTATTTTTTTCAGTATTTTTAGTAGCATCAGGTTTATTTACTTTTTCAAACTTTTTACTAAATATAGTAGATAAAACTACACCAAATCCAACTACTACAAAGAATATTTTTGCATATCCTCCTACTGCAGGGATTATTGTTAGTGCATACATTACTAGTGCTGTAATAACAGTAAATAATGCTAATTGCCATTTCTTTTCTAGTTTAAACTTGTTAACTAAGTATTTTGCTATTGCAATTGCAAAGAACGAAGTAGCAAGAGCAACTAAAACTCCATAAACAACAGCAAGAGTTAAAGCAAGAGGCAATGTTACAGATAAAGTCATAAGAAGTATTGCTATAAATGGTATTAAAACAATTCCTAAAATACCAACTCCAGTTGTAGCAAAAGGTCTTTCTATTAAATTATATTTTGCTCTGTCTACAGCTTTTGGAGTAAAGAATATTAAGAATAATACAACAACTAAAGCAAATATAGCTGTAGCTACAAATCTAATTACATAATTTAAAACTAATGTACTGGTGTCAACAGTTGTATCTATTTTTTGATAATTAACATCACCTTTAATTATTCCATCTGGGATAGTAGCTTCATTAGCAGATGTATAATTAAAATTGCCATATACTAATGTTCTAGAAGTATCTGGAAATGTTAATTCGTTAGTTATTACCGAAACATCTCTTTGAACTCTACCAGCTAAACTAATTTTATTAGAATATGAAGCCATATCTCTGTATATAATAGCAGATTCACCTATGGTAAGGTCCGCAGAAAGTGAGTAAAGATTATAAACTGTACCATTAACAATTAATTCTTTTGCTAAAACAAATAAGTTATTATAAATTATAGCATTTTCGTCAATTGTAACAGTATTACCCATAACAAAAAGGTCTCCATTAATCTGTCCTGTTACTGTAACATTATCTCCCATAGCAAAAGAGTTTCCGTCTACTAGTTTATCTAATGTATAATTTTGTCCAGCTGCAAAATAATCTGACGTATAAATAGTAGTTTCATTAGTTGATTCACCAGTTGTTTCATTTGAACTTTCGTTAGCCCCATCTGTGTTACTACTTGCTTCATTAGATGTAGCGTTTTCTTCGTTTAAGCTAGTAGTTACTGCCTCACCTTCTGTAGTTCTTGCATTATCTCCAGGAACTGTAGATGCCATACATACTGTAGAAAATAGAACTATAAATGTAAAAGCAAATACTAAAATTTTGTTTTTTAATTTCCCCATATAAATCTCCTTTCTTTAAATTACATTAATAATATATAACGTAAAAATACCTTTGTCAAACATATTAATGTAGTTTTTTATAAAATATTAAACATTAAAATCTTATTAAACTTTAAGCTAAATAAAAATTACTTTAAAATCTCTTTAAAATACTTACAATACTGCTTTACAGGACAAGTGTCACATTTTGGTTTAGCTGCTGTACAAGTATTTCTGCCATGCCATACAAGAACATGGTTTACATCTTTATAGTACTTTTTAGGTATAAGTTTTAATAAATCTTGCTCTATTTTTGTAGGCTCACTCTCAGAAGAAAGACCAATTCTGTTAGAAATTCTTTTAGCATGAGTGTCTACAGCAATTCCTTGAGGTTTATTAAAAGCTTCAAGCATAATTACATTTGCACTTTTTCTACCAACACCAGGAATAGACATAAGCTCTTCCATTGTTTCGGGAACTTCTCCATCAAAGTCATTAACAATTTTTTCTGCAGCAAGCTTTAAATTTTTTGACTTAGTTTTGTAAAATCCACAAGGATGAATTAACTCTTGCAATGTCTCAATAGGCATATTTACAAAATCGATTGCATCTGGATATTTTGCAAAAATAGCGGGTGTTGTTTTATTTACTCTTTCATCTGTGCATTGGGCAGATAAAACAACAGATACTAAAATTTGAAATGGAGTTTCAAAATCTAAGCTACATTTAGCGTCAGGGTAAAAATCTATTAATTTTTTTATAATTTTTTCTGCATTTTGTTTGTCCATAAATAATTAATCCTTTCAAACTTTATTTTTAATAATAAAACTATTAAGCAGAGTGTAAGCAAACTTAAATTAAAAAGTTGTACAAAATTAAAAGCAACTAATAAAATCTAACATTACTTTAATTTACATACTAATTGTAATTCAAATATTCACGAAATGCAACATAAAATAATATAATATAAATAACAAAGGAGGTAATAGATTATGATAAATGCGCTAAAAAAGACCATAGCTGTATGCTTAATTGGGCTTGGTTTAGGAATTTTATTAGTTTTATTACTTCCAGTATCAGGTTGGCTATTTACAATAGGAATAGTTATTATTGCTGTTGGAATTATGTGGATAACATGTTAAATAAAAGGAGAGTGAACTATATGACCATAGTAGTGAAAAAAGTTCCTAAATTTTTAAGAGGAATAGTAAAACTTATATTTGGAATAAAAGATAAGAAGTAAATTCATACATAAGAAAAATAATAGTAAAATTTTTAGTATTTTAACATTATATTATGTTTGATATAATACTAAATTTATAAAAATAATTCATAAAAAATAGCTAGTATAAGATTAATTAAAGGCAAACAAATAAGAAGTAGTTTAACTCTACTTCTTATTAAAATATATTTGTTAAAAACAAATTAAAATCAATTGTATTACTAGGCTCTAGTAACTTTTCCAGAACGTAAGCATTTTGCACATACTGAAATTGTCTTTGTTTGTCCGTCTACTACTGCTTTAACTTTTCTTAAATTTGGTTTAAAAGTTCTATTTGCTCTTCTACTAACATGAGAACGAGCTATGCTAATTTTATTTCCATGTGATAATTCTTTTTCACAAATTGAACATTTTGCCATTTGAACTGCACCTCCTATACGGTATTACTAAAATCGACTATATAATACTATACCATAAAAATAAAAAAAGTGCAATACTTTAGCTAGTATTTTTTATTTTTTCTTGACATATACGAACTAATGTTTTATAATGATGATGGTGGTAATATGGAAAAAAAGCAAAAACAAATATTACATATAGATGTAAATAATGCTTTTTTAAGTTGGACTGCAATAGATAGACTAGAAGCAGGAGAAACACTAGACATACGAAATATAGAAGCTGTAATTGGTGGAGATGAAAGCAAAAGGTCTGGTATAGTTTTAGCTAAAAGTATGAAAGCTAAAATGAAAGGTGTTACAACAGGAGAGACTTTATATCAGGCTAGGTTAAAATGTCCTAATTTACAGGTATTTAAAGGAGAATATAAAAGCTATAAAAAACATTCAAATGACTTATATAAAATTCTTTTAGAATATACAGACAAAATAGAACGTTTTAGTATAGATGAATGCTTTTTAGATATGACAGGTTATCTACAAGGAGACACATTAATAAATAAAGCTTACGAAATAAGTAGGAGAGTAAAAAAAGAGCTAGGTTTTACTGTAAATGTTGGAGTTGCCCATAATAAATTACTTGCAAAAATGGCGTCAGACTTTTCAAAACCAGATAAGGTACATACTTTGTATGAGGAAGAAATCCCAACTAAAATGTGGACTCTTCCTGTTTCAGAATTATTTATGCTTGGAAGAAAAACTATTCCTAAATTGCATGCAATGGGAATAAAAACAATAGGAGATTTAGCAAAACAAGATAAACAATATATGATAAAAAAATTTGGTAAACATGGGCTACTTATGTGGGAGTATTCTAATGGAATAGATAATTCGGAAGTAAATTATATAGAAGAAAAGCCAAAAGGAATAGGCAATTCTGTAACACTCCCAACAGATATAAGAAACAAAGCAGGACTAGAGAAAGTAATTTTAACTTTAGTAGAACAAGTAACTTATAGACTACGTAGGTATAATATGTATGCAAATGTAGTAAACGTACAGCTAAGAACAAGCGAATTTAAAGACTTTTCACATCAAAGAAAGCTAAGTTCATCTACAGCAAATACAAAAGACATATATAATACTGCAAAAGAGCTATTAAATGAGATGTACAAAGAGGGTACACCTATTAGATTAGTGGGAGTTAGAGTAGATAATTTGGTGGAAGAAAATGAAGTTCAAATTTCGCTATTTGGAAATACAGAAGAAGAAAAAAAGCAAGAAAAACTAGATAATGTAGTAGATAAGTTAAAGCAAAAATATGGATATAACAGCATTACTAGAGCAGGAAAATTACATTCAGAAGATGTAATAAAACTAAAAGATGTATAAAGCTAAAAAAGATATAAATAAATACTATTTTACTGCAAGAAAAGTAAACAAGTTATAATATAGAAAAATGCGAAGACTATAAATAAGAAGACTATAAATAAAATAGTCAAATTGTAAAAGTAAAATATAGTTTGTAAAACTAACATCTATTATAAGAGCATAAATAAAATACAAAAAACTATAACTTAAAAATATTGAAAGAAAGTTTAAAATAGAATATAATTTAGTAAAATTATAGATATACAAATTTAATTTAAAACTAAATTTTAATATAGTAAAAGCTTAAATTAAGTTTAACTAAAAACTATAATATAAATAAACAAAAGGAGAATAACAATGTTTTCATATATAAAAGGTACAATAGAAGCAAAAACACAAAATTATATAGTACTAGAAACAGGGGGAATAGGCTATAAAATTTTTATGTCGCAGACTGCTATTGAAAAATTAGAAGATTTAGGAACAAAGAAAAAAATATATACATACTTAAGAGTAAGAGAAGATGACGTAAGCATATATGGTTTTATTACAGAAGAAGAGCTTCGCATGTTTGAACTTTTACTTGGAGTTAGTGGAATAGGTGCAAAAGGTGCAGTTTCTATATTATCAAATATAACTCCATCCTCATTTGCTTTATCAGTTATAACAGATGATGTGGCAAAAATAAAAAGTTTGCCAGGAATAGGTGCAAAAACTGCACAAAGAATAATTTTAGAGTTAAAAGATAAATTAAAAACAACATCTGCTATTTCAGAAAAAGCAGATGAGAACAACAAATTAGATAAAATTGTTGAAGAAAATAGCAAATTTGCAGAGGCAACAGCTGCGCTTCAAGTTTTAGGATATACAAGGAAAGAAATAGAAAAGGCACTAAATAAAATAGATGCTTCACTAACAGTAGAAGAAATAATAAAGAAAGGTCTAAACAATTTAGCAAGACAATAAATAAAAAAGTAAAGAAAGGTGCAGAAAAATGGATTTAAGTCAGCCGTTAGCATATAGGATGAGTCCGCAGACTTTGGACGATTATGTAGGACAAGAGCATATATTAGGTAAAGACAAAATTTTATATAGAACTATAAAAGCAGATAGGCTATCTAGCATTATACTTTGGGGCCCTCCAGGATGTGGTAAAACATCTCTTGCTAGAGTTATTAGCCATACAACAAAATACAAATTTACTAAATTAAATGCGGTTACATCAGGAGTTTCAGATATAAAAAGAGCAATAGAAGATGCACAAAATGCATTTTTAAATCCATCAGGGAAATGCATTTTGTTTATCGACGAAATTCACAGATTTAATAAACTTCAACAAGATGCATTACTTCCTTATGTAGAAAATGGTACTGTTATATTAATTGGTGCAACTACAGAAAATCCATATTTTGAGGTAAATAAAGCTCTAATTTCTAGATCTATGGTGTTTAGGTTAAATCCCCTTACAACCAAGGATATTTTTACAATATTAAAAAAATCATTAACATCAGAAAGAGGACTAGCGAGCTACAATATTAGAATAGAAGATAGTACATTAGAAAAAATAGCAGAAACATCAAATGGAGATGTAAGGACAGCTTTAAATGGTTTAGAAGTAGCAGTTCTTACAACGCAAATGGATAAAGACGGATATATAACAATAACAGATGAGATAGCAAAAGAATGCGTACAAGAAAGAAAAGCTATCTTTGATAAAAATGGAGATAGCCACTATGATAATATTAGTGCATTTATAAAGTCCATGCGTGGAAGTGACCCAGATGCTGCAGTATTTTATTTAGCACGAGCTTTAAATGCAGGGGAAGATCCAGTTTTTATAGCTAGGAGAATTACAATAGCAGCTGCGGAAGATGTAGGAATGGCTAATCCAAATGCACTTGTTGTAGCTACAGCAGCAATGCAAGCTGTAAATATGGTTGGCATGCCAGAAGCTAGAATAATTTTATCAGAAGCGGCAGTTTATGTGGCAACATCTAAAAAATCTAATGCTGCATATATGGCAATAAACAAAGCTATGGAAGACGTTGCTACAAAAGATACAGGAACAATACCAATGCATATTAGAAATGCACCAGCAGAAGGGATGGCAAAAGAAGGATATGGAGTAGGATACAAATATCCACATGACTATCCAGGACATTGGGTAGAGCAACAGTACCTACCAGATAAAATGTTAGGCACTAAATACTATATAAAAGATGATACAGTAGAATAATAAAAAAAGCGGTTTAACCGCTTTTTTATTATTTATTTTTATTGATTTTCTATATTAGATTTTTTCTTATCATCTTTAAACATTTCTGCTGCTGCACCTAATCCGCTTAATGCATTAGTTGCTTCAAATGGAATAAATATTTTATTAGCTTTTCCATCTGCAACTTCTTTTAAAGCTTCTAAAGATTTTAATTGAACAAGTTTTTCATCTGGTTTTGCTTTCATCATAGCATCATATACTAAGTGAACTTCAGCAGCTTTAGCTTCAGCAACTTGTCTTATAGCTTCTGCTTCACCGGCAGCTCTTCTTATTTGAGCTTCTCTGTCAGCTTCTGCTTCTAATATAGCAGCTTCTTTTTTACCTTCAGCAAGTGTAATTGCAGATTGTCTTTCACCTTCTGCTTGAAGAATTAAAGCTCTCTTATTTCTTTCTGCGTTCATTTGTTTTTCCATTGCATCACGTATATCTGCTGGTGGTGTAATATCTTTAATTTCAACTCTGTCTACTTTACATCCCCATTGATCAGTTGCTTCATCAAGAATAACTCTTAATTTATCATTTATTGCATCACGAGAACTGAAAGTAGAGTCTAAGTCCATTTTACCAACTATATCACGTATTGTTGTAATTGCTAAATATTCAATACCTTTCTTTAAATTTTGAATTTCATATACTGCTTTTGCTGGGTCTGTTATACGATAAAACACAACAGTGTCAATTGTAATTGTAACGTTATCGTGTGTAATAACACCTTGTGGTGGAATGTCCATTGTTTGTTGTTTTAAACTAACCACGCTACGAACATGGTCTATAAATGGAACAATTATTGTAAGACCAGCATCTGCTATTTTATGAAATTTACCAAGTCTTTCAATAATATATACTTCTGATTGTTTTACAATTTTAATAGTATTGAATGCGATAATTAAGATAATTACAAGTAGTACGATTAAAACCCACATAAAATTTTCCTCCTAATATTATATTTATTTATAAAATTCTAAATATATAACAAAATTATATTTTAGATATTTAACGATGCTTGAAATATACTATTTACTAACTTTAATGTTATTTATTAACTTTAACTGAATCTGAAATTGGTGTTACAACAGCTTTTACACCATTTACATCAAGTATTTCTACCTCAGTTCCCTTTTCAATAATTTCGTCGCTATCACATTTAGCTGACCAATCTTGTCCTTCAACTTTTATTTGTCCAACTCCAAGTGTTGGGTTTATTTCTTTTGTTACAATAGCTTTTTTACCAATTATTGAATAAACATTTGTTGCAACTGTATCTTCGTCTTTAATGAAGAACTTTTTAACAACAGGTTTTGTAAAAATAATTAATAAAGTTGATGTAGTAATAAATACAACCATTTGAATAATTAAGTTTTCTGTAAAGAAACTTGTAATCATTGCAAATAAAGAACCAATTCCTAACCAAAATACTAAAAAACCAGTTGTAGCAATTTCAACTATAAAAAATATTCCTGCTAATACAAGCCATACTGGCCACATATTACCCACCTCCTAAACTTGAAGAATTTTCACAACTATTAATATTATACTATAAAAATTATTAAAAGGGAATAGTAAAATAAGAAAAAAGTTAGAAATTAGGGACAGGTCATTTCTTCCCAAATCGGGAAGAAATGACCTGTCCCTAATTTCCAATTGACTTATTTACAAATTAACGATATAATCCAAAGATAATAAAAGGTGGGTTACATTTTCTCTTAAAGGAGGTAAAAAATGTCAAACATAAGTAATAAAATGATGGTAAATAAAGTAATAAAAAGAGATGGTAAAAAAGTAGATTTTGATGGAACAAAAATAGCGCTAGCAATAAAAAAAGGATTTGATAGTGTTACTATAGATGGTATAAATACTAAATATAGTCAAGTGGATGTAAATAAAGTATATGAAGCAGTTTTAATAAATATTAGTAATTTGCAAACTGAGAAAATAAAAATTGAAGAAATTCAAGATATGATTGAAGATGAACTAAAAAAACAAGGATATGAAGATGTGTATGAGTCTTTTTCAAGTTATCGTGAGAAAAGAGCTCAATCTAGGAAGTTGTTTTTTGACGAAAAAAGGCAACATAAATTTTTAAAGGCATTAGAAAATTTAGGCTTAAAAACTTCAAAAGAAGAAGGAAGTGTGCAAATAAAAAGACACAATACTGCTATGAGCATGCTACTACAGTATGGTGGAACTATATCTGGCGAGTTTGCGAAAGCATATTTAATGAAGAAAAAATTTGAAGAAGCACATGAAAATGGAGATATTTATATACATAACTTAAATTTTTTCCCAATGGGTACTACTACATGTTGCCAAATAGATTTAAACAAATTATTTAAAGATGGTTTTTCTACAGGAAATGGTTTTATAAGAGAGCCTAATGATATATCTTCTTACACAGCATTAACTGCAAGAGCTATACAAGTAAGCCAAAATGATCAACATGGGGTTCAATCAATACCAGCTTTAGATTTTTATATGGCTCCAGGAATATTAAAAACATTTAAAAAACAGTTTAAACAAATTGTTTATGATTATTTAGAGCTAACAGATTTTGATAAGTTTATAGCAATTAATGGTATTGAAAGAGAAATAGAAAGAATAAGTACTATAGACTTTGACATAGAGATATTTTATAAATATTGCAGAGAAGCAGAAGAACTAAAAAGGATGTTTAATATATCATATAAAAAAGCATTAGAAAAAACTAATAAAATTACATATCAATCGATGGAAGCATTTATACACAACTTAAACACAGTTAATTCAAGAGCAGGTGGACATGTTCCACTTTCATCAGTATGTTTTGGAACTGATACTACTCCAGAGGGAAGGATGGTCTCTAAAAACTTTTTGGAAGCACTAGCGGCTGGAATAGGAAATCATGAGACTGCCCAATTTCCAATTTCTATATTTAAAATAAAAGAAGGAATAAATTACAAACCAGAAGATACAAATTACGACATATTTGAGCGTGCGTGTGAAGTTTCTTTAGAAAGAAATATATTATCATTTGAATTTTTAGACAGCTCATTTAATAAAAAGTTTTATTCTAAGGGAAATTATGATACAGAAGTAGCATATATGGGTTATAGGACAAGAGTTATGGAAAACATTGTAGATGAAAGTAAACAAATAACTCCAGGCAGAGGAATTTTGTCTGCTACATCAATAAATCTACCAAGATTAGGCATAAAAAATGGGATTTCTATAAATGGAAAAGCAAATATAGATAACTTTTTTAAAGAATTAGAAGAAAAATTAGATTTGGTTAAAGACCAACTTTTAGAAAGATTTGAAATGCAATGTAGTAAAAAAGTATATAATTTTCCATTTTTGTTAGGTCAAGGACTTTGGATAGATAGTGAGAAATTAAAAGACACAGATAATTTAAGAAAAGTTTTAAAACATGGAACAATGTCGATAGGATTTACAGGTTTAGCAGAATGCTTAAAAGCATTAACAGGAAAACACCATGGAGAATCAGAAGAAGCTCAAGAGCTTGGACTAAAAATTATTTCTTTTATGAGGGAAAAATGTGACAGATATTCCGAAAAGTATAATTTGAACTTTTGCTTAGCCGCTACTCCTTCAACCAATTTAACATCTGAATTAATAAAAATGGACCAGGCTATATATGGAAAAATAAAAAATATAACAGACAAGGAAATTTATACAGATTCTTTTCAATTGCCAAAAGACTATAAAATTTCTATAGAAGAGAAAATAAAAATAGAAGCACCATATCACAAACTTACAAACGGAGGGCATATTATAGAAATTGCTATAGAAGAAAATGCTAAGAAAGATGATTTTATGAAGATAATAGAACTTATGAAAAACTATGATATTGGTTGTGGAATAATTTATAGAGCCAAAGTTGACAATTAAATAGAACTTAGTTAAAATAAAAATGTTGATTATAAGTCTAATCTTAAATAATAATTTACAAATAATATATTAATAATTACATAAATATATAACAAAATTATAGATGGGAGTTTAAGGCTGAAAAATAATTACAATTCTTTTTCAACCAGATTTGTGCCTCCAGGAAGGATGAGTTTAATAATGAAAGAAAAATTACAAAAGATTTATAGTTCTAAAGTAGTACAAGCTATTTTTATTATATTACCATTTGTTGAGTTTATTACATCATACATGGTATTAAATATAGACTTTCCGATTACTTTAGGTGTAGTATATAAGACTTTATTTTTAATATATGGATTAGTTTATTTAATATTTGTAGATAAAGAAAATAGAAAATGGAATTATATTTTATTAGGGCTATTTGCAGTAACAATATTAGCAAATGTTATTTTAACAGTATCAAGCTTTTCGATGTCTGCACTTATGAATAAAGCAGTATCACTAACAAAATATATGTGTTTACCAGTTACATTATTTTTCTTATATAGATATTTAAAAAATGGTAATGAATTTAGTCTAAAAACTTTAGTATATAGTGCAGGAATATATAGTACAGCAATATTAATATCTGCAATTACAGGAACAGCTCTTCCTACATATGACACAGCACCAGAGAGAGGTATTTCTGGTTGGATATATTCAGGTAATGAATTAAGTGCAATGATGTCATTATTTTATCCAATAGTTATTTATTATGCTGCAAAATATAAATCTCTATCATTTATTTTTATTTTAGCAGTTACGACTTATGGATTACTAGTAATAGGCACTAAAACAGCATTAATTGGATTAATAGGTGCTATTCTAGGAATTTTAGTATTTTCTATAATTGCTTTTGCATGGAAAAGAAAGAAAATTGCTAAAAGTGCACTTATAATTACAGTAATATTAACAATCGCAGTATCAATTGCAATGCCATATTCACCTTCATATAAATATATAGAAGGAAAAATAAACAAATTAATAAGTCAAAGCCAAAATCCTAGTGAGGAAGATGATAATCAAGCAAGCGTTGAAAATTTAATATTTAATGGAAGAGAAAAATATGTATATGAGCAAAAACAATTAGCAGCAGATGCGTCACCACTAGAATTGCTTATTGGTTTAAAAGATGAACACAGAGTTATTGATGATACAGGAAATTATACAATTGTAGAAAGAGACTTTCATGATGTAAAATTTGGTTATGGACTTATAGGACTAGGAATTTATCTAATTCCAATATTTATAATAGCAATGTCATTTTTTATAAGATTATTTAAGAACTTTAAAGAAGAATTTACAGTTAGAAACTTTTGCGTAGGTTTAAGTGGATTATTAGGAATAGGAATTGCTTATATAGTAGGACATGTTTTATTAGCACCTACAGTAGCTATGTTTTTAGGAGCAATATTTATAAAATTTAATGACAGACAAAACAAAGAACATGAAATAGATGATGAAAGTACTAAAAAATCAATGATTATATATATGCCAAAATTGTCTTTAGGTGGAATGGAACTTGCATTAATAAACTTTTTAAACTTAAGTTATTTAAAAAAAGAATATGATATTAGTGTAAATATAGGATATTGTACAAATAAAGAATTATTAGCAAGACTACCTAAAGAGGTGTATGTAAAACTAATTTGTAAAGGAAAATGGAATAAAATTTCAAAAATTACAACATCAATAAAATATTTAGCAGAATATTTTAACAGTATATTTAACAAATATGATGTAGCAATTTGTTATGCATATCAACACA
The DNA here is from genome assembly GCA_944392105.1 of uncultured Clostridia bacterium. GTDB lineage: Bacteria > Bacillota > Clostridia > TANB77 > CAG-508 > CAG-273. The sequence goes on along the minus strand of CALXVM010000003.1, from coordinate 49,598 downwards.
AAATATTGTCTATGCTAACAAGAAATTCAAGTAAACATACAATACTTTTTGTTCATACTAATTTAATTAGTTCTAGAACAGAAGAAGAGAGAAATGCACTAATAAATGGACTAAAATTTGAAAAATTTAAAGCTATTGTGTGTGTATCAGACAGTTCAAAAGAAGAACTAGAACAACTAATACCAAATTATAAAGGAAAAATATTTACAGTTTATAATTATATAGATGGAAACAAAATTATAGAAATGTCTAAAAAAGAAATTGAAGACGAAGATGACGAAAAGAAAGTATTTATAAATATATCTAGACATTTAGAATCACACAAAAAAATAACTAGAATTATAAATTCGGCCGAAAAGCTAGATAAAGAAGGATACAAAAATTTTAAAGTTTGGCTTCTAGGAGATGGAGAAGACCATAGCATGTATAGAAATATGATACACGAAAAGCATTTAGAAGACATTGTTATATTAAAAGGAAACCAAGTAAATCCTTATAAATATTTAGTAAAGAGCAATTGCTTAATAATGTCATCACAATTTGAGGGATATGGTATAGTTATAGATGAAGCAAGAGTGCTAGGTATACCAGTTATAGCAACAGATATAGCAGACACAAGACGCATTTTAAGTGAAGGATATGGAATGGTATGTGAAAACTCAGAAGATGGTATATATGATGCAATGAAGGACTTTTTAAATAGAAACTATAAAGTAGCTCAAAAATTTGATTATAAAGAATTTAATAAAAATGTAGATAAAAGCCTAAAGAAAGTAATAGATTATTGTGTAAAAGACAACAAATAGTGGAAAACACAAAATAAAAAAATAACCACTGTGGAAAATTAATACATAAATATAAAAGCGGTAGTTAGAATATTAATATATTTCAATATAAAAAATATTAAAATTAAAATGTAGGGGGAAGAAAATTAAACTATGAAAAAGAAGGAAAAAGATACAAGAAAAAGAGTAATGTTTATCTCAAGTGTAGGTGGACATTTAACTCAATTACTACAACTAAAGAAAATCTTTAATGACTACAATTATGTTTTAGTAACAGAAAAAACAGGTGTTACAACAAATATGAAAGAAAAATATAAAACAGAGTATTTAATTTATGGAACAAGAAAGTATTTATTCCCTTACATATTTAAGTTTTTGTTTAATATAATTAAATCGTTTTATCTATTTTGTAAATATAGACCCAAAGTAGTTGTAACAACAGGTACACATACAGCAGTTCCTATGTGCTACATAGCACGACTATTTAGAAGAAAAGTAATATTTATAGAAAGCTTTGCTAAACAAAATAGTCCTACAATGGCAGGAAAAATGGTATATCCTATAGCAACAACATTTGTTGTACAGTGGGAAAGTATGTTACAATTTTATCCAAAAGCAGAGTATTGGGGGTGGATTTATTGATTTTAGTAACTTTAGGAACACAAGCAGAGCCATTTACAAGGCTACTTGACGCAATAGAAAAATCAAATATACAAGACGAAATAATAGTTCAAGCAGGCAATACTCCATATACAAGTAATAAAATGAAAATAATGAAATTTATGTCATACCAAGAAATGGCGGAATTAGTAGATAAAGCAGACTTAATTATTACACATGGAGGAACTGGCTCTATAGTAGAACCATTAAAAAAAGGTAAAAAGATAATAGGTTGTGCAAGACTACAAAAATATGATGAACATGTAGACGACCACCAAGAAGAATTAATAAACGCATTTGTGGCAAAAGGCTACATATTAGAATTTAAAGATGGAGATAACATTGATGATATAGTGGAAAAAGCAAGAAACTTTATTCCAAACGAATATCATAGCAATACAGAGAATTTTATTAAAAAATTGAAAGAGAAGATTGGAAATTAGGGACAGGTCATTTCTTCCCGATTTGGGAAATTAGGGACAGGTCACGCTTTATAAATTTACAGAAAATAGGTTTAATTATATATAATTCATAAAAAAGAGTAGTATTTTTAGTGAAACAAGGTCTTAAAATTTGTGTTCACACAAATTTTAAGTAGCTGTGCGTCCGCAGTTGAACGGAAAAATACTACTCTTTTTTTATATAAATAATTTATTTTTTCTTAAATTTAGAAATGGTGACCTGTCCCTAATTTCCCAAATCGGGAAGAAATGACCTGTCCCTAATTTCCTAAAAAAGCTTCGAACCTTTTTAAAGTTTCTGAATTTATTTTATCAATATCTAATTTAAAAGGTTTAAAAGGAGAGGCAGTTAATGCTGTTTTTAAACATTCGTATAGACTTTCTGCAGAAGTATCTTTTGAGAGAATCATAGAACCTTGAGGTGCCATGTGGTTATATATATCCATGGTACCGGTTATAGGTGTTGCAATAACAGGGATTCCTTCTAACAGACTTTCTACAATGACTGTAGGTAATCCTTCTAAATCTGATGGTGAAATATATAAGTTACATTTTTTGAATACTGGAACTAAGTTAATGACATTTCCCAGTAATGTTATATAATTTTCAAGATAATTTTCTTTAATTTGTTCTTCTAACCATGGGCGAAGAGCACCGTCTCCTGCAACATATAGATGACATTTTAAATTATCTCTTTTTATCATTTTAGCTAAGTCTATTAGTTTTTCTATACCTTTTGTTTTTACTAATCTAGAAATAGTAATGCAATTAAATCCGTCTTGTAATTTTATATTTTCGTTAGAGTCTGGATATTCTCTTTCTTTAATTATATTCCAGCAATAGTCTAATTTATTAGAAAGTTCTGGCTTGAATTTCTTAAATTCATCACAAGCAGATTCACTAACACATACAATTTTATCGAAATATTTATATTGTTTATATATTTTTTTAAATTGTTTTCTAAATTCTTCTCTTAATTTAAATTGTTTTGCAAAATCTGCATGAACCCATATTAATTTCTTTTTAGCATTAGATTTTGCAGCAAAAGCATTTGAAAATACATGGTACCCACAAAAAGATATAGAAACATCATATTGTTTTTTAGATACAAAATGTTTAACTGTTAAATTATTTACTAATAAATTTTTTAAAACTCTTTTAACAATATTTCTTGACATTATTATGTCTTTCCAAAAGGTTTTATGTTTTGTGTTATCCCATACAGGAATAACATTAATCCAAGAAGGAATTTTATCTATAAATTCTCCACGTGGATAGTAAAGTACTAGGTCAATATTGTATTTGTCTTTATCTAAGCTATTTAATAAATTAAGTAAAACTGTTTCTATACCACCAACAGCCATATGTATTTGTGTTATTAAAATATTTTTCTTGTTATTCATTATAAAGTTCATCCTTTCATGTTCTATCAAAAAAATTTTATCATAAACAAATAAAAATGAAAAGAATAAATAATACTTATTTAGTAATTATTTATTCTTTTCACTTTTTTCGTGTGTATGGTGTTATTTCATCTGTAAATTCGACAAGATAATCAATAGAAGTATTGTAAAAGGCTGCTAACTTTTTTAACGAAGAAATTGGTATTTGCCTTTTTTCAGCTTCATATTGATAATAAGTATTTTGTTTACAATTTAAAACTTTAGCCAAATCGGTCTGTTTTAAATCGTGCTCCTCTCTTAACATTTTCAATCTCAATGTAACCACCCAAAAACATTATAAAATAATAAATTCAAATTATGGCTTTATATCTCACAATGTGATTAAAAAGATAATACATGTAATTAATAAGAAAAGGTTAACTTATATATGAAAATATGGAAAAATTATACAAAAACACAAATTCTTTAAATTATATAGAAATATAATTAGAATAACAAAATAAGAGTACATAAAAATATTTATATAACTATAAAAGTAATACAAATCTGAAGCTTCAAGAAAAAACATAATGACAACTATAAAAGATAGAAGACAACTATAAAATAAAAAATGCTAATGATGAGTTACGAAAGTAATGTTAAAAAGAATAGATGTATCAATTGTGAAAATCTCGTAAAAAAAGTTTACTCTTGTGCAATATAATGTTATAATCATTTGCGAGGGAGGAAATACTATGTGGGGAGATATTGCAATTGCATTTTTATTAGGCTTAATTACAGCGTTTGTTGTTACACCATTTAGTATGAGAATAGCCAAAAAATATGGAGCTATAGATGTTCCAAATGATAGAAGAGTAAACAAAAAGCCAATGCCAAGGCTTGGAGGAATTGCAGTTATAGCAGGTTTCTTTGTTTCAACAATTTACCTTTTAATAAGCATGAGCATAGAAGGAAAAATAGCACTTTTTGCAGAAGATCAGCTATGGCTTAAATTATTAGGATTTTTTATAGGAATTATAATTTTAGGAATTACTTGTTTTATAGATGATACAAAAGGAATACATAGCATAACTAAACTAATTGTGCAAATAATTGCAGCACTAGTTGTAGTTGCTTGTGGCATAAGGATAGAAAATTTTGAAATACCATTTTTAAATGGACAAGCAGAACTTAATATAGTTTTATCGTATATTATTACAGTTTGTTGGATTGTAGGTGTTACAAATGCTATTAATTTAATAGATGGACTAGATGGGTTGTCTTCTGGAATAAGCTTAATTTCTTGTATATCATTACTAATAATATTTACATTAAATGGTTCTCCAGTAATTGCTATAGTGCTAATTACAGCATTAGGTGGAGCAATTTCAGGATTTTTACCATATAACTTTAACCCTGCTAAAACATTTATAGGAGACACAGGTTCAAACTTTTTAGGGTTCTCACTTGCAGTTATATCTATTTTAGGAGTTGCAAAAACATATACAGCATTAGTTTTAATAGCACCAATAATAGTTCTTGCATTACCAATTTTAGATACGCTATTTGCTATATTTAGAAGAATAAAAAATGGCAAGTCTTTAAAAGCAGTATTTAAAGCAGATAAAGGTCATTTACATCACAGATTAATGCAGAAAGGTTATACACAAAAACAAGCAGTATTTATGCTATATGGAATAACAGCTACATTTGGAATGCTTGCAGTTGTTCTTCTAGACAGCGGGATTTGGAAAGCATTATCATTTGCAATTCTAGTTTTGGCATTACTTGCCATAGGCTATAAAGATATATTTGGAATTAGAAAAAATGTTCATGAATTTGAAAAAGAATTAAAACAAGAAAAAATAGAAACACATAGAGAAGATAAAAGCTAAAATAAAATTTATACAATTAACATATAACAAAATTAAAACTAGGTGATAAAATTGGAAACTTTAGATGAAATAAAAGAGAAAATTAAGAATTCAACAGATAATGAATATATACTAGAAAGTTTAAAAGCAAATGAGAAATTACAAGCTGATAGAGACGTAATGCTAGCAGCAGTAAAAGTTGATGGACAAGCATTATACTATGGATCTAAAGAAATAAGAAATGATAAAGAAATAGTTTTAGAAGCAGTTACAAGAAAAGGTTTAATATTAAAATATGCGAGTCATGAATTAAGACAAGACAAAGACATTGCTTTAGCTGCCGTAAAGCAAGATAAAAGAGCATTAGAGTACATTGCCTCTGAAGAATTAAAGCAAGACCCAGATATTACAGCTTTGTTTGAAGAAGAAAAATAAAATTAAATAGTATAAAAATAAAAAAATGTTAAACAATAATATAAAAGTTGTTTAACATTTTTTTCTTTGTGTGCCTTTTAGAATAAAGCGAGAAAGGAATGAAATTTAGTATGAAAATTTCTTGGCTTAAATATGAGAAAGATAAAGATAGTTTTAAAATGCCAGAGGCTTTAGGGCTAGATGTATATAAACTACAAGACCTAGAAGATTCAGACAAAATGTTAGAAAAGTTAATTAATGAAGACTATAAAACAATAATTATATCAAATGATGTTGCAAGTTTTTCGGAAAATATAATAAAAAAATATGATAAAAATCCTAATATAAAAATTGTTATATCAATAGATAAAGATATATTGTAGCAAAAAATAATATAAAAATATATTTAACTTTGTATAAATTAGGTAAATATGTAAAAAATATATGTATAAGATAAAGCGGAGGTACATATATGAATATGAGTGACATGAAAAACATTGTTATTTTAAAAGATTTACCATCAAACTTAGTAGATGAAGCAATTGTATTTTTAAAGCAAAATCAAAAAATAAAAAAACTTGAATATATAGAAAATACTGAAAAATTTAAAGAAGGCGGGCAAAACGATAAAAACAAAGATTTTTTGGCAAATGAAGCTAAATTGGTTATAGCAGATTATATATTAAAAATAGAAAAAGAAAATAACAGTACAAAAAGTAAAAATAAAAAAATAGATAAAAAATATAAAAGACTGCGAAATATAAATTTTATGCTTATTGCAGCACTTGTACTTAGTATACTAACGAATTTAATATAAATAAAATTCATAAAACACTTCTTCCTTGAATATAGATTTAAAAAACTACAAAGGAAGAGGTGTTTTTATATTGGAAAGAACAATAACTCCAGAAGAAAGACAAAAAAGAGCAGAGGAAGTTTATAACAGAAGAAGGAATAATTCTCTTTCAAGAATAAACTATACAAATGAAAATCAAAGGAAAGAGAAAATAAATATTAGTTTATTCAAAAAAATGACCTTACAGATTTTAATTTGTATGGTTATTTATGTAATTTTCTATTTAATAAAAAACACCTCGTACTTTTTTTCAGATGATGTAATAAATAAAGCAAAAGAATTTTTAAAATATGATATCAATTTTCAAAATTTATATAATCAAGCAGTAACAATGCTTAATGATAATAAGAATAATATTCCTTTTCTAAATAATTTACTACAAAATTCTAGCGATGAGACTAATTCTAATGAAGTACAAGAAAATAGTGTAAATACGGAAAACAGCCAAGATAATACAAACAATGTAGAAAACACTAATACAGATACGCAGAATACTGAAGATATAAATACTGAAAATGTGGGAGTAGGTGGAGGAAAAGAAGAAAATACGCAAGTAGAGACAAATGTAAGTAATGAAAATAAATCACAAATGGAAATTGATGCTGAGTTTTTAAAAGCAAATTATAGTTTTATAAATCCTGTTAAAGGTACTGTTACATCAAGGTATGGTGCGCGAGAACCTACTGACATAATATCTGCTAATCACTATGGAATAGATATTGGAGCCAATATGGGGACAGAAATAGTTGCTTCAACAGATGGAACTGTAGAGCAAGTTTCAGAAGAAGGAGAATATGGAAAACATATAAAAATAAGAAATGGAGAAGCGGTAACCTTATATGCTCATTGCAGTGAACTTCTAGTAAAAGAGGGGCAAGAAGTAAAACAAGGAGAAAAAATAGCATTAGTAGGTGACACCGGAAAAGCAACAGGCCCGCACTTACACTTTGAAATAAGAAGAAATAATAACATTATAAATCCAGAATATATACTTAAATTTTAATTGTTTTATAGTAAAAGAACATATAAAACAGAATTTTAATATAAAGTAGACATTAATGAAAATTGTTTAGAACAATGCAAAAACAATGTAAAAACAACATAAAAATAACGTAAAAAACTAAAGAAATTAAAAAAAAGTAAAGTAACGAGGAGGAAAGTAAATTGAGGATAACAATAGATTTAAAGATATTTTTATTTGCGTTAATATTTGTAATTACAAAACAAATTGAATTTTATGCTATATTAATGATATACGCAGTTATACATGAGCTTGGACATTTATTTTGGGGGCTAATTTTAAAACTAAAACCAGAAGCATTTAGTATAACACCATTTGGGTTGCAAATTAGTTTTAAGACAGAGCCTAATTTATATAATACAAAAATAAAAAATGGTACAAAGTTGTGTTTAAAAAAAATGAGTTTAGCATTAGCAGGACCTTTAACTAATTTTATAATTGCTTTAATATTAATAATTTTAAATAATATAGAGTTATATAAAAATAGCATATTCTTTGGAGAAATAGCAATTTATGCAAATATTTTAATTGGAATATTTAACTTAATTCCAATTTATCCATTAGATGGAGGAAGAATTTTAAAAGAAATAATAAGTATAAGAAGCGGAATAAAAAAGTCATATTATTACATAAATAAAATATCAAATATAACTATGATTTGTTTAATGTTTATAAGTAGTATTTTACTTTTATACATACATAATATTGCAATTTTAATAATTTTAGTATATTTAGGATATTTGGTAATAAAACAGAATAAAATTTATAAGATAAAATCAAGATTAATAAATGCAATTGAATAATAAAATTTTGTATCTTTACATTAAAACCTCATATTGTTATAATAAAAATGTGAGGGGCAAAATGGTAGCAGAAATAATATTAAATAGTAATGCAAAAGAATTAAATAGAGTATTTGACTACAATATACCAGAAACTATGTTTTATAAAGCAATGGTTGGTAGTAGAGTTTTTGTGCAATTTGGAAATCGAAAGCAACTAGAAGAAGGTTTTATAATAGGAATAAAAGAAAGCTCTGAATTTAAGTTAAAAAGTATAGAAAAAATAGTTAATGAAAATGGGCTTACAGAGGAAAAAGTAGAGCTTGCTAAATGGATGGCAAGAAGATATTTTTGTAATATTTCTGAGTGTATAAAACTAATGCTTCCACCAGGAACAACTACTAAAATAATTGAAAATAGAATAAAAGAAAAAAACGAAAATTTTGTAACTATAATTGATGAAGAAGTTGTAGAAAGTGATATAGAAGAAGATAAGTTTAAATCTGCTAAACAAGTAAGAATATTAAAGTTTTTGCTAGATAATGGAGAAACAAATCTGGCAGATTTATTACTTTTTACAGACACAACAAGAGATGCAGTAAAAGCATTAGAAAAGAAAAATTATATTACTATTGAGAAAAAGCATGTAGAAAGAAATCCATTTTTTCATAAAGTAGAAAGACAGTCAAAAAAATTAGAATTTACAGAAGAACAACAAAATGCATATAACGAAATAAGCGATAAAATGGATAAAAATAAATATGAAGAATATTTAATATATGGAGTTACTGGTTCTGGAAAAACAGAAATATATTTGCAACTTATAGAAAAAGCATTAAATAATAACAAAACAAGCATTATGCTAGTACCAGAAATTTCTCTTACTCCACAAACTGTAGATAGATTTATAGCAAGATTTGGAGAAGAAAACATAGCAGTTTTACACAGCAAACTTTCTATAGGAGAAAGATTTGACCAATGGAATAAAATAAAAAGTGGACAAGCTAAGATAGTAATAGGAGCACGCTCTGCAATATTTGCTCCAGTACAAAACTTAGGAATTATTATTATAGATGAAGAGCATGACAGTTCTTATAAATCTGAATCTACACCTAGATATAATGCAAAAGATGTGGCAAGATATTTATGCTATGAAAGTAATATTCCACTTGTGCTTGGAAGTGCAACTCCAGATACAGGCTCGCTATATAGAACAATGAAAAAGCAAAGTGTTTTATTAAGATTAAATAAAAGAGCCAACAATGCAAAACTTCCAGAAATTGAAGTAGTAGATTTAAGAGAAGAATTATCTAAGAAAAATAAATCAATGCTTAGTGAAAAATTACAAGAATCAATAAAAGAAAATTTAGAAAATAAAAAGCAGACCATTTTATTTTTAAATAGACGAGGATTTTCTACATTTGTAATGTGTAGGGACTGTGGATACACAGCTAAATGTAAGAACTGTGATATAACACTTACATATCACAAAAGCACTAATAAATTAAAATGCCATTATTGTGGATATGAGACAAAAGTAATTACAAAATGTCCAGAATGTGGCAGTGAGAACATAAGATATTTTGGAACAGGAACACAAAAATTAGAATCAGAGATAAATACACTATTTCCAGAAGCAAAAACTATAAGGATGGACGTAGACACAGTTACAAAGAAAAATTCTCACGAAAAAATATTAACAGATTTTAAAGAAAATAAAGCAGACATATTAATAGGAACACAAATGGTAGTAAAAGGACATCACTTTCCAAATGTAACTTTAGTTGGAGTAATTGCAGCAGATGGAAGTTTAAATATGAACGACTATAGAGCAAATGAAATTACATTTCAAATATTAACACAAGTCGCTGGTAGAGCTGGAAGAGGAGAAGATGCAGGCAAGGTTATTATTCAAACATACAATCCAGATAATTTTACAATAGAGTGTGTAAAACAACAAAATGATGAAATGTTTTATAATACAGAAATGAGATTAAGAAAACAATTGAAATATCCGCCATTTTGCGATATAATAGTAATTGGAGTTAGTTCAAAAGATGAGCAAATAACAATGAAAGTAGCACAAAGTTTGCACAAATATTTAAAAGACAGAGTAGAAAACGAAAACATAGGAATAATGCTTTATAAAGCGCTTCCTGCACCTATAGATAAAATAAAAAATAAATATAGGTGGAGAATATTAATAAAATGTAAATTTGGAGAAGATATAATAGACTTAATGAACAATACTATGGAGAAAGCTCAAACTATTAAATATTGTAAAAATGGAGATGCAAATATTAGTATAGATGTTAATCCTACTAACATGATATAAAAGAAAGAAGAAAAGAACTATCCATTAATTTTAGTAAAAGGAGGAAAAAACAATGGCAATAAGACAGATAAGACTAGAAAATGACGAAATACTTAGAAAAAGATCAAGAGAAGTAGAAGAAGTAGACGATAGAATAAAAGAGCTTCTTGATGATATGATAGATACAATGCATGAGTACAATGGGGTAGGGCTTGCAGGACCACAAGTAGGAATTTTGAAAAGAGTAATAGTAATAGACTTATATGATGGAAATCTACCACTTAAATTAGTTAACCCTAAGATAATAAAGCAAAAAGGAGAACAAGAAGTAGATGAAGGATGCTTAAGTTTCCCAAATGAATATGCTAAAATGATAAGACCTGCAGAAGTTACTGTAGAGGCATTAGACGAAAATGGAAAAAAAGTAAAAATAAAAGCAGAAGGACTTCTTGCACAAGCATTATCACATGAAATAGACCATTTAGATGGAATACTTTTTGTAGATAAAATGATACCAGGGACACTACATTATGTTGACCCTAATGAAGAAGAAAAATAAAAAGCCAGCTCAAATAGAGCTGGCTTTCAAACTATCATTTAGATAATTTGAAAATAGGATTAGATATTTAAGAATTAAACTGTGAAAAATGCTAAAATGGATTAAAAATTGTTATCCATAAATCCAGACTTCTGCCAAAAATGGAGGAGTACCAGACGGGCAAGTTAAACCAACAAAATAACGACTAAGATCGCTTTGCCAGAGGTTGTTGAACTTCAATTCCTGATTGGTTGTCATATTACGGGAAGATATGATGGAAGCATCTCCCATGACAGGCATACCAAACATTTGAATTGTATGTGTGCCACTTGAACAAGTTGTTTTAACAGTAACGCCCATACCGCCAAAGCCTTCCCCGTTACAATTGATGTAAACGCCTTGTCCGTCACCATTAATAGTGACATGACCATAACCACTAATACTACTTCTGGTAGAAATAGGAGTGGCGCCGTTTTCGTCTACTCTCAGAGTAACGCATCCAATCAACCGATTGGAATCAGTATCGGCATTGACGTCCGCCGCAAATGCTGGAACAGACATAGCAAGGCATAATGCTACAACAACAAGTAATGAAAAAAGTTTGCTAAGTTTTTGCATGATATTTACCTCCTTGTAATATCTAATCCTATTTATGGTAAAAGGCATTAGCCTTAACCATATAAATAAAAAAATTATTTATATACTTATATCATAAATATTATGAATTTTAACTTAAGATAAATAAAAATAATGAAAGATAACAAAAAATAATTTATTTTTTTGTAACAAAATAAAATTTAGATTGTCTTAATATATAGAGAGGGGAGAAATAAGTGGAAAAAATATACGAGAAATATTCCAAACAAGTATATTATTATTTATATAGCATTACACATGATAGAGAAATATCAGAAGAATTAATGCAAGAAACGTTTTATAGTGCCATAAAAGGAATAAATAAGTTTAAAAACGAATGCAGTATGCATGTATGGCTATGTCAAATTGCTAAGAATAAATGGTTGAATTTTCTAAAAAAAAGTAAAAGAATCACATCACTTTCCTTTGAAGATGGAGCAGAAAAATATTTACCCAATGATAATTCTATAGAAGATATAGACGAAAAAATGGACATTATAAGGTTTTACAAAGAAATACATAAATTAGATGATAGAACAAAAGAAGTTGTTTATTTGAGAATAAAAGGGGAACTTTCCTTCAAAGAGATAGGAGAAATAATGGATAAAAGTGAACAATGGGCAAGAACTACTTTTTATAGAGGAAAATTAAAAATAAAGGAGGATATATTAAGAAATGAAAAAAGAATGTGAAATTATTAATGATTTACTACCAAATTATGTAGAAAACTTAGTCAGTGAAGAAACAAAGAAATTTGTAAATGAACATATTAGCAACTGTGAACAATGCAAAAAGCAATTGGAAATATTAAGAGAAGACAGAAACAAAATTAACATAAAATCTAAAAATGAACAAAAAATAGAATTAGATTATTTAAAAAAATATAATAAAAAGATGATATTATTAAAGATAATATTAATTACAATAATGGCTTTAATAACCATTTTAATTGCATTTTCTATATATAGATATATTTATAATAGCAAAGTAGTAGAAAATGTAGAAAGAAAAATTAGTGAAATTACAAATTTGAATAACTATCATATATATGAAACGCAATATTATAAAATTAATCAAAATAATGAAGAAAATTATTATACCACGGAAATTTTTTATAAAGATGGAAAATATAAAAAAATAGAAAAAATTGATAGTAAAAATAGTGAATTAGAGAATAAAGAATCTGTAAAATATTGGTCAAAAGATGAAATTTTAAATAAAAGTGAATTGCTAGAATACGAAACATATAATAAAACAGGAGAATTAATAATGAGAATGCCTAATATTTATTTGGGAGAAGGCATGGCGAAAGCAATAAACATTGTAATGTTAAATATAAGAATTGATGAATTTAAAGGAATAGAATGCTATGTATTAAGAAATTCAGACAAATCTTCTTATAGGGAGATATGGATAGATAAAGAAACAATGTTACCAATGAGAGAGATACAAAATATATATGGTGTACAATATGATGAAAAGAATTTTTTTATTGAAATTAATGTCGTAACAGATAAAGATGTAAGTAATCCAGAAAAATAAAAGGAAAAAATATGATTAAAACATTGATATTTGAATCAAACATAAATAAATTAACCAATATTATAAATACTATAAATAATAGAAATAAAGAGATAAATATAAGATACATCGCTACGACAATGCACGAAGTTAAAAATGTTATATTAAAAGAAGATATAAATTTAGTACTATTTTTTCAAGAAGGCTTAGAATTAAGTCAAAGAACAGACAAATATATAGAAGAATTGAGTAAAATTAAGAACATAAAAATTATTTATTTTTTTAAAGATAAAAAATATGCCTATGTAAAAAATAAAAATGAAAACATATTTTTTCTAAATAATAATGATTCTTTAGAAAATTTGTGTAAAAAAGTAGAAAAAATAATTTTAAACAATATTTGGGATGAAACAATATATAATATTAGAAGGAAAATTGTATTAAAACTAATAGAGCTTGGGTATAATTTAAAATATAAAGGAACATTTTATTTGATAGATGCAATAGAATATTGTTATACAAACAATAAAAGCGATACATTAAATAATTTAGAAAAAAATGTATATGTACATGTGGCAAAAAAATACAATAAAAGTCTTAATAATATAAAAACTAATATAATAAAAGCTACTCAAATGATAGAAGAAAGGTATACAACAAAAAATGAATATTATACTCCAAAGTTAGTAATTATATTAGTGCTATTGCATCTAAAAGAAATAACTCAATAATACAATAAAACTTCACTATGTTGACCCTAATGAAGAAGAAAAATAATTTTAAAAGATATAATTGTAATTTTATGTAAAGTGTGTTATAATAATTTATAGGTTCTAGTATTACTAGAATAAAAATATTGTATTGGAGTGAAAAATATGCCGGAAGAAAAAGAGAAGGGCGTGCAGCAGGAGTTTTTGGACGAGCTCAAGAAAACTGGACGGAAAGTCAAGGTATTTATTACCAACGGCTTTCAACTGTCAGGCAAGATTAAAGGTTATGACAGATTTTGCATTATTATTGAGAATGAGTTCGAAAACAAAAGGTCGCTAGTCTATAAGAGCGCTATTTCCACAATAACCTTTTAGCAAATAATCTCCAACCCCCAAGGGAATTACCCAAGGGGGATTTTTTATTTGATAAATTCATTGTTTTTTGGTATAATGTATGCAATTTATTATAAAAATATAAATAAGGAGGGCTTCTAATATGTTAAATATTGTTTTTATGGGAACTCCAGATTTTGCAGAAGAATCATTAAAAGCTATATATGAGGCTGGTCATAATATTTTAGCAGTAGTAACAAATCCAGATAAACCAAAAGGTAGAGGAATGAAATTAATACCATCTCCTGTAAAAGAATATGCTTTAGAAAAAAATTTAAGAATATATCAACCATTAAAAGTTAGAAATAATATAGAATTCTTAGACGAAATAAAAAACTTAAAACCAGATGTTATTTGTGTTGTAGCTTATGGAAAAATTTTACCAAAAGAATTATTAGATATACCAAGGCTAGGTTGTATAAATGTTCATGGCTCACTGCTTCCACAATATAGAGGGGCTGCTCCAATTCAATGGGCAGTTTTAAATGGAGATAAAGAAACTGGAATTACAACAATGTATATGGATGTCGGAATGGACACAGGAGACATGATTTTAAAAGAAAAAGTAGAAATTGGAGAAAATGAAACAACAGGAGAGCTTTGGGATAGGCTAAGTAAAATTGGAGCTAATCTGCTTGTAAAAACTTTAAAACAAATTGAAGAGGGAACTGCTCCAAGAGAAAAACAAGGAGAAAACTTTACATTAGCTCCAATGCTTTCAAAAGAGATGGCAAAAATAAATTGGGATGAAATGGATGCAATCAAAATTAAAAATTTAGTTAGAGGATTAAATCCTATAATGGGTGCTTATTCAAACTTAGATGGAAAAAAAGTGAAATTTTGGAAAGTTAATGTAGTTTCGGTAAATGATTTAGTGAAAAAGTTTCCAGAGTTAGAAGAATACACTTATAGAATTAAAGGATTAGCACCAGGAACAGTTTTATTTTCAGATGAAAAAAATGGTTTATATATAAATGCAAATGGTGGAATAATAGAAGTGTTAGAAATACAAGGTGAAAATGCAAAAAAAATGTCAATAAACGATTATTTAAGAGGAAACAAAATTCAAGCAGGTAGCATTTTTGAATAATATATATAATTTTATTACTGGAATTAGAAGTTAAAATTAATTAATATTTAATAAATAGAGATTGCTAAATAATTTTATAGATATAATTTTTATAAAAAATAAACTTTTTTTGCAAATTTTGAAAAATAGTTGTAAAAAATAGCATAAATTGATATACTTATAACTGTAAATAAAGATAAAATTTAAAGGAGGTCTTATTATGAGCGAAGAAAATAAGAATGAAGTTAATGAAAATAAAGAGGTTAAGGATTTAGTAACAGAATCAGAGGTAACTGTAGAAAATTCAAATATACAAATAGCAGATGACGTTATAGCAGTTATAGCAGGTGTTGCAGTAGCAGAAGTACCAGGAGTAGCAGCAATGTCTGGAGGTTTTGCTGGAGGAATTTCTGAAGTATTAAGTGGAAAGAAAAATTTATCAAAAGGTATTAAAGTAGAAGCAGGAGAAAAAGAAACCAAAATAGATGTTAACATTATTGTTGAATTTGGTGTAAGAATACCAGATGTAGCCTTTGAAATTCAAAATAGAGTAAAAAAAGCTGTTGAAAATATGACAGGACTAAAAGTTGTAGAAGTAAATGTACATGTTCAAGGTGTAAATGCAGATACAACACTAGATAAAGATAACAGTGAATCTAAAGAAGGTAAATAGAAAAAGGCACTAAATGTGCCTTTAATTGGTTTATATAAATATAATGTAATTAGTTGTGTCTTATACAATATTTTTATGTGGATTTATGGAGTAAAAATTACATAATTAATTGCATAATTTGTAAAAGCTAATTATAATTAAAAACTAAATAAGTAAAAGTCACATTTTACACAATTGGTGTAAAAGTTGTGGAGAAATGGAGTCAAAATGAAAGTTTTAGATAAAATAGGACTAGTATTATTTTCTACTTTAATATTAATATTATCAGTATTACTTTGCTTAATGATTTTTGGTTGGCTAGATATAAATTTATTAACAGACATAGTAAAACAAGCTTTAGCAGACCAAGTTACTTCAAATGTATTACTAGGGCTTTCTATAGTATTTATCTTACTTGCAATTAAATGTATATTTTTTGATTCAAGTTCTAAAGAAAAAAATGATGCTAAAAATAGTATTTTATTAGAAAACTCAGATGGAAAATTGCTAATTACAAGAGATACTTTAGAAAATTTGGTTGACGGAGTTGTAAGAGGTTTTAGTGGTGCAGAAAATGTGGTATCTAAAGTTGAGGTAGACCAAGAAAGTAATGTAAGAGTATTTGTAAATTTAGAAGTAAAAGAAAATGTAGTAATAAAAGAGCTTTCTGCAAATTTACAAACTAAAATAAAACAGGTAATTAAGAAAACATCGGATTTAGAAGTAAAAGAAGTTAATATAAAAGTAAAGGATGTAAAACCAATAGATAGTGTTACACAGGAGTAATATATTAAATTAGAATTAAATTTTTCTAGTTAATTGCAACTTGCATTTAGCAAGTAGTAATTGGAAATATGTGTACCTTTTTAGCATAGCAAGAAAGGAATTGAGAATTTTATGGATGATTTCAAAAACTTTATAACAAAGTATGCAGGTGCAATTATTGGTGTACTTGTTGCAATAATTTTATTATGTACAAACTTATATAAGTTTATTATATGGGTCGTAGTAATTGTTGCATGTGGATATTTTGGTTACTATATTCAATGTAATAAAGAAAGTGTAAAAGATAAACTTAAAAATTTTATAGACAGATTGTAAAACTTTAAAAAAATAAAATATATATTATATAAGATATTAAGGAGATTAGACAAACTTATGAGCAGAACAGAATCAAGACGTATGGCATTTGAAATATTGTATAGTTTTGAAATTCAAAAATTGCCTATATCAGAGCAAAAAGAACAGTTGGAGATTTATATAGAAAATAACGAAATACAAGATAAAAAAGTTGTAGAATATTTAGAAGATGCAATAAACGGTATAAGTGAAAACGAAAAAGAAATAGTAAAAAATATATCAGATAATTTAGCTAAAAATTGGCAGATAGATAGAATTTCAAAAATAGATATAGCTATTTTAAAATTAGCAATATATGAAATTTTATATAAAAAATTGCCATATAAAGTTGTAATAAATGAAGCAGTAGAATTAGCAAAAGCATATGGAGAAGACAGCTCTTCTTCATTTGTTAATGGAGTTTTGGCAAATATAGTAAAAGATGTTGAAGAATAAATATAACAAAAATATTTAACAAAATAATTAAAATAGAGTAATTATGAAGTTATATTTAATAAAACATAAAATAATGTTAAAATTAAATAACCAAAAAACAAAAGGAGAAAAAAGTGGAATATCAAGCAATAACAGTAACAGATTTAAATAAATATATAAAAGAAAAAATTGCTGGTGACGAAAATTTAGCAAATGTTTTGGTAAAAGGAGAAATATCTAATTTTAAGCTTCATTATACAGGACATATGTATTTTACTTTAAAAGACGAAAATTCCTTAATAAAATGCATAATGTTTAAAACATATACACCTCACTTAAAATTCACACCAAAAGATGGAATGAAGGTCATGGCTTTTGGAACAGTATCTGTATTTGAGAGAGACGGTGTATATCAACTTTACTGTAAAGCCATGCAAGAAGATGGTATGGGAAGCTTATATACTGCTTATGAAGAGCTTAAGGCTAAATTAGAAAAAGAAGGCTATTTTGATGTTGCACATAAGAAAAAAATTCCGTTTATGCCAAAAAGCATAGGAGTTTTAACATCTAATACAGGTGCAGTTATAAGAGATATAATAAATGTATCTACTAGAAGAAATCCAAATGTATACTTAAAATTGTTGCCAGTACCAGTACAAGGAGAAGGTGCAGCAGAAAAAATTGCAGCAGGAATAGAGCTTATGAACGAAAAGAAATTAGCTGATGTAATTATTATAGCCAGAGGTGGAGGTTCACTAGAAGACTTATGGCCATTTAATGAAAAAATTGTTGCAAAAGCAATTTATAATTCAGAGCTTCCTGTAATTTCTGCAGTAGGACATGAAACAGACTTTACAATTGCAGATTTTGTAGCAGACCTAAGAGCACCAACACCATCGGCAGCAGCAGAACTTGCAGTGCCAAACATTGCAGACGTTGAGCTAAAATTAAATACATATCAAAATAGATTTAGACAAGCACTAAAAAAGAAAACAGAATTAATGAGACTTCGCTATGAAAAATGCATGAACAGTAGAGTTTTTAAGGATCCATTGCAAAAAGTAAATGAAAATTATATGTTAATTGATAGATATGTAAAAAGTATTCAAAATAGCATAATTGCAAAATACAAAGATAAAAAATTAGAAGCTATAAAATTATATTCTAAATTAGACGCACTTAGTCCTTTAAAAACATTAGCAAGAGGATATAGTATAGCAGAAAAAGATGGAAAGATTGTTCATAAAGCTTCTGAGCTAAAAAAGGGAGATAAATTAACATTAAAATTTGAAGATGGAAAGATAAATACAGAAGTTTTATAAATAAAATTATAAGTAAAGTTTAAATACATGCAAAGAAAAGAGGTAGATTGTACTATGAATAAGAAAACAAAAGTTACACTAGTAATATTAATAATTGCTCTTATAATAGTTATAGCAATTGCTGCAATATCAATTATAAATCCATTTAATGAAAAAGAAACAGGCACAGATGCCCTTAATGATACACAAGTTAATGGCATAAGCAATAACACTACAGAAAACAGTGTGGAAAATAATGAACAAGAAAATAATATTGCTAATGAAGAAGCAAACAATGAAAAAGTAACAAATAATGAACAAGAAAGACCTTCTACAAGTGATAATGCAAATAATTCTAATGAAGAAAAGGCAATAGAGCTTGTAAAAAAAGAATGGGGCGAAGATGATAGTGTTTATTTTGACTTGGCAGGAGTAACATCAGATGGAAAATATAGAGTCTCTGTAAATAGAGATACAAGAGTACTTGCTTGGTATATTGTAGATATAGAAAATGAAACTGTAACACAAAAATAGTAATATTTTGTAGTCAGAAAGGAATGTTATAATGGAAGAAAATAAAGAAATTAACTTCGAAGAAACAATGAAAAAGTTAGAAGAAATTGCCACAGAATTAGAAAAGGGAGATTTAGACTTAGATACATCAGTTAGTAAATTTGAAGAAGGCATGAAATTATCTAAAAAATGTAACGAAATACTAGAAAATGCAGAGAAAAGAATTTCTATATTAATAAATAATGGAGAAGATATAAAAGAAGAAAATTTTGTGCCAAAAGCAGAATAGACAAAAAGGAAATAGAAGGGAATAAAAATGTTTCAAGGAATAACTAATTTTATAATGGAATATAAATACATAATTATACCGATATTAGTATGGTTTTTTATACAACTATTTAAGTTTTTATATGACTTAATAACAACTAAAAAAATTAATTTTAAAAGAATATTACAAGCAGGTGGAATGCCAAGTTCACATTCAGGAGTTGTTGTATGCTTAACAACAATGATTGGAAAAACAGTAGGTATAAATTCACCTTTGTTTGCTGTATCTCTTATATTTTCTTTAGTTGTAATGTATGATGCTGCAGGTGTAAGAAGAGCTGCAGGAAAGCAAGCAAAATTATTAAATAAAATAGTAGAAACACCTGGGTTAACAGGCGTACAAGTGCATGAGCGTCTTGTAGAAGTACTAGGACACTCACCAAAAGAAGTAATGGTAGGAGCTTTAATAGGTTTAATAGTTGGTTTAATATTTTAGAAATTGGGGACAGGTCCCAATTTCCTAAATCGGGAAAAAAGGGACAGGTCAGCTTTTCCAAAATAATAAAATGGAAATATATTTTGATGACTTGTCTCATTTTTTTGTTATTAATTTAACAGTGCTATAATAAAAATAAAGGGAGGAATAAAGATGGAAGATATTGAAATTGCAAGAAATACTAAGTTAGCAAATATTAACGAAATAGCTAAAAAAATTAATGTGGAAGATGACATAGAACAATACGGAAAATATAAAGCAAAAATCTCTTTAGAAGTAATGGAAAAGTATAAAAGTAAAAAAAACGGAAAATTAATTTTAATGACAGCAATTAATCCCACACCACTAGGAGAAGGAAAAACAACTATGGCTATAGGATTAGCTGATGGAATGAATAAAATAGGGAAAAATGCAATTCTTGCACTAAGAGAACCATCTTTAGGACCAGTTTTTGGAATAAAAGGAGGAGCAACAGGTGGTGGACATAGCCAAATAGCTCCAATGGAAGATATAAACCTACATTTTACAGGAGATATTCATGCAATTACAGCTGCAAATAACTTGCTTTCTGCAATAATAGATAATCATATATATTTTGGAAATGAGCTTGGAATAGAAAGAGTAGTCTGGAAAAGATGCTTGGATTTAAACGATAGACAACTAAGAAAAGTAAATACTGGTCTTTCAGGAGAAAAAAATATAGTTCCAAGGGAAGATGGATTTGACATATCGGTAGCTTCCGAAATAATGGCAATACTATGTTTAGCAACAGATATAAAAGATTTAAAAAGAAGAATTGGAAATATTGTTGTTGGATATAATAAAGAAAATAAACCAATAACAGCAAAAGATTTAAAAGCAGATGGTGCCCTAACAGTACTTTTAAAAGATGCTATTAAACCAAATTTAGTTCAAAGCTTAGAAAAAACACCGGCAATAGTTCATGGAGGACCTTTTGCAAATATAGCACATGGATGTAACAGCATTATTGCTACAAAAATGGCATTAAAACTAGCTGATTATGTTGTGACAGAAGCAGGATTTGGTGCAGATTTAGGAGCTGAGAAGTTCTTAGATATAAAATGTAGAAAAGCAGAATTAAATCCAGATGTTGTAGTTTGTGTTGCTACAATGAAAGCTCTAAAATATCATGGCGGAGTGGCAAAAGAAGACGTACAAAAAGAAAATATAGATGCATTAGATAAAGGCATGAAAAATTTATTTAAGCATATAGATAATTTACAAAATGTATATGGATTAAATGTAATAGTTGCAATAAATAAATATACATATGATACAGAAAAAGAAATAAATTATTTAAAAGAAAAATTACAAGAAAAAGGAATAGAGTTAAGTTTAGTAGAAAGCTGGGAAAAAGGCGGAGAAGGAGCAACAGACTTAGCAGAAAAAGTTGTAAAACTAGCAGAAAAGAAACATAACTTCAAATATGCATATGAATTAAATGAAACAATAAAAAATAAAATAAAAGACGTAGCAAAAAAAGTTTATGGCGCTGAAGATGTAGAGTTTTCAGAAGAAGCAGAAAAAGAAATTGAGACTATTGAAAAGTTAGGATATGGCAACATGCCTGTATGTATAGCAAAAACACAATATTCTCTTTCAGATGACCAAAAGAACTTAGAATGTAATGAACCATTTAAAATTCATATTAGAGAAATACACTTAAGAGCAGGTGCAGAATTTGTTGTAGCTATAGCAGGAAAAATAATGACAATGCCAGGACTTCCACGAGTACCAGCAGCAGAAAAAATAGACTTAGACGAAGATGGAAACATTGTAGGAATTTTTTAATTGTCAATGGGGACGGAGATTTTTGACAACCTTGTCAGTTTTCTCCGTCCCCACTGACAATGTATAAAAATACCGCACATGGTTAGAATAATTTGAGAAAAATATAAAATTATTCTAAAGGTGTGGTATTTTATGTTAAAAGGAAACTTTAAAAATAAAAGAATATCCATAAATAAGCAAAAGGTAATTTCTGTTACAATGATTTTAGCTGTTATTACTATATTTGTCTCATATAATGTGTTTTTTAGAAATAATGAAGTATATGGACTTTCTAAATATGGTTCAAGAGGAGAAGAAGTAAGACAGATTCAAACTAAACTTAAGAGATGGGGATACTACAATGGAAATGTTGATGGGATATTTGGAAGCGGAACATTAGAAGCTGTAAAATGGTTTCAAAGGAAAAATGGTTTACAAGTAGATGGAATTGCAGGAAAGAAAACGCTAGAGGCAATGGGAATTTTTAATTCTTCAAATAGTTCGAATTCAAATAGTTCGGTATCAACTAATTCAAATGATTTAAATTTGCTGGCAAGAGTAATTTACGGAGAAGCAAGAGGAGAACCGTATACAGGACAGGTGGCAATTGGAGCAGTTGTTTTAAATAGGGTAAGAAATAGTTCTTTTCCAAATACAATAGCAGGAGTAGTATATCAAAGTGGAGCATTTGATGCTGTTTCGGACGGACAAATAAATTTGACACCAAACTCTACTGCAAAAAAAGCAGCACAAGATGCATTAAATGGCTGGGACCCAACATATGGAGCAATTTATTATTTTAGCCCTAAAACTGCAACTAATAAATGGATTTGGTCAAGACCAATGACTGTAACAATAGGAAATCATAGATTTTGTAAGTAGAATTTCTTATAAAAATTTTTTAAAAAGTTTTTATTTTAAGATATATGATTTTGTAAAAGTAAAATGTAATTTGTAAAACTAAGATTTATTTCTATTTTAAGATATAAAAAATATTCTTTCCCCTTATGTTGAAAAAGTACAAATAATATGCTAAAATTTATATTGTAAAATTAAGAAGAAAGAAGGAAAAACAATGGCAAAAAAGAAACATAATGTAGGAAAAATAGCTGTTAAATTTATGGCAATTATACTAGCAGCACTTATGATATTAGGAGTTGCAGCAAGTTTAGTATATTATTTAATAGTTATGTAATAAACCTAAGAAAAAGAGGGGAAAAATTTTGGAAAATTTTTTAGTAAATATAAATGAATTAACCGATGGTATAGTTTTATATGCACAAGATATATTTAATAGTCCTATTAGAATAATTCCATTAATTTTAGATTTAGCAATAGTAATTTATATAATATATAAATTTATCAAATCTGCTAGAAATTCAAGAGTATGGCAACTTCTAAAAGGAATTATTTTAATTGTGCTTATAACAATATTAAGTGGAATATTACAGTTTAGAATATTAAACTTTATTTTAACTGTATTTATGCCATATGGAGTAATTGCATTAATGATTATATTCCAACCAGAATTAAGAAGAATGCTAGAACAACTGGGAACAAACAAACTTACCAAGTATTTTGGTATTGAAAAAGACTTAGCAACAAAAACTAAAGAAGATATATATAAAGTTATAATTGCATCAGAAGAACTTGCTAAGGAGAAAACAGGAGCATTAATAGTTATAGAAAGAGACATACAAATTAAAGATATAATAGATACAGGAGTAGCAATAAATGCAGAGGTGTCTCCGCAACTACTTGTAAATTTGTTTACACCAAACACTCCATTACATGATGGAGCTGTTATAATTTCTAAAAATAAAATTGCAGCAGCAGCTTGCATTTTGCCGCTAGCAGACGATAAAGACATAGCAAGAGAACTTGGAACTCGTCATAGAGCAGCACTAGGAATTTCCAAAGAAAGTGATGCTATAGCAGTGGTTGTATCTGAAGAAACAGGAAAAATATCTGTTGCTAAAGATGGAACTTTAATAGCAGATGTAAAAGAAGATGCTTTAAAGAAAATTTTAATAAAATATGTAGTTACAAAAAGATTTGCAGAGCATGAAAGAAAAAAATTTATAGATATTATTAAAGAAAAGAGAAAAAAGGCAGCAGTAGAGAAAGAAACTAAGAAAATAGAAGAAAATAAAAAGGCTGAAAAAGAGAGCCAAGAAAAATAGTAAGAGTATAACTAATAATAATTAAGAATACAACATAAAAATTGTTCCAACAAGAAAATTATTATTAATAAGTAAAAGCAAAATAGAAATGCAATAATAAAGGAGAATATATTACGAGAAATATAAAATTAACCATAGAATATGATGGAAAAGACTTTAATGGCTGGCAAAAACAGCCTAATAAATTAAATATTCAAGGCGAAATAGAAAGAGCAATAGAAGGTGTAACTAAAGAAAAAGTAGAACTCTATGCATCTGGAAGAACAGATGCTGGAGTTCATGCTTTTGGTCAAGTTGCCAATTTTAAAACAAATTCTAACATACCAATAGAGAAAATGGCGACTGCTATTAATTCACAACTTAAATATTCTATTAGAATAAAAAAAGCAGAAGAAGTAGAAGAAAATTTCCATAGTAGATACAATTGCAAAGAAAAAACATATATGTACATAATAAATAATGAAGAACAAGCAAGTGCAATTTTTAGAAACATGGAATATCATTTTCCAAAAAAATTAGACATAGAAAAAATGCAAAAAGCAGCAAAATATTTTGAAGGAGAGCATGACTTTTCAGCTTTTAAATCAAGTGGAACAAGTAGCAAAAGCAGTGTTAGAAAAATATATAATGCAGATGTTTCAACTTATAATGGCAGAATTATAATAAAACTTACTGGCAATGGATTTTTATATAATATGGTTAGAATTATTGCTGGAACATTGTTAGAAGTAGGGATGGGAGCAATTAAACCAGAAAGCATAAAAGAGATAATAGAAGATAAAGATAGAAAAAAAGCAGGTAAAACATTACCTCCACACGGATTATATTTAGTTAAAGTTGAATATGAATAAAATTTAAGAGAGCTTACTACATTTTACTAAAAACTATGTAACAAATATATCTAAAATTACATAAAATATAGTAAAAATATAATAGTAGGAGGTAAGGTATAGCTTAGTTTATACTTAAAAGATATGAATGGATTATTAGTTTTTTTCGCTTTACCAGTAGCAACAATAATATTAGCAATTGTGTTACAAAAAATATTAAAATGTCCTTTATTAGTTGGAGCAACTTTTTTTGCAATTTACTTAATAGTGGCTTTTGCAATAGCACCTAATGGTACTTTACTTATATATGCAATACTATACAGTATTTTAGCATATGTTACAGCAGTATTAACATGTATAATTTGCAGAATAAATAGTAGATTTGGGAATATAATAGGAGATTGTGCAAAGCCATGCAATGTGTGTGGATATAATAATGATTTAAGAACAGGGAATAATTTGATAACTGCAAATAATAGTTGTAATTCTGGTAATAATGTTGCGACAGTTAGAATTATTGATTCAAGAAATAATAACTGTATAACAAATGATAATAACAGTGTAACTACTGTTACGACTACTACCGGCTCAGGACCACTTAATACAACGTCAAATACCTTCTCTCAAGGAAGATATAATAATGTTTGTACATGTGGAAGAGTGTGTAGTAGAAGATAAAAATATGATTATATATTGATAGTACCTTATTTATATTATATGAAAGTTATATAATAAATAAGGTACGTTTTATTTAGTTCACAAATTATAATAATTGTAATGTAGCATTTTGTCTATTTTTGTCGATGAAAAAAGCTTTACAAAGATAATTAAATGTAGTAATATAAGCTTAATGAAATTGCAATTTCTGTTTAATTCAAATTAATTTGAATCAATAAAATTTTAAGTCAATTTATTTATTCTTAAAATTCAACCAAAACAAAAAATAAATAAAAGGTGGTGTGTTATATGTGAAATACACTAGAAAAAGAGACATTATAGAAATTACTGTTTTTGTAACAATAATTGTGTTTTTTATAATAACAGCTTTTTTCGAGAGCTTATCAAATGAGGCTATGGCAAAAAAATTATCTCAAGAATATGAGTCAGACAATTTTCAAAATATAGTTTTATCTAACAACAATATTTCAAATTCAGTTAATAATTCTAATTCAATTTCCAGCCAAAATAATATAGAGAATAATATTAGCAATAATATAAGTAATGATGTAGGAAGCAATATTATAACTAACGAAAATAGCAACACTAATTCTAATACAATTTCTAATGCAGATAAAGAAAGTAATGAAATAAAAGACAAATCAAACAAGTGGAGAATAGAAATACCTAAAATTGGACTAAATGCACCCATAAGAGAAGGAACAACACAAGAAATTATGCTAGAAGCCGTAGGACATTTTACAGAAACACCAAAAGACACAGGAAATGTTGGCTTAGCAGCACATAATAGAGGATATGAATGTAACTTTTTTGAAAGAATAAAAGAGCTAAATAAAGGAGATAAAATTATATATAGAACAGCTAGCAAAACGCGCACTTATTTAGTAGAAACAAATACAGTAATAAAACAAACTAATTGGAATTATTTAGAACCAACTAAAGACAATAGAATAACATTAATAACTTGCGAAAAAGATAGAAGAGAATATAGAAGATGTATTCAAGCTGTAGAAATAAAATAAGAAAGGAGGGTATGATTTTTAATCATACAGAAATAAATGGTAAAAAGAATATTAATAGTATTAGTCATTGCAATAATTATAGCTTCGGCGTTTACAACAATGCATTTTGAATCTAATGCAGCAACTATGCCAATAAGTAAAGCAGACTTATATTCAAAAGGCGAAGTAGTATTTTTCAATTATGATAATATAGGCATTGGAGTAGAAGTAATAGTGTATAAAAAAGATGGAGTAGAATATCCAGCGTACTGCATAAATAAGGGTAGACCAGGAGTAACAGAAGAACATGAATATAGTGTAAGTATAAATAAGTTGGTAACAAATAATAAAATTTGGAAAGCAATAGTAAATGGTTATCCATTTAAAACTCCACAAGAACTAGGATGTAACAATATGCAAGAAGCATATGCAGCAACTAAAATGGCTGTATATGATGCTATGTACAACTATGACTTAGATAAATTTACAGTACATGGAGATGTAGACAGTAATAGAAGAGTAGTTGCAGC
Source organism: uncultured Clostridia bacterium (assembly GCA_944392105.1). Classification (GTDB taxonomy): domain Bacteria; phylum Bacillota; class Clostridia; order TANB77; family CAG-508; genus CAG-273. The sequence continues at coordinate 22,386 of CALXVM010000003.1, read as the reverse complement.
AATAAAGAAAATAATTACTGCAGCACGTAGCTCAACAGATAGCAAAAAAGTAGCTACTATAACAGTAAAAGATGAGTCTAAAGAATGGAAAGTAGATAGCATAGATAAAAATTACTTAAGCAAAACATATAGCGTAACTGCGTCTGCTGCCAATGAGACATATACAATTTCGCTAGAAAATGATACTAAAAAAATAGCCAAAGTAGTAGATGTAAATAACAAGGAAAGAACAACTTTTAATGCAAATGAGAAATTTAAAGTTTTACTACCAATTGTAGAATTAGAAGAAAAAGGTTCTTTTACAATAAAAGCATCATCAGAACTTAAAACAATGCCTATTTTATATGGAGAAACTCCAAATCCAGAATGGCAAAATTTCGCAGTAACAGCAGGATTTTTTGAACCAACAGATGTTAAATTAAATCAATCATATAGTCCTAATTATACTAAAATAGAAATAATTAAAAAAGACGGAAAAGGAGAAAATCCATTAAAAGGCGGAATATTTAACTTATATGATGAAAAAAATAATGTATTATATACAGATTTAACAACAAATGAAGAAGGCAAAATAGTAATAGAAAATTTGATTCCTGGCAAGTACTATTTAGAAGAAATTGTTGCACCAGAGGGATATTCAAAATTGGAAGATAGAGTAGAAATAGACTTAAAGTTAAATCAAACTTATAAAGTTACTGTAAACAATTTTGAAAAACCAGAAGATGAAGACAAAGTCGTTCCAGAAGAAGACGAAATAACAGTAGGTGAAGAAGAAAAGTATTTACCTAGAACAGGATATTAATAAAACTTTTCAAAAACTTTTTATTTTAACATAATTAATAGAATAAATATAAAAACCTTTCATTTTAACATATTTAATAGATTTAATATAAAATTCTTTTATTTTAACATATTCAATAGAATTAAATAAAAAACCTTTCATTGTAGCATATTTAATAAAACAAATTAAAGATGCAATATTATTGAATAACTTATAAATTTGGATATTTTAGATTTTATTATAAAATTAAAGCATAGAATCTTCCTAAAATGGTCTTTACTAACAGCCTAAATACATACTTAGTTATTGACAGAAAATTACACAGAATATATAATAATATAAATTATTTACTATGTTAGGAAGGAAGATTTTATGCTTTTTCAAATTATATTTTTAATCATTCTTATTTTATTAAATGCATATTTTGCAGCTAGTGAAATGGCATATATTTCACTAAACGATGCTAAAATAGAAAAAGAAGCAAAAGAAGGAAATAAAAAAGCTCAAAAAATAAAAAAAATGTTAAAAAATCCTAGTAAGTTTTTAGCAACAATACAAATTGGAATTACGCTTGCAGGATTTTTATCAAGTGCTTTTGCAGCAGACACTTTCGCAAGTGAACTATCTCCAATATTAAACGAGTGGATACCAGGACTTGGAATTGGATTTTGGCAAGCACTATCAATTATAGTTATAACAATAATATTATCATTCTTCACATTAATATTTGGAGAATTAGTGCCAAAAAGATTAGCTATGAAGTATTCTGAAAAAATAGCTTATGCAACTATAGGAATAATTAGTTTCATATCTATATTAACTTCACCTTTTGTAAAACTTCTTACTGCAACAACTAACTTAGTTTCAAAAATATTTGGAGTAAGTGAATATGAGGAAGAGGTAGTAACAGAAGAAGAAATAAAAATGATGGTAGATCAAGGGCAAGAAAAAGGTGTTATAAAGAAAAACGAAAAGGACCTAATAAACAATGTATTTTTACTAAATGACATAGATGCTGCAGAAATTATGACACATAGAACAGACATTTTTGCTATAGAAATAAATGACAACATATACGAGTTACTAGACGAAATTGATGATTATAAATATAGTAGAATACCAGTATACGAAGAAACTATAGACGACATAAAAGGAATACTTTTTTTAAAGGATATATTAAAAGCTTTAAGTAATGGTAAAAAAATAAAAATAAAAGATATTATGAGAGAAGCATATTATGTACCAGAAACAAAATCTATAGATGAAGTTTTTAAAGAGTTGCAGAAAAATAAGATGCAAATGGCAATAGTAGTTGATGAATATGGAGGTACTTCTGGGCTACTAACTATGGAAGATATATTAGAAGAATTAGTAGGAAATATATTTGATGAGTATGATGATGTAGAAGTAGAATATAATAAAATAGATGAAAATACGTACATGGTCGAAGGAAGCATACCGCTATATGAACTAAAAAAGATAATTGGAATAGAAATTCCAGAAGGGGATTATGATACATTATCAGGATATTTAATAGAAAAATTAGGAAGAATACCTGAGGATGATGAAAAACCGGTTATAGAAGACGAAAAACTAACTTATAAAGTCGAAGAACTTGAGGATAAGAGAATAAAATGGGTAAAAATATGTAAAAATCAAGAAGTATCTGTTAATGAAGATGACGAAAATAAAGAACAAAAGAAAAATAACGAGGAGTAATCGTTTAAAGAAAGGTTTGTGGTATTAATGGAAAAAAGAAAAATATTTAAAATAGCAATAATTATTTTAATAATTGTAGCAATAATTGCAGTAGCAACAATTTTAACTTTTTATTTCATAAAAAAAAGCAAATTTAAATACGAAATAGAACAAGTAGAAGAATATAATTATAGTATTTTTTATAGAGATAATAAGTATGGTGTTATAAATAAAGAAGGAGAAATAATAATAGAACCAACATACACAAATGTACAAATTCCTAATCCATCAAAACCTTTATTTATTTGTATGGGAGAATATAACCAAGAATTAGGAGAATATGAAAATAAAGTATTAAACGCAAATAAAGAACAAATATTAACAACATATGATAGAGTAAGTGCAATTTCAGTAGAATCTACAGATACTAACATTCCATATGAAAAAAGTGTTTTAAAATATAAAAAAGATGGAAAATATGGATTAATTGATTTTGAAGGAAATGAAATAACAGAGCCTATATATGACGAGATAATAGGGTTAGATTATAAAGAAGGTACTTTACAAGTAAAACAAGGCGAAAAGTATGGAGTAATTAATATAAAAGGTGCAGTAATGGTAAAAGTTGAGTATGACTCAGTTTCTGCAGATAATTATTATGACCCTCAAACTAAAAGTACTAAAGCAGGATTTATTGTAAGCCAAAAAACAGAGGAAGGTTACAGATACGGATATATAGACTATAAAGGTAAGAAAATTTTAAAACCAGAATATACAAAAATAGAGAGAGTAAATGAAATTCAGGGAGAAGATATTTATTTTATAGCATATAAAAATGGACAAGCAGGTCTTATGAAAAACAATAAATGCTTAACTAATTATGACTATGAAAATATAGAATATAATCTTTCAAATAACTTATTTATTGTACAAAGAAATTCTAAAAAAGGTATAATAAATATTAATGGAGATATTATTGTAAACACAGAATATGATGAATTATCATTTGGTGGAGAATATATTAACGCAGTAAAAGACAACGAATTAAAAATACTAGATGTAAATGGAAACGAAATTCAAGATAATAACATAGTTAGTTTAACAAAAGTTAAAGATGACGATTATTATATTGCTGTTGATAAAGATAATCTTTATACAGTATTAGACAAAAATAAAAATAATTTATTGAGTGATAATTATGACTATATTGAATATTTAGGAGATTCTCATTTTATTGTTTCAAAAGAAAGAAAAAGTGGGATTATAGATGTTAACAACAATATATTATTAGATATAAAATATAGTAGTGTTATAAGTTTGCATGATGCAGATTTAATACAAGCATATAATTCAGAAACAGATGAGACAATACTATTTAATAAAAACCTTAATGAAGTAGCAAAAATGGTTTCAGCAGAAGTAGAAGTAAAAGATACATTTGTTATAATATATTCAGAAAATGACTTTAAATATTATGATTTTAATGGAAACGAACTTAAAGGAAAAGATGTATATAAAAATAATAATATATTTGCATACAAACAAGGCGAAAAATGGGGATTTGTTAATAAAGAGGGAAATATAGTAGTAGATTGCATATATGATATGGTTACAGAAGTAAATGAATATGGTTATGCAGGAATAAAAAAAGATGGAAAATGGGGAAGTATTAACTCAAACGGACAGATAGTACAAGAACCTATTTATGAATTAGATGATATTCAACCAACTTTTATAGGCAAATTTTACAGAGTAGAGTCATGGACAGGAGAAAGTTGCTACAGCGATAACCAAATACAAGAAGAGGTAAATAATGAGGTAACGACACAAGAGGATAGTAACGAAGAGCAAGAAGAAGTAGAACAAAGTACACAAGAATAAAATATAATAAAAAATATTTATAAAAATAATAAAAGATAATATAAAATTGAAGAAAATAATTTTGCTAAAAATAAAGAAGAGAGGTAACAAATGTATTCAGCATTAGGAATTAGTGAAGAAGTAATAAAACTTGCTAGTGAGGCAGAAGAAAATCTAAAAGAAGAATTTAATAAAATAGAAAAAATAGAAGAATATAATAGTATAAAAGTTTTAAATGCTTTCCAAAAAAACGAAATATCAGAAATACATTTTAACAGTACTACAGGTTATGGATATGGAGATATTGGAAGAGATACAACAGAAAAAGTTTTTGCAGATATATTTAAAGCAGAAGATGGCATTGTAAGAGGACAATTTATATCAGGAACACATGCTTTAACAGTAACGCTATTTGCTCTGTTAAGACCAGGGGATACTTTATTAAGTATTACAGGTAAACCATATGATACATTAGACGAGGTTATAGGAATTGTAGATAACCCTAGTTCTTTAAAATCTTTTAATATTAATTTTGAACAAATAGATTTAAAAGAAAATAACGAATTTGGTTTTGAACAAATAGAAAATAGACTAAAAAATGGAAATATAAAAGTAATTGAAATACAAAGATCAAAGGGGTATAGTACAAGAAAAAGCATAACAATAGATCAGTTAGAGAAAGTTATAAAATTTATAAAACAAATAAATAAAGATATTATTATAATGATTGACAATTGCTATTGTGAGTTTGTAGATACTAAAGAACCTACAGAAGTCGGTGCAGATATAGTAGTAGGCTCACTAATAAAAAATTTAGGAGGAGGTATAGCTCCTAATGGTGCTTATGTAGTTGGAAAGAAAAACCTAATAGACCTAGTTGCAGAAAGATTAACAGTGCCTGGAGAAGGAAAAGAGGTTGGACCAACTTTAGGAATTACAAAATCTATTTTACAGGGAATTTTTATGGCACCTAGCGTTGTGTCTGCAAGTTTAAAAACAGCAGTTTTTGCAAGTTATTGCTTAGAAAAATTAGGATATGATGTTGAACCTAAATTCAATGTAAAAAGAGCAGACATAGTTCAAACTATTAATTTTAACAATCCAGAAAAATTAATAAAATATTGTCAAGGAATACAAGCAGGTTCACCAATAGACTCAAACTCTACTCCAGAACCATGGGACATGCCAGGATATACAGATAAAGTTATAATGGCAGCAGGAGCATTTACACAAGGTTCTTCAATAGAATTATCATGTGATGGACCTATAAGAAAACCATATACAGCATTTATGCAGGGAGGACTAACATATCAATATGGAAAATTAGGAGTATTAAAAGCTATACAAAATATAATGTAAATAAATATATAAACAAAGTTATATAAAGTTATTTAAGAATAAATATTGGTATAGTTTAACTATATACATTATTTGTTCTTTTTCTTTTTATAGTAATTTATTAATATAACTAAAAAGTGGAAATGTAAGAAGTTAAAGCAAAAATTAATAAAAAGAGATAAAAATATATGAAAATAAAATATTAAAAGTATAGTTAAAGTTTATGGGTAGAACTTAAAACCTAAATTTAAAACGGTGGAGTAGTAATGAAAGTAATTGTAATAGGAGGAGGACCAGCTGGTCTGGTTTCAGCAATATCAGCTGCAACTGAAAATAACGAAGTTATAGTATTAGAAAAAATGAAAGAACCTGGAAGAAAACTTTTAATTACAGGAAAAGGTAGATGCAATATAACTAGCAGTTTGCCAATGGAAGATTTTATAAAAAATATTCCGGGAAATGGCAAGTTTCTTTATAGTGCTTTTAATAACTTTACAAACGAAGATATAATAAAATTGTTAAAAGAGCAGGGAGTAAATGTAAAAATTGAAAGAGGACAAAGAGTATTTCCAGTTTCAGATAAAGCTATAGATGTAAGAGATGCATTAATAAATAAAGCTAAAAAATTAGGTGTAAAGATAATAACTAATGCTAAAGTAGAGAACATTATAACTAAAAAAAATGAACAAGTTTATATTGCTAATAACTCTGCTGAAAATATAGAAAAAAATATTGAAGAAAAAGACACTGTAGAAGGCGTAGAGTTTTTAATAAATGGAAAAAAAGAGTATATAAAGTGTAATAAAGTTATACTTGCAACAGGAGGAAAAAGTTATCCTGGAACTGGCTCAACAGGAAATGGATACGAAATAGCAAAAAAATTAGGACACACTATAACAAAAATTGTTCCATCACTAGTGCCATTAGAAGCTAAAGAAGATTCACTAGAAGTTTGTAAAAAACTACAAGGATTGAGTTTAAAAAATGTAAATGTTAAATTTATGGATACAGAAAAAAATAAAGTAATATACGAGGACTTTGGAGAAATGCTATTTACTCATTTTGGGCTATCAGGACCAACAATTCTTAGTGGTTCTGCACATTTATTAAGATATAAAAATTTAGAAGAACTACTAAAAAGTGGTAAAATTAAAATAATAATAGATATAAAGCCCGCTCTTTCTATAGAGAAGTTAGATGAAAGAATATTAAGAGACTTTTCTACAGAAAAGAATAAAATGTTTAAAAACAGTTTAGATGCATTATTACCAAAGAAAATGATTGATACTATAATAGAGTTTTCAAACATAAATCCTAACAAAAAGGTAAATGAAATAACAAAAAAAGAAAGAGAAAATTTAGTAAATTTATTAAAGAAATTTGCAATTACAATAAAAGGATTTAGACCAATAGAAGAAGCTATTGTAACTGCAGGTGGAGTTACTATAAAAGAGATTAATCCTAAAACAATGGAATCAAAAATAATTAACGGACTATATTTTGCAGGAGAAATAATAGACGTGGATGCTTATACAGGAGGTTTTAACTTACAGATTGCTTACTCTACAGGTTATACAGCAGGAAGGAATTAAAGATGGAAAAAATTAAAACAATAAGTAATGATAGTGAAGCGGAAATAATAGAGAAAAAGTCAAAATTTATTGCAAATTTATATTATGTAAATTCTATAGAAGAAGTGGAAGAAAAATTAAAAAATTTAAAGAAAAAATATTATGATGCTAGGCATAATTGCTATGCATATAGAATTATAAAAGATAATGCTATTATTGAACGTGCAAGTGATGATGGAGAGCCAAGTGGCACAGCAGGAGCTCCAATGCTTAATATTATAAAGAAAATGGAACTAGCAAATATTTTGATTGTAGTTACAAGATATTTTGGAGGAATTTTACTAGGAACAGGTGGCTTAGTAAAAGCATATTCTGAGGCAACAAAAAAAGCAATAGAAAATTCAAAATTTGCAATTGAGGAAAGTGGAATTATTGCAGAAATAAAATTAAATTATAATGACTTTGAGAATTTTAAATATTGCTGTAAAAAAAGTAATATTAATATAATAAATGCAGAGTACCTAGACAATATTATATGTAAATTTGAAGCAACAAATGATGAAAAAGAAGAATTACTTAAATACATAGAAAAAAATGAAATAAAAATTATAGATTTTAAAATTTTGGCAAATAAAAATATAAGAAAAAACATTGAAATATAAGGATAAAACGATAAAAATAGAAAAAATTTCCAAAAACTATTGCAATTTTTTGGAAAAAAGAATATAATCTCATTTGTAAATATTTTACAAATATAAGGTAAGGGGGAAATGAACTTGAACGAAAAAATTACGGTCTTAATTGCAGATGATAATCCCGAATTTGCAATGACTTTGGCAAATTATTTAAAAAAAGAAAATGATATGGATATTGTAGGGATGGCTAAAGATGGAGAGGAAGCCTATGAATTAATTAGAGAATTAAAACCAGATGTGGTGCTATTAGACATTATTATGCCACATTTAGACGGTTTAGGTGTTCTAGAAAAGCTTAATGAATCTCCAATAGACAAAATGCCAATATGCATTATTTTATCTGCAGTAGGACAAGATAAGATAACTCAAAGAGCAATAAATTTAGGAGCTCAATATTATGTTGTCAAACCTTTCGAAATTAATTTACTTCTAAAAAGAATAAGAGAAATAAAAAATTATCAACCAGGAAAACAAAGAAATAATTTTATAGGTAGAGAAATCAAGTCACAATATATAGATATAGATCCAAATAAAAGAAACAATGAAGAAAATATAGAAGCTCTAGTAACTAATGTAATTCATGAAGTTGGAGTCCCAGCACATATTAAAGGATATCAATATTTAAGAGAAGCAATAATGATGGCTATTGGTGATATTGATGTAATTAATCAAATAACAAAACAATTATACCCAGACATATCAAAAAAATATCATACAACACCAAGTAGAGTAGAACGTGCAATACGCCATGCTATAGAAGTTGCGTGGGGACGTGGACAACAAGAAGTTGTAGAAAATATATTTGGTTATACAGTATCAGCAGCAAAAGGCAAGCCAACCAATTCGGAATTTATCGCAATGATAGCAGATAAATTAAGGCTTGAATTAAAAAGTGCATAAAAAAAGCTCCAAGATTTATTGGTTAATATTTTAAATATTAATCAGTAAATCTTGGAGTTTTTTTATACATATTATATTATTCATTAATTGGAGTAACTATCATAGCTCTTACTTCGATAATAGCACTGTTTGTGGTTTCTCCATTTTCTATAATTATTAGATACAGATTAAGCGAATTTGTCAAATATAATTTTGAAAAAATGTAGTAAGTGTTAGAAAGTCAACCGAAAAAGCTTGACAAAAACATACCAGCTATGATAAAATAATTACCTGTAAGCCGCCTAGGTCGGGTAACTAAATGTTGATTTATCAACTACCTTGTATTTTATGCTTAGCGAGTATACGAGAAAGAGGAGGTGTACATATAATGTACGCAATAATTGAAAGCTGTGGAAGACAATACAAAGTAGCAGAAGGAGATGTAGTATTCTTCGAAAAATTAGATGTTGAAGAAGGAAAAAAAGTTACTTTTGATAAAGTAGTTTTAGTTTCTGAAGATAAGAAAGTAGAAGTTGGAGCTCCTTATGTTAAAGGTGTTAAAGTTGAGGGAAAAGTAGTAGCTAATGGAAAAGGTAAAAAAATTATAGTTTACAAATACAAAGCTAAAAAGAACTACAGAAGAACTCAAGGACATAGACAACCATATACAAAGGTTGAAATAACAAAAATAAAAACAGCTGCTGAAAAAGAAGCAAAAGCTACAGAAACAAAAACAGCAGAAGCTAAAGCTGAAAAAGCTACAACAGCAAAAAAAGAAACAGCAACAAAATAATTTAGTTATTAAATTGGATTAATATATAAAATTACTTGAAGGGAGTGAGATAAATGGCTCATAAAAAAGGTCAAGGTAGCGTTAAGAACGGAAGAGATAGTGAATCTAAACGTTTGGGACTAAAAAGAGCAGATGGTCAAGTTGTTCTAGCTGGTAATATACTAGTAAGACAAAGAGGAACAAAATTCCATCCAGGAAAAAATGTTGGCATTGGTAGTGACGATACTCTATTTGCTAAAGTAACTGGAAAAGTTAAATTTGAAAGACTTGGCAAAGATAAAAAACAAGTTAGTGTTTATCCAGTAGAAGAAGGAAAAAAAGATTAAAAAATTTATAACAATAAATTTTTCTAAGGCTCAAATTATTAGACGAAAAAGTTTAATAGTTTGAGCTTTTTATAGCTTTTATAGATTCTAATAGAAAAATATATTCTAGCTTTTTATAATAGTAACACTTATAGAGAAGGTCAATTAAAAAGCTAAATGTAATTGTTAAAAAATAAGCGCAATTTACTTTTTAATTAACAACAATTGTAGAGACCAATAAAATTTACCAGTATAACTTGTAAAACTTGTAAAAATTAGTTATAATAAAACCTGTATAAAATATGATTGAATATAAAAAAATAATAATAATTAATTTTAGTTTATTAAAGATGGGAATGATGTAAATGGAAAATAAAAAAATTCGTATACTAACAGGAGATAGACCAACAGGGAGATTACATATAGGACATTATTTTGGTTCTTTAAAAACAAGATTGGAAATGCAAAATAGTGGAAAATACGATCCATATATATTAATAGCAGATGTGCAAGCGTTAACAGACAACTTTAACAATCCAGAGAAAGTAAGAAAAAATGTAAGACAAGTAATACTTGATTATTTATCTATTGGAATTGACCCAGAAAAAACAACGATATGTATACAATCTATGATTCCAGAAATTGCAGAACTTACAGTATTTTATTCTAACTTAGTTACAATAGCAAGACTAGAAAGAAATCCTACTGTAAAAACTGAAATTGCCCAAAAAAGAGAATTGTTTGGAGAAAGCGTTACATATGGTTTTTTGGGATACCCTGTAAGTCAAGCTGGTGACATAACGGCATTTGAGGGCGAAGTTGTACCAGTAGGAGAGGACCAATCACCTTTAATTGAGCAATGCAGAGAAATAGTAAGAAAATTTAATTCTATATATGGAGAAACTCTAGTAGAGCCACAAATTGCTTTGTCTGAAGGAAAAAGAATTAAAGGTCTAGACGGAAATGAAAAAATGGGGAAATCTTTAGGAAATGCTATTTACCTTTCAGATACAGAAGAAGAGGTAAACAAAAAAGTAATGAGTGCAGTTACAGATCCAAATAGAATAAAAAAAGATGACCTAGGAAATCCTGATGTATGCATGGTTGCATATTACCATAACTTGTTTAGTTCTAAAGAAGAATGCAAAGCTGTTTGTGAAGAATGTAAGGCTGGAAAAAGAGGATGTGTTGCTTGTAAAAAACAATTAGCTCAAAATATAAATAACTTTTTAAATCCAATAAGAGAAAAAAGAAAATATTATGAAGAAAGACCAGAATTAGTTGATAAATACCTAATAGAAGGTACTAGAAAAGCACAAGAGACTGCAAAAGAAACAATGAGAAAAGTAAAAAAAGCAATGAAATTAGATTATTTTGAAGATAATAAATAAGAATATAAAAAATAGAAAGATGCAAAATAATTAATAATAAAAAATGAATACAAGATAAATAATTAAATTCTATAATAAAGTTATAATTAGCAAAAAATAAAAAGGAGAGTATATGTTTACAGATTACGTAAAAATAATTGCAAAGGCAGGTAACGGTGGAAATGGAGCTATTTCCTTTAGACATGAAAAATATGTAGCAGCAGGAGGCCCAGACGGTGGAGATGGCGGAAAAGGTGGAGACGTATATTTTATAGTAGACCAAGATGCCAATACTTTAATTGACTTTAGATATAAGAAGAAATTTAAAGCAGAAAATGGTAATAATGGAGAAGGTGCTCGTAGATTCGGAAAAAGCGGTGAAGACCTTTATATAAAAGTACCAATAGGAACAATAGTAAAAGATGCAAAAACAGGAAGAGTTTTAGCTGACTTATCAGAAAAAGGGCAAAAAGCTTTGATATTACGTGGTGGAAGAGGTGGAAAAGGAAACTCTAACTTTGCTACTGCTACAAGGCAGGCTCCTAGATTTGCACAAGATGGAGAAGACGGAGAAGAAAAGGAACTAATTTTGGAATTAAAATTATTAGCAGATGTAGGATTAATCGGTTTTCCAAATGTAGGTAAATCAACATTGTTATCAATTGTAACTGATGCAAAACCTAAAATTGCAGATTATCATTTTACAACACTAGACCCTAATTTAGGAGTAGTAAAAAAAGAATATGGAGACAGTTTTGTTATAGCAGATATTCCAGGAATTATTGAAGGTGCAAGTGAAGGTGTTGGTTTAGGAATACAATTTTTAAGACATATAGAAAGAACTAGACTATTATTACATGTAATAGATGTTTCAGGTTCAGAAGGTAGAGACCCTGTAGAGGATTTTTATACAATAAATGAAGAACTAAAAAAATATAGTCAAAAATTAAGTGAAAGAAAACAAATAATAGTTGCAAACAAAATAGATAGTATGCAAGATGAAAGCTTATACAACAATTTAGAAAAACTAGCAAAGGAAAAAGGGTTAGAAATATTTAAAATATCAGCAGCTACAAATGTTGGAATAAAAGAACTTATGAACCATGTATCACAAGTATTAAAAACATTGCCTAAAGAAAATTTAGTAGAAATAAAAGATGAAGAAAAAGTATATACATTAGAAGATGAAGAGCCATTTACAATAAATAAAGAAGGCAATAATTACATTATAGATGGACCTGCTGTAGAAAAATTAATGAAAAGAGTTAATTTAAATGATAATGAATCTATGTATTATTTTCATAAAATGCTTGACGAGTTAGGAGTTAGCCAAAAGTTAAAAGAAATGGGAATAAAAGATGGAGACAATGTTACTATAGCTGGTTGGGAATTAGAATGGGAAGACTAGAATAAAAATATTTTAAAAATGTCAAACTTTTGTTTGACATTTTTTTAGCTTTATGTTATTATATAAAAAGAGTTTTATAAAGTTATAATAATAGGAGTGATGTATAGTGAGAGAAAAGAGGATAATTCCAAAAGAAATTAATAAAAGAGAGAGAGCTATATTAAGATACATAGAAAGACAAATAAATACAAGAGGATATCCACCATCAGTAAGAGAAATAGGAAAAGCTGTAGGGTTAAGCTCAACTGCAACAGTGCATTCATACTTAAATAAACTTGAAGAAAAAGGATACATCAAAAAGGAAAATAAAAAAGGTAGAACTTTAAAGGTAATAAAAGGTATACACGGAGAAGAAAAAAATCAAGACGTAGAATTAAAAGATTTTTACGGTGGAAAAGAAATGGTAGAAGTTCCAGTAATAGGAAAGATTACTGCTGGAGAACCAATACTTGCAGTAGAAAATGTAACAGACACATTTCCTATTCCTATAGACTTTGTTGGTAATAGCGAAAGCTTTATGCTTACAGTAAGAGGAGAAAGCATGATAGAAGCTGGAATATTAGACGGAGACTATATTTTAGTAAAAAAACAAAGCATAGCAGAAAATGGACAAATTGTAGTTGCTTTAATTGGAGATGAAGCAACAGTTAAAACATTCTACAAAGAAAAAGATCACATAAGATTACAACCTGAAAATAGCACAATGGACCCAATAATAGTTCCAAATTGTGAAATATTAGGAAAGGTAGCAGGAGTTTTTAGAAAAATTAAATAGTTATATGGGGAATGTTATATGAGCAAATATTTTAATAATTTTTATCGTAATACAGAAAATAGAATGAAAAACTTTTTTACATATTTTCTAATGTTTGTTTTATTATATGTTATAGTAGACATTTTATCATTTGGATACATTTATAGTACATACAAAACAATAGAACAATATGAAATTGTAGTTACAAATCCAGAGGTTACTGTAGAAAAAGCAAAAGCAACTAATGTAAATGGATTTATAGAAGGAAAAATAAAAAATAATGCAACAACTACTCTTTCAGACCAATACTTAAAATTTGACTTTTTTAGTGAAAGAGGAGTTAGGGTTGGAACTAAATATTTAGAGGTAGGAACTCTTGGAGAAAACGCAGAAAAAGATTATAAGGTTCAATTTAGATTTGATAATGTAAAATACTTTACTGTAAATTTAGCTACACAAGAAGAAGTGGATAATGCTCAAGAGTTTGAATTCGAAATAGATGAAAATATTGGAGTACCATTATTATTCTCTAGTATATTACTTCTAATGTTATTATAGTTACTATAAAATATAAAAAATAGCAAAAAATATTTGCTATTTTTTTGTTTATGTAATATAATCGTAACATAAATGTAATGACGATGAAATAAAATTTTGATAGACTAACTGTTGAAAGGAAGATCTTTAATGTTTAATTATGGACAAGATATAGGTATAGACCTTGGAACAGCTACAGTAATAGCGTATGCAAAAGGAAAAGGCATAGTGCTAAGAGAACCATCAGTAGTTGCTGTAGATAATAATACTGGAGAAGTCCTAGCAGTAGGAAAAGAAGCAAGAAAAATGTTAGGGAGAACGCCTGGTAATATAGTTGCAACAAGACCTTTAAGAGATGGTGTAATATCAAATTATACTGTTACAGAAAAAATGCTAAAATATTTTATAAACAAAATATGTGGCAAATTTATATTTGCACCTAGGATTATGATATGTATACCTTCACAAGCAACAGAAGTAGAAAAAAAGGCAGTAATAGATGCTGCCTCACAAGCTGGAGCTAAAAAAGTGTATTTAATAGAAGAACCAATAGCAGCAGCTATAGGAGCTGGAATAGATATATCTAAGCCATGTGGAAATATGGTAATAGATATTGGAGGAGGAACAACAGATATAGCTGTTATATCATTGGGAGGATCTGTTGTAAGCACATCTTTAAAAGTAGCAGGAGACAAATTTGACGAGGCTATAGTAAAATATATAAAGAGAAAACATAATATAATGGTTGGAGAAATGACAGCAGAAGAATTAAAAATAAATATAGGATGTGCATATCCAAAAATTCAAGATACAGACATGGAAATAAGAGGAAGAGACTTAATTACAGGATTACCTAAGACAGTTAAAATTCATTCAAGTGAAATGCTAGAAGCATTAATAGAACCAGCAATGGAAATTGTGGAAGCTGTACATTCGGTATTAGAAAAAACACCACCAGAATTAGCAGCAGATATTAGTGATAAAGGAATATATATGACTGGTGGAGGAAGCTTGTTAAATGGATTGGATAAGCTTATACAAGAAAAAACAGGAATAAATATTATGATAGCACAAGATGCAGTGTCATGTGTTGCACTAGGAACAGGAAAAGCACTAAATAACTTAGACATATTAGACCAAAGAAGAAGGAGATAGTTTGAGTAGATGAATAAAACAAAAAGAAAGATTTTTGAAACTTCTATGAAATTATTTGCTGAAAAAGGCTATGACGCAACAAGTATAGAAGAAATTACAGCTACTGTAGGGGTAGCAAAAGGAACATTATACTATCATTTTTCGAGTAAAGAAGAAATATTTAACTTCTTAGTAGAAGAGGGTGTGAAACTTCTTAAAAATAGTATAGAAATTAAAACAGAAAAATTATCAAATTCATTAGATAAAATTAGAGCAATTGTACTAATACAAATAAAAATACTAGTAAAATATGAAAACTTTATGACTATAATTTTAAGTCAAATTTGGGGAAATGATAATAGAAGTTTAATGTGTAGAAATCACGTATTTGACTATATACAAAGAATAGAAGAAATAGTAAAAGAAGGAATAGATAAAGGCGAAATAATAAATGGAGATGCTAATGTTATAGCATCTGGGATATTTGGCTTTACATGTTCAAGCTTAATATATAAAATGAGACATAACGAAGAAGGAATAGACATTCAAAAACTTTATAAAGAAATAGACAAATCTTTTATAAAAAAATTAAAGAAGTAAAAATATAGTAAATAAAATACATAGTACCATACTGGGAAATAAATTATAAGAATAAATATATTTAATAAATAAAAATATTAAAAGGGGTATAGATATGAGAATATTAAAAGATTTTAAATTACCAAAATTTAAATTTCCAAAGATGAAAATGAAGGGGATTTCTGAAATTGATGAAGTAAAATTAGATTATGAAGCATTAAAAAAAGCAGAAGAAAATCATGAAAAGAAAGAAAAAATAACACATTATGAGCCAACAACATATAAAACTATAAAAGAAGTATTTAAAAGATCTATGGAAAAATATGCTGATAATGTATTTATATTAGAAAAATTCGATCCAAAGGGAAGCTTTAAGGAAATTAAATTTGAACAATTTGGAAGAGATGTTATTGGATTAGGTACTGCTTTAATAAGAAAACTTCAATTTAATAATGAAAGAGTAATTATAATTGGAGAAAATACATATTACTGGTATGTATCTTATATGGCTATGCTTTGCGGCGCAGGTATTGCAGTTCCAACAGATAAAGAGTTACCAGAAAACGAAATTTTAAATATAATAGAAAGATCAAAAGCAACAGCTGTTATTTTCTCTACAAAAGAATCAGACAAAATAAAGAAAATAGCAGATGAAGCTAAAAATGTTAAGTATTTTATTCAAATGAATTCAAACGAAGAATTAAAAGATAGATATGTAGGTATAGAATATTTAATAGAAGAAGGAAATGCACTAGTAGATGGTGGAGATAATAGTTTTATGGACATAGAAATAGATCCAGACGAATTTAAAGTATTATTATTTACATCAGGAACAACAGCAAAATCTAAAGGCGTTATGCTATGTAATAGAAATTTAGCAGAAAATATAAATGCAGTTTCAGCATATGTAATATTAACAGAACAAGATAGATTATTTTCTGTTTTGCCATTACATCATACATATGAATCAACAATTGGATTTTTACTACCATTTGCTACAGGTTCATTAGTAGCAGTTTGTCAAGGATTAAAACACATAGTACCTAATATGCAAGAAACACATCCAACAGCATTACTTGCAGTACCAATTTTAGTAGAGACATTATATAAGAGAATAACTGCAACTATAAAAAAGAGCAAAAAAGATGGTTTAGTAAACTCTATGATTCATGTAACCAATGCATTAAAAACTGTTGGAGTAGATATTAAAAGAAAAGTATTTAGCGAAATTCACGAAAATCTAGGAGGAAAACTTAGAATAATAGTATCTGCTGCTGCTCCAATAGATGCAAAGGTAGGAAAATGGGTGCAAGATATTGGAATTATGTTCCTACAAGGATATGGACTAACAGAAACAGCACCAATTGCAGCCCTAACACCAGAATTTAATCCAAAAGTAGGCTCAGCAGGAAAGCCAGTAATATCTGCAAAAGCAAAAGTGAATAACCCTAATGAAAATGGAGAAGGAGAAATAATGCTATGCACTCCTACATTAATGCTTGGATATTATGAAGACGAAGAAGCAACAAACGAAGCAATTGAAATAATTGATGGCGAAAGATGGTTCCATACAGGAGATATTGGATATATAGATAAAGATGGATTTATTTATATAACAGGAAGAAGCAAAAACGTAATAGTAACACAAAATGGTAAAAATATATATCCAGAAGAAATAGAATTGCTATTGTCAAAGATACCAGAAATAAAAGAATGTATGGTATATGGAAAACCAGATGAACGTGACCCTAATAACAAAGAACTTATAATTTCTGTAAAAATTATACCAAATTATGAGTATATTGAAGAAGAGTATAAAAAGAAAATGGACGAAAAAGAAGTTCACGATTTATTATGGAGCAAAGTAAAAGAAGTAAATAAACAATTAACCTCTTATAAAGCTATAAAATATATGGAAATAAAAAAGGATGAATTTGTTAAGACAACAACAATGAAAATAAAAAGATATGAAGAATTAAAAAAAGATAAATAGACCTTTGTAATATAATTGTAACATTTTTGTAACAAAAAAGAAAAATAAAAAATAAAAAAGACTATTGTAGTTTTTTGTTGAAAGTTATATAATAATAAAGAATTACAAGAGAACGCAAAGGAGGGTGAGTTTACAATGTCGAGATCTGGCATAGTAAACGTGAGAATGGTAATCACGGAAGAAAAAATCTTATCAAATATAGATAAAGTACATAAGCTAATAAATCCAAATAATAAAAAGCAAATAATCCAATTAGAAGATGATGCTTATTTTAAAGACCTTATAGAGTCAATAAAAACATACTTAGTAGAATATCCTAAAAAGAAAAACTTCCCTAAGAGTGTTTATAAAGCAGCATATAGTTTAGTTGAGTTTGCAACAAACCAATTTGAAGAAAATACTAAAAAAATAGAAGATTTAATTAGACAAAGAGAAAAAAATATCTCTTTAGCAGGAGAGCTAAGAGAAGTATTAAGATTGGTTGAAAACAAAGAAGAAGGTTGGAAAGAAGAAGTTAAAAATATATCAAATGACTTCTCAGAAGATATAATAGATACATTAGGATTAATAGGAAGATCTAAATCAGACAAATCTCAAAATTATCAAGATGCAGTAAAATTAATAAATGCAAGAATAGTAAACTTAGAATCTAACTTACATATAGAAATAGATATGGAAAGAATAGAAGATAGGTCAAAAGCTCTAAGCTATATTGGAATAGAAGTAGCAGATGCATTAAAATTAATACCTGCACCACAAGAAGACGAAGTAGAAGAAATAAAAGAAGAAAATATTGTAGAGGAACAAATAAGTGCAGAACCACAACAAATTGCAGAGCCAGAACCTCAACAACAACAATATTTTGAGCAAACTAGAGTGGAAGTTAAACCTTCATTATGGCAAAGATTTAAAAATAGCAAATTTGTTAGAGCCATATCTTATATAATGAAAATTAAAGTTGTTATACAAACTCCAGAAGCACTTCCAGAAGGAAGAGGAGAAAACAGATAGCGTAAAAGATTGTAATAAAATGTTACAACTTTATCTAATAAATTTATCTCAGTTTTGTAAAAAGCTTTCAGAAAATAATCTGAAAGCTTTTTATATTGTGTACTTAAATTTTACAAATAGAAATACTAGTCATCATATTTAATTAAAACTTAATATAAATGTTCATGCCTATAATTTTAAGCAAAAACTTAATTCCAAAATAGAATTATTTTAACTCCAAAAATTCAATATCTTTCTTTTTATATTCATCAGGTTTTAAACCGACCTTTTTTCTCATATGGTCTAAAAATATAACAAATATAATAATAAATGCACAACCTACAAATATAAAAGAAATTGAAACAGAAACAATATTAAGCAATAATGAAACCATAAAAGAGATAAAAGCACGTGACAATCCTTCTATTAAAGTATAAGCAGAAGAAATTTTGTTTCTTAAACTGGATGTTGTAAAATTGTTTAAATATTGCTTAATTAAATTGTAAAATGGAGCTCTGCATGAGTATTGTATAAGGAACATAATTAACACTATTACAATTGTTACTGTAAATGTTAAATTAAAAAATACAGTTAAACCTATTACTAAACATGCCATTGCAATAGGTAGAGAAATAATTGCTAATGTTTTATTTCTAAAACGTTTGTGTATAGCAAATTGGAAGCATGCAGAAATTCCAGAAGAAAATTCTAAAACTCCAAATATAATTCCAAAATACTGTTCTGAAACATTTAATTCTTGCAAAAGTCCACTTCTTATTGTCATCAAAAGAGAAAGCAGACCAGAAACTAGTGCACCAAAAAATATTAAATTCCTTAATCTACTAGATTTAAATAAATTTTTAAAAGCATATTTTAGGTTCTTAGCATAATCACTAGCTCGAATTTGATTTTTATTACTAGTATTAACAACATCTCTAAATTTTGTAGCTATAAGAGCTGAAACTAAACACATAATTAAGCAAATTATTAAAGGAAGATATCCATTAATTACATACAAAAAGCCAGAGGCAAGAGCAGATAAGGCGTTAAGAAAATAATATAAAGTACTTCCGCGACTTTCTATTTTTGAAAATATATTTCCTCTTACACTACTATTAGGTAGAGAATCATAAAGTAAATTTGACTCACTTATGTTTTTTATTACAAAACCAAAAGCTTCAAATATGTTTGCTATAATTATAACTGTGAAATTTTGAGCTAAAATAAAAGTTAAAATAGAAACTGCTAAAATAATATTAGCTATAATTATAGAGTTCCTTTTTCCTATTTTTTCAATCAAAGCTGTTAGAGGTAATAGTAAAATAACTCTAAACAGTACATAACAAGAATCTGCCAATACAACATTAGAAGGACTCAACCCTTTTACTTGTGTAAGGAATAGATAAATAATTGAATAGTAAAAAAGCAAGTCAAATGAAAACATTTTATAAATAGGATATAACTTTGTATTTATAGCTTTCTCTTTCAAATTTTCCAACTTAATATCACCAATTAGATTATATTTGTTGTTGAATAAAAATGTCAAGAAAAAACGAATTTTTAATATTAAGAAAACATTAATGGATTTTTTGCATCTATGTGTTATAATTAAATTATGTAATTACATAAAGACGCTATAGAAATTAAAATAGAGTCTTTTATATAAATTAACATCGTGAACTATAAAAGTTATATAAAATAATTTTATAAAGTAGATGTTAAAAAGGAGGGATAATAAATGAAATGGTTTAAAAGAATAGTATTAGTTCTTTTAATTGCAATAGTAATTGTGGGAATAGTAGTTTTAGCAAATGGATACGGGCTATATAAAGATGCAATAGAAGAGATGAGTTTAGAAGATAAAGTAAAAGAAATAAGAGAAGATGAGGACTTTGTTCCATTAACAAGCTTACCAATAGAATATCAGCAAGCAGTAATAGCGGTAGAAGATCATAGATTTAAAGAACATGGTGCCATAGATTTAATAGCTATAGGTAGAGCAATTTGGGTAAACATTACTAACCTTGAATTAAGAGAAGGCGGTAGTACAATTACACAACAAGTTGCGGAAAATCTTTATTTTATAGAAGATAATAATAATCCAATAAAAAGAAAAGTAGCAGAAATATTTATGGCATTTAAATTAGAAGAAATGTACTCAAAAGATGATATTTTAGAAATGTATGTAAATACTATATATTTTGGAGATGGATATTATGGAATAAAGGAAGCCTGTAATGGATATTTAGATAAAGAACCTCAAAATATGACTTTATATGAATCAACAATGATGGCAGGAATACCAAATGCTCCAAGTGTATATGCACCAACGGTAAATCCAGATTTAACAAGAAAGAGACAAGAAAAGGTAATAGATTCAATGGTTGAATATGGATATTTAACACAAGAAGAAGCGGACAACATACACGAATAAAAAGCATATAAAAATAGAAGTAATTAGAAAAATCTTATTACTTCTATTTTTTTGTCAAGTGAAAAGTTAAATGCAATTGTGTAGAGTAAATGCAGGTTAACTTTTATTTTTTTGTATTCTAAATAGAATTTCTTTAATAAATAAACAATATATGGTATAATTATTAGTGAAAGCCTTTATATTACACAAGAGGAGTGATTTTGTTGACAAAGTACATCAATGAAGAAATTAGGGGAAAAGTTTCTTTTCCACCTAATTTAACATCAAAAGAGGTTGCACGTGCTTTGCATCTCTACATCCAAACTGCTCGGAAGGAAAATGGACTACATATAGTAGTGACAAATATGGGAATTCTCAAAGGTGAAATTTCATTTGAATTCTGCGCTGAACACATTCAGAAAAAAGGCTTTTTGTGTAAGAAGCGCTTTATACCTTCGCGTTTTTCCATTGTGTCAGTTATTGATTTTTCGGATTCCATCCAAGCGTTTTTACAAGAAAAGTCCAAATTGGTAAAACATCATTTTGGTACAGGCTACAACTTGAGAATTGTTGGACAAACAATGAAGGAGGGAGACAATCAAATCCTTGTGTGCGTGTTGGCTGAGAAATCTGGCTAACATTTTCAGAGCATTGCAATGCAATGCTCTATCCTTTTTTTTATGAAAAATTTTCTAATTTTTTATTAAAAATACTTGACATGTTATAGAAAATGTTTTATACTTAATACTGCATTTGAGATGCGCCCTTAGCTCAGTTGGTCAGAGCAACCGGCTCATAACCGGTGGGTCCAAGGTTCGAATCCTTGAGGGCGCACCATTTTTTATATAAATAAATATTCGGGCAGATGGCCGAGTGGCTAAAGGCGGCAGACTGTAAATCTGTTCTCATACGAGTTCGATGGTTCGAATCCATCTCTGCCCACCAATGACGTATCTGTTCGAACTTTTTATAGAACAGAGAGATACAAAAATCAATCAGAAAATAAAATCTGGTTGATTTTTTTGTTGCCTAAAACAATATTAAAATCATCCAAACGAAAGGATGGTGTAAGAAAATGAAGATAATTAAGCAAGAATTACAATTTGAGGAATGTCTAAAACAAAGGCTTGAATTTATGTGTGAATTTGCTAAAGTTACCCCTACTTTTATCAATGGTAGTATTAGAAAACTAGATAAAACTAATCTTACATATATTGAGCCACATAGAGTTATTATTAAAAATATTACTTTTTTAGTTTTTAATTATTCAAATGATGTGTATATCTCA
>CALXVM010000002.1 GCA_944392105.1 uncultured Clostridia bacterium | reverse complement strand
TTCTTTTGTATAAGATGTAAATCCAGATGTTACCGAAAGTGGTCTATATGGAGGATCAAAATAAACAAATGTGTTCTTATCTATTAAGCTTTCGCTTTCTTTATAATCTCCATACTTAAATATTGTATTTTTAAATAGTGTCGATAAATTTCTCAAATTTCTTGAATCACATATAGTTGGATTTTTATATTTACCAAAAGGGACATTGAATTTTCCTAACTTATTTACCCTATATAGTCCATTAAAACATGTCCTATTCAAAAATATAAATTCTGAAGCACGTTCCACATCTAATTTATCATTTAAAAAGTAAGAATTATATTTTGTTCTTATATCATAAAAATATTTTTGTCTCTCATCTATACCTAATGACAAAAACTCTTTTTCTTTTTTATCTAACTTTTTAATTAAATCTTCAATTTTATATTTAATTACATTGTAGCAATTTATTAAATCTTTATTTATATCAAAAGCATAAGCTTGTTTTATGTCATATTTTTGTAAAATGTCTATTAAAACAGCACCACCACCAACAAAGGGCTCAACATATTTTTCAATCTGATTATTTTTTAATTCAAGTGGAAAATATTTAGTTATTTGTGGAATTAAGCTAGTTTTACCTCCAGCCCATTTTACAAACGGTTTTACACTTTTCATCTTTACCTCCAAAATTTCTTCTTAAATATATCATAATTTTTCTATTTTTTAAAGCTTATTATACAATTAGTTTTATAAAAATATAACTTTTCCCTTTTCTCTTGTAAATATTAGCTTTATTCTTACGTATTTTGTTTTTCATTATAATTATATATTTATTTTTATAAATCTTTTATTTAGTTACAAAAGCCCCTGAGAGATAATCTCTCAGGAGCTTTTTCAGTATTCATCTTACATTTCTTTTAATTCTTCCTCAACAATATCTTCACAACTTCTCATTGCTAAAATTGTCTTTTCAAATAATTCTTCCAAGCTAATTCCAAGAATTTCTGCTCCTTTGCTTATAACATCTCTTGAGCAACCTGCTGCAAATTTTTTATCTTTAAATTTTTTCTTCAAGCTTGAAACTTCCATATCTTTTGTACTTTTTGATGGTCTCATTTTCGCTGCAGCCCATATTAGTCCAGTAAGCTCATCTACTGCATAAAGTATTTTCTCCATTTCGTGTTCAGGTTTTATGTCAGAGCAACTGTCATATCCATGGCTACATATAGCATGTACCATTTCTTCGCTAGCATTAATTTCTTTTAATAATTCTGGTGCTTTTTTACAGTGTTCTTCTGGATATTCTTCAAAGTCCACATCATGTAGTAATCCAACTAATCCCCAAAAATCTTGGTCATATCCTAATTCATTTGCAAAATATCTCATTACACCTTCTACAGTTAGAGCATGTCTAATATGAAATTCCTCTTTATTATATTTTTTTAGTAATTCTAAAGCCTCTGTTCTTTCCATTTCGTATACCTCCTATTTGAACATAAAGTTAACAATATAAAAATTATATCACAGAAATAATTTTAGAGCGATACATTTTCCTAAAATAGTTATTACATTTCTAACAATTATTTTACTATAAAGTTTACACCAAATATTTATTATTATATAATTATAAATGTATTTAGCTAAATTATATAAGTGCTATAACAATATCCATAAAATAAAAAAATCAAATAAAATTTAAGTTAGAGGTAATTATGGAAATATTATTTAAAAATGTTACTACATTAAATAAAGACGAATACATAGAATTAATTAAATTTCATGGAAAGAAAAATAATTTTAAATATTATTTATATACTGCAATAATGGGTTTAATTCTTATAATAGGAATGTCTTACCAAATTATTTTAAGAAACTATATTTCTTTAACTTTGCTTGCATTAATTTTTATAGGATTTTTAGCATATAGATTTATAGAACCATATAGAAAAGCAGAAAAAGAAATGAAAGGCGAAAAAGTACAGGGAAATTTAGTTAATACATATATTTTTTATGATAAAAATTTTGTTATAAAAAACAAATATGGAAAAGATACTTTTAAATACAGAAAACTATTTAAAGTCTATGAAAATGAAAACGTATTTTACCTTTATATAAATAAAGAAGATGTTTTTATAGTTGAAAAAGACAAATTTGAAATAGGCAATCCTTATGAATTTAAAGAATTTATAGCTAAAAAAGTCGGATATAAATTTAAGAATTATAAAAAATAATTACCAAAATATATTTACCTTCATATTATAAATTAAGTAATATTTATTTTAATTTTAACTTTTTTATAAATTTTATTAACAATTCAAATATTTTTTATTTATGTTTGGAGGTAAGTATGGAAAATAAATCAAATAGAATTGCTAGTAGTGAAATTATTAATACTGCTGAGCCATATTATTATAATAAATTAATTTATAATATTCATGAGTTGTTATCAAGATATACTTTTATTCAAAGTATTATTATTGGAAATAGTGTCCTTGGAAAAAGCATTCCTTGTATAAAAATTGGAAAAGGCAGTAATGTTGTATTGTATCACGCCGGAATTCATGCAAATGAGTGGATTACATCATTACTCATGATGAAATTTATAGAAAACTTTTGTATTGCTTATGAAGAAAATAATAATATGCATGGTTTTAATATACGAGATTTATATAATAGAACTACATTATACATTGTGCCTATGGTTAATCCCGATGGAATTGATTTAGTGACAGGTAATATTCCTCAAGATAGTAAAATTTTTGATAATTATAGACAAATAGCTACAAGCTTCCCTAATATTCCTTTTCCAGATGGTTGGAAAGCAAACTTTAATGGTGTGGATTTAAATTTGCAATTTCCAGCAGAATGGGAAGAAGCTAAGCGAATAAAATATGCACAGGGATTTAATAAGCCAGCTCCAAGAGATTATGTTGGAGAAGGTCCTCTTACAGAACCAGAAGCTTTAGCTCTATATAATTTTACTTTAGCGCATAATCCTAAATTAACTATTTCTTACCATACTCAAGGAGAAGTTATTTTCTGGCAGTACTTAGACTATAAACCTACAAATGCATTAGAAATAGCCACAAAATTTTCAGAATTGTCTGGTTATAATATTGAAGAAGTTCCTTTAAATTCTAGTTTTGCTGGATATAAGGATTGGTTTATTGCTCAATATAATAAACCAGGTTATACCATAGAAGCTGGACTTCGGAGAAAATCCGTTACCCCTTTCCCAATTTGATAAAATTTATAATGACAATGAAGGAATTTTATTATATGGTATGGCAGCAAAAGTGTAAAATAAAAAAGCCTTAGATAATATAGACGTTTTATCTAAGGCTTTTTTATTTTTAATCTGCTTCATAATTTTTCTATACTCTTAAATTTTAACTTTTAGATATAAATTTGCAAAAATGAAAGAACAATTTTAATTGCATAATATATTCCCATAATTAGAGCAAATTTCCAAAAGATATTCTTATTTTCTTTCTCTCCTAATACGTCTTTAATTGTAAAGAATAATAGCACTGTTGATAAAATACTACAAAATCCTGCAAAAGGAGCTGTGAAAGTAGTTATTCTTGTATTTATTAGTGTTAATAAGCTAACTATTTCTGCAATAACTACTGGAATTTTTGCTATTGTAACACAACTAGCAACATGCATAAAAGATTTTTTCTTTTCTTTGCTAAATCCATAGGCTAAAGCTGCAATTATAGCTATTGAGCATACTGGTGCAATTATTTCCTTTATTATATCTAAAAATTTAGAGAAAAAGTGCTCAAAGAAATTAGAAAAGCTACCTAATACACCAAATAAGTATACACTAGCTGTAGAGAATACATTTGAAGCAAAAATTACTACAAGCCATATTACAAGTACTATTATTGCTATTTTTAAATATTTGTTACTAGGATTTTTAGATATTGTTTCTACTTCTGTAAGTGGATCTTTAAAAAATGCTGAGAAAAATCCAGTTGCTTCTTTTGTTTGTCTTTTAATTTCTGAATTGTTAAATGCATTTTGAGCGTTATTGTTTACATTTTGTTGTGTATTTGCATTTTGATTATTTTGCATATTCTGCTGTACATTAAAGTTTGCATTATTTTGTTCATTATTATTTTCTTCCATAACCAACATCCCTTTCTTATAATTTGATTATATTAAACTACAAAATTCGTTAAAAGTAAATAGTTTAAATAAATTGTAAATATTTATTTATAAAAACTTATATATTTTTTATAAATGGGTATTCTAAAAAATGAAAAATATGATAAAATGTAGTAAATATTTTAAAGGAGGAGATTTAATAATGGCAAAAAAAGATTTAGAAGAATTAAAAAAGAAATTATTTGTTTCTAAAGAAAATGGATGGTTAGATTTAAATAATAATACTAAACAAGATATTTTTTCTTATGCAAAAGGATATATAAATTATTTAAATAATTCAAAAACAGAAAGAGAAATTATATCTAGTTCAAAGAAAATTGCAGAAGAAAACGGATTTAAAAATATAGAAAAAATAAAAGAATTAAAACCTGGAGATAAGGTTTATTATATTAACCATGAAAAAAGTATGTATTTAGCAATTATCGGAAAAGACGATATTGAGAAAGGATTAAATATTATAGGAGCACATGCGGATTCTCCTAGATTGGATTTAAAGCCAAATCCTTTATATGAGGACTCTGAATTAGCATTTTTTAAAACACATTATTATGGAGGAATTAAAAAATATCAATGGACAACCATTCCATTAGCTATCCATGGTGTTATTGTTAAGGCAAATGGAGAAAAAGTTGAAGTAAAAATTGGTGAAGATGAGAATGACCCAATATTTACTATTACAGATTTATTACCTCACTTAGCTCAAGACCAAATGGAAAAAAAGTTAAAAAACGGAATAGATGGCGAAGATTTAAATTTATTAGTTGGTAGTATTCCTTACGATAAAGACATTTCAGAAGCTGTAAAATTAAATATTTTAAATATCTTAAATGAAAAATATGGAATTACAGAAGTTGACTTTACAAGTTCAGAATTAGAGTTAGTTCCTGCCATGCCATGCAGAAGTATGGGATTTGACAATAGTATGGTAGCAGGTTATGGTCAAGATGATAAAATTTGTGTTTATGCATCACTAACAGCTTTGATGAAAATTGAAAAACCAAAAAGAACTGCTGTATGTATAATATCTGATAAAGAAGAAATTGGAAGTATGGGAAATACAGGAATGGAATCTCATGTATTTGATACATTTATTGCAGAAATATTAAACAAAATGGGAATAAATAAACCAAATTTACTAGATAAAGTATTTTGTAACTCAAAAATGCTTTCTGCAGATGTTGATGCAGCATTAGATCCAATTTATGCATCTGTATCTGAAAGAAACAATGCCTCTTATTTAGGAAAAGGCGTAGGCCTTAATAAATATACAGGAGCGAGAGGAAAATCTGGTGCATCTGATGCTAATGCAGAGTTTGTAGCAGAGGTTAGAAACATATTTGAAAAAAATAATGTAAGATATCAAATTAGTGAATTAGGAAAGGTAGACGTCGGTGGAGGAGGAACAATTGCTTATATCCTTGCCAATAAAGGTGTAGACGTAATAGATTGTGGTGTTCCAATTTTATCAATGCATTCACCTTACGAAGTTTCTAGTAAGTTTGACTTATACTCTGCATATCAAGGATATATGGCATTTTGGAAAAACTAAGCTTAAATTATTAAGGTTATGATTTTAAATATATTAAATTATATTTTACTTTATAAATATAGAAAGAGCCCCCTCATTCGAGGGGGTTCTTCTAGAAAGTTCGTCTTCATCACGCGGTGAGTTTACCTACCGCTGTGATGCTCCCAGCGAGTACAGAGTCTCGGAGCATATCCCGTGCACTCATTCGGCTTCGGGCACAAAACTGTACCCATCAAAGAGCAAGGAATCTCTCCTGGCTTAAGGTTCCGTTCGTTCATATTCACGGTAACCTCTCTGTTACTCTGGTTTCTGCTTGTTACAATTTCTGCTTTGCTCATAGCTTAGCACCCTTTCTCTATAAATTTTGTAACATTTTAATATTATATCATAAGTTTTCTATAAAATCAAATTTTTTCACGCGACATAAAATGACATAATATTATTATTGTAAAGATAACTCGCTTTATTGTATACACAAATTGTGATTTCACATATTTTTAACACTTTTTCATTGACTTTTATAAAAAAACATGTTATATTAATTAATGTACTTATTTTTAGTAATTAATTTTATCTACTAAAAATATAGAAAATAAAATTTGTAATTATCGATTTCCAATTGGGTCAGTAGCTCAGTTGGATAGAGCATCGGCCTTCTAAGCCGAGGGTCGGGGGTTCGAATCCCTCCTGGCTCACCAAAATTAGTGATTTCGATAATTACAAATTTTATTTTTTTGCTTTTCCCGACTTTTCCCCGACTTAGTTTTTTATAAATTAATATTTTCATAATAAATATAAATCAAAGCACTGTAGTAAGCATATCTCATGTTAAATAGCGATATAAAAAAACTCCGAATATTTGCGAAGTTTCTTATATTCTTACAAGTGTAAATAAGCTAGACACGAATATAATTCATATCTAGCTTATGTTTTGTAGTCCTATATTAATTCAATCACATTTTACTCAATATCAATGTATTTCTTTTCATTTTTTTCTTGTTTTGTTTTTGGAAATGTTAAAGTTAGCATACCATTTTTAAAACTTGCTTTAATATCTTCTTGTTTAATATCTTCTCCTATATAAAAGCTTCTTGCACATTCGCCAGAATATCTTTCTTTTTGAATGTATTTTCCATCTTCTTTATTTTCTACTTCACTTTTGTTTACACTTGCATGTACTGTTAAATAGCCATCTTCAACTTCTATTTTAATATTATCTTTCTCATATCCTGGCAAATCAATTTCTACTAAATACTTGTCACCCTTTTCTTTTATATCTGTTTTCATAAGCTTGTTTTCATTTCTTGTAAAAAATGGATCGTTAAACATCTCATCAAACAAATCAAAATTTCCTTTTCTTCTTGGTACTAACATCATAAAAATCAACTCCTTATAAAATTTATTTATGTGTAGACACCTTTTGAAGTGGCACATCTTTTTTCTTTTTACAATTATTATTATATACCCGTTTTTAGCAAAGTCAATACGAGAGTGCTAAAAGTTACAAAACATTCACATTTCTCTTGAAGCGCTATTTTCTCTAGGTTTTTGAAATATAAATTTAATTCAATACTTATTTAAACTTTATTACAATTTGTTTTCTAATTCATAAATCTTGCTCTTCTTTATCTTTGCATGTTGTGAATTTTAAAAAGATGATCTGTCCCCAATTTCCCAAATCGGGAAGTTGGGACCTGTCCCTAATTTCCAAGCACTATTTCTAAAACGTATTCTCTATTTTTTCTATATACTGTAAGAGTAACTTCTTCGCCTGGTTTTTTTGAATAAATATAGCTTCTTAAATCACTCATTTTGTTAAGTTCATTTCCATCTATTTTGGTAATTATATCCCCTATTTTTAAACTTGTTTTACTTGCAGGAGAGTATTTTATAATGTCTGCAACATATATTCCATTTTCTATTTCTATTGACGAGTCTATATATGCAATCATATTTTTATCATAAGCAAATATTCCAAGAGTTGCTTCTTCAAATTTTCCACTTGTTTTATAACTATTTATAATTGGTTTTATTACATCTATTGGCACAGCAAATCCAATACCTTCTGCTGATGTTATTTTTACTGTGTTAATTCCTATTATTTCTCCATTTGTATTTATTAAAGGGCCTCCGCTATTTCCTTCGTTTATTGTTGCATCTGTTTGTATTAAATCGTCCATATAGGTTGTTTTAACTTCTTCCCCTTCTTTTTCTTCTAATTTTATCGTTCTATTTGTTGCACTTATAATTCCAGCGGTAACAGTTCTTTGAAATTCAAATCCTATAGGATTTCCTATAGCATATACAGCTTGACCTATTTTTATATTCTCTGAACTTCCTAATGTTGCATAAGGCAAACCTGTCATATTAATTTTACAAATTGATAAATCTAAGTCTGAATTAGACCATACAACATTTGCTTTATATGTTCTTCCGTCTTCTAATGTAACATAGCAGTTTGTGTACTTTTCTCCTGTTACATGTTCATTTGATAAAATATACCCATTTTCTGTTACAATAACTCCGCTTCCAAGCCCTAACTCACTTACTCCATCATTTAAAAATACTGTGCTTCCAGTATTTTTTATTTTTGATATTCCCACTACACATTGAGTAGTTTTTTCAATAATGCTTTGTACATTTTCGTCATCTTTATACGTGTAACTGGCAGTCTGTGATACTCTCTCAATATTTAAATTGTCTGTTTTTGCATTTTCTTCAACTTCTATATTCATGTAATTTTGATATAACAATAAAATTATTATAAATATTAATATAATAATAAAACTTACCAAAAAATATTTCTTTACTCTTCTCTCCTTTTGTCTCTTTATGTATCTTTCCATTAGCTCACCTCATACTTATTATAAAAAACACATATGTATTTTAATAATATACATATTAATTTATTAGATTTTATTTGTGATAACACATTTTGCATTGTTTACTTTAATTAATCCTCGTTAATTCTATTTGACTTAACAACATTTGTCTTTTTGCTACACAATATATATGTTCCATAATTTTTAGCTACTTATATATATTGTTTACAAATGTATTAATTTTAAACAATTATTTTAATTAAATTTATACATTTTATAAAAAATGTTTTTATACTAAAAGTCAAAATCTAATATCTATATTTACATTTTTTTGCTATTTTTCTTGCTTATAGTGGTTGATTTTTTTCATCCGTTTTTGTATAATTGTGAGTAGTTATGGTCATTTTTAGAAAAGGGGAATTTTTATGAAAAATTTATATAGTTTAACAAATCCTCAAAAGTCTATTTGGCTAACAGAACAATTTTATAAAGGCTCAAATATTAATAATATATGTGGTGCTTTAACCATAAAACAGCCACTTGACTTTGAAAAGTTTAAGCAAGCTATTAATCTATTTGTAAAAAACAACGATAGTTTTCGTATTCGTTTAACATTAGATAATAACGAAGTAAAGCAATATATTAAAGATTTTTCATATTTTGATATTGATATTATCGACTTAAAAGATGCTCAAGCAGTTAAAGATTATGAACATTATTTAGCATCTTTTCCATTATTCGATTTTGATAAACTATTATTTAAGTTTGTATTATTTCGTTTACCAAATGGTCATGGTGGTTTTATAATTAACATTCACCATACTATTTCTGACTCTTGGTCTTTAGGAATAACAGTAAACGAAATTATAAACTATTATTCATCTTTATTAAATAATAAAATATATGAACCTAAAAAATATTCTTACATAGATTTTTATAAATCTGAGCAAGAGTATCTCTTAAGTTCTCGCTTTGAAAAAGATAAACAATATTGGTCTACTGTATATGAAACTGTTCCAGATACAGTTAATATTCCAACTCTCAAAAATTTAGACTCTAGCTCTATCTCTGCTAATAGAGTTACACATACTATTAACGGAAATTTACTTTCACAAATTCAGTCATATTGCAAGTCGCAAAAAATTTCAGTATATAATTTTTTTATGGCAATATATTCTATATACATAAGTAGAGTTTGTAATTCTAATGATTTTGTAATAGGAACTCCTATTTTAAATCGTTCTAACTTTACAGAAAAGCAAACAACAGGTATGTTTATAGACACACTACCTTTTAGAATAAATATAAATTCTGAGGTTTCTTTTAGCGACTTTTTAAGCAAACTTGCTAAAGATAGTATGTCGTTATTGAGGCACCAAAAATACTCATATCAATATATTATAGAAGACTTAAGAAAGCGTAACTCTAGCCAACCTACTTTGTATAATATTTTAATGTCTTACCAAATAACTAAAATGAGTGAAAAAATGGACGAAATTCCACATAGTAGCGATTGGACTTTTAATGATTCTATGTCTGATGACTTAGATATTCATATTTTTGATTTAAATGATACTAATTCTTTAAATATTTCTTATGACTACAAAACTAATATGTATGATAGTAATGATATTAATTTTTTACACAATCGCATACTACATATTATTAGTCAAGTTATTAGTATGCCAAATATATTAATAAAAAATATAGAAATTGTAACTCCTAATGAAAAAAAGCAACTATTATTTGATTTTAATAATACAAAAACAGAATATCCACGAGATAAAACTGTTTCTTCTTTATTTGAAGAGCAAGTAAGATTAACTCCTTCTAAAAATGCCGTTTTCTTTGAGGGAACTTATGTTACATATAAAGAATTAAATGAAAAGGCAAACCAATTAGCTAATATTTTAATTAAAAATAATGTAAAACCTGGAAATGTAGTTAGTCTTTTTATGGAAAAGTCTTTAGAAAGTATAATTGCAATTTTAGCTACATTAAAAGTTGGTGCTGCATTTTTGCCACTAGATGTAGAGTATCCAAAGGAAAGAATTGACTATATTTTATCTAATTCCGAAACTAAAATAATTTTAACTACTAAAAATTTAGAAAAAGAAATTGTAACAAATATTCCAACACTTTGTGTTGATTTGTCAAATTCTAAAATATACAATAATTCTATTTCAAAAGCTAATCTAAACATTTTAGGCTCACCTGAAGATATGGCATATATAATGTACACTTCTGGTTCTACTGGAAAGCCTAAAGGTGTAATGGTTTGCAATAGAAATATTGTACGACTTGTAAAAAATAATAAATTTATAAAATTTAATAAAGACGAGCATATTTTACAAACTGGCTCTATAGTTTTTGATGCTTGTACATTTGAAATATGGGGTGCTTTATTAAATGGATTTTTATTGTATTTAATACCAAAAGAAAAATTATTAGATGTAAAATACTTAGGCAAATACTTAGAAGAAAACAAAATTACTATTTTATGGCTTACAGCATCTCTTGGTAATTATATATGTGACCAAGCACCAAATATTTTTAAAAATGTAAGGTACTTATTAACAGGTGGAGATGTTTTGTCTGTAAAACATATAAAAAAATTGCAGGATAATAATCCAAACTTAACAATAATAAATGGTTATGGTCCTACAGAAAATACAACATTTTCAACTTGTTATACAATAGAAAGAAATTTGGATAGGCAGTCTATCCCAATTGGTTACCCTATTTCTAACTCAACATGTTATATAGTTTCTACTACCGGTAACTTGCAACCTATTGGAGTTCCAGGTGAATTATGGGTTGGTGGAGATGGCGTAAGTTTAGGTTATTTAAATCGTGATGACTTAACAAAGAAAAATTTTATACAAAATCCTTTTGCCCCTGGTAGAATGTATAAAACTGGAGATTTAGCACGTTTTCTTCCAGACGGCAGGATTGAATTTTTAGGAAGAATTGACAATCAAATTAAAATACGTGGATTCCGTGTAGAACTTTCTGAAATTAACGATAAAATTATGGAATATAAAGGTGTAAAACAGGCTTACACAATATTTAAGAAAACAGAAACTACAAGTATTATCTGTACTTATATAACAGTAAGTAATAATATAGATATAAAAGATTTGCATGTATTTTTAAAATCATCTTTGCCAAGTTATATGATACCTGCACATATTACTATTTTAGATAATTTTCCACTTAATATAAATGGTAAAGTAGATAAAAAGGCTTTACCAGAGCCAACTACTAACCATCTAAATAAAGTAATACCTCCAAGAAATAATACAGATAAAATTATTTTAGAAGAATTGAAAAATCTTTTAAAATGTTCGGATATAAGCATTGCAGATTCATTTTTTGACTTGGGTGGAGATTCATTAGTAGCAATAAATTTATCTATTGCTCTTTCTAATAAATTAGAAACAAATGTATCTGTTAAAACAATTTTAAATAACCCTGTTATTTCTAATTTATCAGATATTATTTCTAAAGGTGAAAAAACAGCTAGTTCTATTTCACACATAAAGCATATAAAAGATGCGGAATACTACCCTACTTCTTCTGCACAAAAAAGAATTTATTATGCTTGCGAAATGGGTGGTATTTCTAGTACAAGTTATAACGTACCTGGTGGAGTTATTTTTAATAAATGCCCAGATTTAAAGAAATTAGAAACTGCTTTTAATAAATTAATAGTAAGGCATCCTGCTCTACGTACATATTTTGACTTAGTAGACGGAAATTTAGTACAAAAAATATTAAGTGAATTTCATATTTCTTTGTCTTTAGAAAATATGAAATATGATAATTTAGATGATTTGTTTAAAGATTTTGTACAGCCTTTTAATTTAAATAAAGCTCCTCTATTTAGAGTAAAGTTAGTAGCTTTAAAAAATGAAGAAGTAATACTATTATTAGATATTCATCACATAATTAATGATGGTGCTTCATTAGAAATTTTATTAAACGAACTTTGTGCACTTTATAATGGACAAACTTTAGATGATATTAAATATGATTATAAAGATTACTCTGTTTGGGAAAGTAAACAAATTAATTCTAATAAATTAATTAATGATGAAAATTATTGGATTTCAAAGTGGAAAAATAAAGAAATTCCTTTATTAAACATGCCTTCAACATATCCAAGACCTACTGTGTTGTCTTATAAAGGAAGCAATAGTTACTACAAATTTAGTCCAGAATTAACTGCTAATATATTTAAAGTTTGCAAAAAATATAATATCACACCATTTATGCTATTATTATCTGCATATTATGCGACTATATATAAATATTCTGGACAAGAAGATATTATAGTTGGTTCTCCTGTTTTAGGAAGAGACCAAAAAGAGTTAAATAATATAGTTGGAATGTTTGTAAACACATTACCTCTAGATGCTCATGTTGATGGTTCTTTAAAGTTTATGGAATTATGCAACAATGTAAAAGAAAACTGCACAAATGCATTTTCTCATCAGACTTATCCTTTTGATTTAATGGTTAAGAATCTAGACATAAAGAGAGATGCTAGTAGAAATCCTCTATTTGATGTAATGTTTGTTTATCAAAATAAATCTAATTCATCTTTTAAATTAGATAATAATATAAATGCACATTTATATTACCCAGATTTTCATGCATCCAAATTTGATATGACTTTAGAAATAACACCGTTAGACGATTATTTATATTTGCATTTTGAGTATTTTACAGATTTGTTTGATGAAGATTACATTAATCGTTTTGCAGAGCATTACCAGAAATTAATAGAAGTAGTTTTAGAAAATATGGATATTTCTATTAAAAATATTAATGTTATTACAAAAGCAGAAGAAAACAAATTATTAAAGACTTTTAATGATACATATTTAAAATATGATAAAAACAAATTACTTATTACTTACTTTGAAGATCAAGTAAAAGCTAACCCTAATAAAACTGCCATTATCTTTAACAATAAGGAAATAAGCTATGATGAATTAAATAAAATTTCTAATAAAATAGCAAATTACCTAATTTCATGTAAAGTTAAACCAAATGATGTTGTTTCTATTTTACTAGATAGAAGCGAAATGTTAATGGCTTCTGTACTTGGGGTACTTAAGTCAGGTGCTGCTTATCTTTTAATAGATGGAAGCTTACCACATGATAGAATAGAATACATGTTAAATGACAGTAAAACTGTATTTTTAATTACAAATTCAAAGTTTGATAAATATAGAGTAAACTACAAACTTTTAATAGATGAAGATACCGAAATTTTAGAAAAACATATTAATAATGCCAATACTAACAACCTAGATAATAACAACTTAAATAGTAACAGCCTAAATAATGACCAATTAGATAATTTAAATAGTATACATTACTTTAGTGACTTAGCTAATATGTCAGACAAAAATCCTATTTGTAATGGCAGTAATGAAGATACATTTAATATTATTTATACTTCTGGTTCTACTGGTAATCCTAAAGGAGTTGCTTTAAGACGTCTAGGAGTTATAAATATGATACTTAGTTATAAACATCTTCTTCATACAGATGAGTGCGATACATTTTTAAGTATTAGTGCTGTTTCATTTGATATGTTTATTGTTGAAAACTTTGTTAGTTTGTTTACAGGAAAAACTGTAGTTCTTTCTAATGAAGAAGAACAAAAAATACCTATTTATACTAATAACTTAATAAAAAAATATAATATAAACTTTATTTTAACAACACCTACTCGTATTAACCTATTACTTTCAAACATTGCTAATGTTAACGATTGGCAAAGTGTTAAAGTAATACAAGTTGGTGGAGAAGTATTTACCAAAGACCTTTATAACCATATTAGGCAATATTCTAAAGCACATGTATATAACGGATACGGTCCTAGCGAATTTACAGCTTGTTGTTGTAACAAAGAAATTACAGACGAAAACAATATAAGCATAGGAACACCTTTCTGCAATACTAAAATGTATATTTTAGACGATAATTTATCTTTATGCCCAATTGGTGTGCCTGGTGAAATTTGTGTATCTGGTGATGGAATTGCAAAAGGTTATTTAAATAGACCAGACTTAACTGATAGTACTTTTATAAAGAACCCATTTGATACTAATAAAATGTATAAAACAGGTGATATAGGTAGATATTTAGTTAATGGAGAAATAGAATATATTGGTAGAAGAGACTTCCAAATAAAAATAAGAGGTTTAAGAGTTGAATTATCTGAAATAGAAAAGAAACTCAAAGATTATCCAGACGTAAAAAATTGTAGTGTTATTTATGTAAAAGATACTAGCGACCCTTACATTGCTGCATTTTTTACATCGAGCATAAATATTGATATTGCACAAATAAGACTTAGCCTTTCTAAGTCACTACCATTATATATGGTGCCAAAATATTTTGTCCAAATTGATGAATTACCTATGAACAATAATGGCAAAGTAGATAAAAAAGCTCTTTTACAATATAAAATAGATGTAAAAACTGAAAATAACTATACTTCTCCAACAAATGATACAGAAAAATTATTCTGCGAAATATGGGAAAATTTATTAAACACTAAGGTTGGTATAGATGATGATATTTTTGAATTAGGCGCAGATTCCTTGTTAGCAATAAAGTTCAAAACAGAGCTATTAACACATGATATAGACTTACCATATGCTTCTATATTTAAGTATACTACTATTAGGCAACTTGCTAGCTATTATTTGCAAAAAAGCGAAGATGCAGATGTAAACAACATAGATACGCAAGACTATTCTAATATAAATCAAACCTTAAGTAATAATACTGTAGCTAATTTAACCAAATTTATGCCTAATTTAATTTCTAATAAAAGCAACAATATATTGTTGCTTGGTGGAAATGGCTTCGTTGGTGCTCATATATTATATGAATTCATACAATCAGATAAAGGAATAGCTTATTGTATTATTAGAGATAAAAATGGAGAAACTGCTCAAAATAGATTTATGAATATCCTTCATTTCTATTTTGGAAATAACTTAGACAGTTTTATAGGAAATAGAATTAAAATAGTAACAGGAAGTTTAACAGAATATCACTTTAATTTGTCTGATAAAGTTTACAATGATGTAATAAAAAATACAGACATAGTAATTAATGCAGCAGCTATGGTAAAACACTACGGAAGTGAAGAAAAGTTTAAGGCTATGAATGTTGATTTAACCAAAACCTTAATTGACTTTTGTAAAAAATATAATAAAAAATTACTACATATATCTTCTATAAGCGTATCTGGTACTAGCTCAATAGATCGCTCTTATGCTTATAAAACGAATAATGACAATCAATTTAGTTTTGCCGAAAATAATTTATATGTTGGTCAGCAGTTAGATAATTTATATATAAAGAGTAAATTTGAGGCAGAGAAAAACATTTTAAGTGAAATACCAAATGGACTAAATGCGCAAATTTTAAGACTTGGTAATATAACAAATAGATATAGTGATGGAAAATTCCAAATAAATGCTACAGAAAATGCCTTTTTAAATAGAATAATAACATTTATAAAACTAGGATATATTCCTGAAGACTTACGTAATACTTTATTAGAATTTACACCTGTTGATATTTGTACAAAAGCAATAATTACTATATTACAAAATTACATTCCTAATTTTACAGTTTTCCATATTTACAATAGTAATTATATTACAATGAATAATTTAATAAATTATTTTGACAACGAACTTATCCACATTGAGTTTATAAATAATGATTTATTTTCACAAAATATTAAGAAATTGTTGAAAACTGCTAGTAAAAAAGATATATTATCTGGTATTATAAATGATATAGACTCAAACTATAATATTCAATATTCATCGGAAATACCAACTATTTCTGAGTTTACTAAATATTTCTTATACAAATTTGGATTTACTTGGCCAGAAATAGATAAAAATTATATTGAAAAGTATATAAATTATATGAAAGAACAAAAAATTTTATAAATTGTATAAGATAAAGACATTATAAAAATGCAAAAAATTTTATAAATTATATAAAATAAAAACATTATAAAAATGCAAAATATACAATTTTAGTATTAAGTGTATGTGGGCTTTTACCAAAAGCCCCATGCAACTATAATAAATGTTAGCTTTTGTAAAGTTATAATAAATTTTAAAGAAAGGAGAAATTCGTATAGTAAATATATTTATACGAGTATAAGAAAAAATATATGGATAATTTATTTTCACTAATTGCAATGCTAATATCTGAAGTATTAATAATACTTATGTTTGTAATGATAATTAGGTCAAATGGAAAAAGCCAATTAAAATATGCTTTTGAGTGGTTACTATTCTTTATGTTTATTTGGACTTTGGGTTCAGTTTTACAAATTATTTTCCAATTATCTTCAATAGAACCTATTGTATTTGAGATGATTTCCGGCATGGGTGTATTTTTTGCACCTGTTGCATTTTTAGCTATAGGTCTAATATTCGCTAAAACAAAAATAGTTGTTCGTTGGTATCACTATTTACTACTAATAATCCCTATAATATCGGAAGTTTTACTTGTAACAAATAGCTTACATCATCTATTTTTTATAAAATATTCCGCACATGTAGAAGGAATGGTTTATGGCCCTTATTTTTACGTACACTCTCTATATACTTATGCATTATTTGGAATTGGTATTATTTACTTTTTAAGGTATTCTATTAAAAATTCAGGGTTCTTCTCTAAACAGTCAGCATTAATAATTATTAGTACTATAATACCAATTTTAACAAATTTACTTGCTACATTCCAAGTATTTTCTATGACAACTTACTCTACTCCAATTTCATTTACTTTAATGATTTTAATTATAGCACTTGCTATATTCAAATTCGACTTAATGAAATTAACGCCAATAGCTCTACAAAGAATTGTTGATAGTATGTCAGATGGTTACATGGTTATAGATGAACAAAATATTATCTCAGATTTTAATACTACATTATTAAACATGTTTGACTTAAACCCTAACTATTTGCGTAATAGAAGTTTGTATAGTGTAATAAAAGATAATAACTTTTTAAATGTAGATATAAAAAACTTAAAAGATTGCATAGAAAAATCTATTAAAGATGGCAAAACTTATACTTTTTCTAGAAAATTAGATAAAACTTCAAGATATTTTAACATAGAAATTAATAGTATTAGAAATAATGGTACATATTTAGGAACACTTATATTATTTAAGGATGTTACTCAGCATATGCTCGATCTTCAAACAATAAAAAGCAATCAAGATATGTTAATGGAAAAAGAGCGTTTAGCTTCACTTGGACAGCTAATAGGTGGAATTGCACACAACTTAAAAACACCAATCATGTCTATTTCTGGTGCAGCAGAAGGCTTAACAGATTTAATAAACGAGTATGATGAGTCAATAGATGACCCACAAGTAACACCTCAAGATCACCATGACATTGCTAAAGACATGCGTACATGGATTTCTAAAATACGTTCTTATACAGAATATATGTCAGATGTTATTACAGCAGTTAAAGGACAAGCTGTTAATATGTCAGATGACCAAAATTACTCATTTACAATAGATGAGTTGGTAAAACGTATAGACATATTAATGAAACACGAATTAAAGAGTGCTTTGGTCAACTTGAATTTATCTATAAATGTAGACCCACTTACTGTTTTAAGTGGTAATATAAACAGTTTGGTACAAGTAATTAACAACATGATTTCAAACTCTATACAAGCATATCATGGAGAGCCAAACAAGAGTATAGACTTAATCGTAGAAGAAAAAGACAAAAAAGTTATAATATCTGTTAGAGATTATGGAACTGGACTTTCTAAAGAAGTTCAGGATAAATTATTTAAAGAAATGGTTACAACTAAAGGTAAAAATGGAACTGGCTTGGGCTTGTTTATGTCATATTCTACTATTCGTGCTCATTTTAATGGAAACATTACATTTGATACAAAAGAAGGAGAAGGAACAACTTTCCATATTATATTGCCTAAAAATAATTAATAGTAATATATTTTTTGTTACTTATTTTAATAATATAATTTTATTAGGTACTTTTCGACTGGATTTTAAATTATATTAAAATTATAATTAACAAAGTTATTTATAAGAAGAATTAATTATGTATTTTTTTACTTAATATTTTACGCTTAAATGAAATTTAACCGTTTTTCAATTTTTTCGCAAATTTCTTGCGGTATTATTGATTTTTTTAGGATATATCTATATAATCTATTTAGAATTGGGGTGTATATATATGAGAACACATATGCAATCAAATATATCATCTGGATATAAAATAATTGCCGTAGATGATGAGCAAGGAATTTTAGACTCACTTTCTATATTTATGCATAGGTCAGGTTATACTTTTAAAGGAATTACCAACCCTGTAGAGGCAATTGAATTAATAAAAAACGAACATTTTGACTTAATGATTTTAGACTATTTAATGGAGCCAATCCATGGTGATAAAGTTGTAGAAGAAATAAGAAA
Organism: uncultured Clostridia bacterium; assembly: GCA_944392105.1. Classification (GTDB taxonomy): domain Bacteria; phylum Bacillota; class Clostridia; order TANB77; family CAG-508; genus CAG-273. Next base: position 108,755 of record CALXVM010000002.1, on the reverse strand, counting down.
ATTTAATAAAGAACTATATATTTTATTACTTACAGGTCACAAAGATTTGGCACCTCCTTTAGAGACTATTAGAAGGCTCGATATTCAAGGATATTGTGAAAAAAGTGACAAATTTGACCAATTACTATTATTGGTTGAGTCTGGTATAAAATCTGTTAAGCAAATGAATGAAATTCAGAGAATTAATAATGAGCTTCTTGATGCAAACGAAAAGCTTGAGAAGGCTTATTTAGATACTGTCCAAACTTTAAGGTATACTATAGAAGCTAAAGACCCTTATACACGTGGTCATTCTGACAGAGTCTCTGCATACTCTGTTTTACTAGGACAAGAACTAGGTCTACCAGATGACCAATTAAAAACTTTAAAAGTCGGTGGTTTGTTCCATGACATTGGAAAAATAGGTATTCCTGATAGTATTTTATTGAAGGAATCAAGATTAACAGACAATGAATATTCACAAATTAAAAATCATCCTTCAATTGGAGCACACATACTATGCAATGCATCAGTTTTTCAAGAGATAATTCCAATTGTTAAGCATCATCATGAAAGATATGATGGTAATGGTTACCCTTCTAAATTAGCAGGAGAACAAATACCATATTTAGCAAGAATTACAGCTGTTGTAGATGCATTTGATGCTATGACATCGAAAAGGGCTTACAGAGATGCAATTCCTATAGAAACTGTTAAAGAAGAAATTAAAAAATGCTCTGGCTCACAATTTGACCCAGTTATGGCAGATGCTTTCTTAAATATACTAAATAATAAATATGATGAAATTAAAAAGATACAAGATGAATTTAGGGCTTAAGTTGTTTTGAAAACTATTTTTAGAGATTTCTCATATCTTCAAAAAGAAGTAAAAAAATCTTCCGTTAAAAGGAAGATTTTTTTATTTCTTTATTGGTGCTATTATTTATATTAAAAAACTAGCATACAGCGGAATAGACTTTATACCATTAGCTTCTCCAAAATTTTTGGTAGATAAACGAATTGCATATTTGGGTTTATATCTTTTTATATAATAGTTTAAACTTTTAGAAGTGGTATTGTCAGATGCTTTTACTTCTATTGGTATAATATCTCCATCGAGGTTGATTAGAAAATCAACTTCATATTCATTGCCTAATGCCCAATAATATAATTCTCTATATTTGCAATATAAGTTTTCAGCCACATAATTCTCTATAAATACACCTTTATATAACATATTTTTATTAGTAAAAATCTCATTGATACTTATTTTACATAATACTCTTAATAATCCAATATCACTCAAATAAATTTTAAAGTTATTTTCTATATATGCTTTTAATGGCGACTTTGGATTTGATACACTTTGACATTTTAATAGCATATTACTTGTTAATAACCACTCCATTGAGGATTCATACTCTCTTGCTCTTGCAGATTTTTCAACTAAAGAATATTTAAATTTTTTATTTTCTTTTCCTAATTGTGCAGGCATAGAATTATATATTTTATTATTTCTAATTGATTCTATGTTTTCTGTATACTTTGACATATCTGCAAGATATGAAGTAATTATCATTTGTAAAATTTCTTCATTAAATTGAAAAATATTTTTGTTATTTTCTATATAATTAAGTATAGCTGCTGGCATTCCACCTATGCAAAGATATTCATTATATAAATCTAATGCTTTTTTGTGAGTTACATCTAGCATTGGTTTTAATTCATAATAACTTTCTTTTATAAGGTTTAATAGTTTCTCTTCTCCAATTGATAGTAAAAATTCTTCAAAATCCATTGGATATAAATATTCTATCCAAACTTTTCCTACAGGAAATGAACTTTTAAAACGATTAATTTTTACACCTAATAAGCTTCCCGCTACTACTATTTTGTATTCTTTTTCACTCTCGCAAAAATATTTTAAAGAACTAATCGCTCTTTCTGAGACTTGAATTTCATCAATAAATATAATTGTTTTTTCTATATCAATACTAATTCCCATTACTGCTTCTATATTTTTTATAATTTCTTCTGGCTCAATTGTTTGCTCAAATATTTTTCTTATATTTTCCATACTATCTAAATTGATATATACATAGTTTTCAAATTCTTTTTTACAGAATTCTGTTAAGATGTATGTTTTTCCTGTTTGTCTTGCTCCTATTAACATATATGGCATTTTTATTTTATTATTTTTCCAATATAATAATTTTTCATAGATTTTTCTTTGCATATATTTATCACCTCTTTAAATAGATTGTACTATTTTTATGATGAAAAGTCAATAAAAACGTGATAAAATCACGTTTTTATATTTTATTTTCGTGATTAAATCACGCTTTTTAGATTTCTTTCATACTTAGTTGCACTTTTTGTCTCTCTAGGTCTATTCCTATAACTTTTACTTTTACAATGTCTCCTACAGATACTACATCTGACGGATTTTTTACAAAGTTGTTGCTTAATTGTGATATATGTACTAGTCCATCATGCTTTACTCCAATGTCTACAAATGCTCCAAAGTCTGTTACGTTTCTTACTGTTCCTGTTAATACCATTCCTTCTCTTAAGTCTTCAAATTTTAGTACGTCTGCTCTTAAAATTGGTTTTGGCATTTCTTCTCTTGGGTCTCTTCCTGGTTTTGATAGTTCTTGTATAATGTCTTGAAGTGTCATTTCTCCTACTTCTAATTCTTTTGCAACATTTTTTACATTTATTTCTGCTAATTTTGTTCTTATCTCTTTTAGCTTGTCTTTATTTATTAAGTCTTCTTTTTTATATCCTATTTTATCTAATAGCTTTTCTGCAACTTCGTAACTTTCTGGGTGTACGGCTGTTATTTCTAATGGATTTTTTCCATCAAATATACGAATAAATCCTGCACATTGCTCATATGCTGATTTTCCTAATTTAGGTACTTTTAATAGTTCTTTTCTTTCTTTTAATTTTCCATGCTCGTCTCTATATTTTACGATGTTCCCTGCAATTGTTTTGTTTATTCCAGAAACATATGATAAAAGTGATGGTGTAGCTGTGTTTACGTCTACTCCAACTTTATTAACTGCATCTTCTACAACTCCTGTTAAGCTTTCTGATAATTGTTTTTGGTCTACATCGTGTTGATATTGTCCTACACCTATTGCTTTTGGATCTATTTTAACAAGTTCTGCTAAAGGGTCTTGCAAACGTCTTGCTATTGAAATTGCACCTCTTAAAGATACATTTAAATCTGGATACTCTTCCGTTGCAAGTTTTGAAGCAGAATAAACTGATGCTCCCGCTTCGCTTACAATTGCATAATATACATCTATGCCATCCTCTTCTTTTATCTTTTTTATAACATCTGAAACAAACATTTCAGACTCACGTGATGCTGTTCCATTTCCTATTGCAATCATATTTATATTATCTTTTTTAATAAGCCTTATTAATTCTTTTGTAGCTCCTTCAATATCGTTTTGTGGCTCAGTTGGGTATACAACACCTGTATCTAAAACCTTTCCTGTTTCGTCTATAACAGCTAATTTACAACCAGTTCTATATGCTGGATCAAATCCCAAAACAGTTAGTCCTTTAAGTGGTGCACCAAGCAATAATTGTTTTGCATTTTTTCCAAATACCTTTATAGCTTGTTCTTCTGCTTTTTCTGTTAAATCTGCTCTAATTTCTCTATCTATAGAAGGCTCTATTAACCTTTTCCAGCTGTCTAATATAGTATTTTCTAAATATTCTGTAAATTGTGTTTTTCCCTTTATAATATCTCTTTGTATAAGGTCTAATATCTTATCTTCTGGTTTGTCTATTTTTACCTTTAAGAACTTCTCTTTTTCTCCACGATTAATTGCTAAAATTCTATGGCTTGGCAATCTATTTACCTTTTCATTAAAGTCGTAGTACATTTCATATGCAGATTTTTCGTCTTCATCAGATGCTTTTGTATTTACTATTCCCTCTCTATAGCAAATTCTTTTTATTTCTTTTCTATATTTTGCATTGTCAGATATATCTTCTGCAATTATGTCCAATGCACCTTGAATTGCATCTTCTACATTTTCTACAACTTTGTCTTTATTTTTCTTATCTTCTTCTGATAATTTATCGACATTTACATAATCTTTTGCAATTTCTTCAAGTGGCTTTGTTTCTTTTTGCTCAATAATAATTTTTGCTAATGGCTCTAGCCCTTTTGCTTTTGCAACTGTTGCTCTTGTTTTCTTTTTAGGCTTATATGGTCTATAAATATCTTCTACTTCTGCTAGCGTTTTAGCATTTTCTATAGAATTTGATATCTCCTCTGTTAATTTTCCTTGCTCATCAATTGACTTTATAACTTCTTCTTTTCTTGTTTCTAAATTTCTTAAATATGTAAGTCTTTCTCCTAAATCTCTTAATGTTTCGTCAGAAAGCCCGCCTGTAACTTCTTTTCTATAACGTGCAATAAATGGTATAGTATTTCCTCCATCTATTAATTCTATTGTTTTTTCAACTTGAATTGGTTTTACATTTAATTCTTCTGCAATTGTATTTGCTATTCTTTTTTGCTTTAAAATTTCTTTCTCCTCATTTTTTGTAATTTCTTCCATTGTAACTCCCTTGTATAATATATTTAGGTTTTTTTAGGTTACCTATAAACCTTGATACAATTATATTTTTCTTTTTATTGTAATTTTTTATAAATAAAATAAGAGCAATAAGCTCTTTGCATATTATACCAAACTTTATTGCTCTTAGTAAATATTTTTATAAATTTTCTATACTAACTATTTTAGGGTCAGAAGTAACTAATCCAACTCCCAATTTTATATTAACTCTTATATTTGGATTTTCCTTTGTTAAAGTTACTGTATTTTGTCCATTACCACACCAATAGCCAAATTCTACTTGATGTACTCCAATTGGTACAGTTACTTTCACTTCTTGATTTGTTCCCAAACTGGCAACCATTTGTCCATCTAAGAAGATTTTTATTTGAGCTATAGACCCATAAAGTTGTCCTAATCTTTTAAACACTATACTTCCCATTTCAGGTTCGTTATTCACTTTATAACCACACTTTGTGCAAAACTTTGCATCATCTGGGAGCTTTTCTCCACATTTATTACAAAACATATTACATTCTCCTTATTTTAATTCTATTACTAAACTTTTTTCATTTGATAGTATCCCTTTATATAATTCTTTTGCAGCCTCTATGTCTAATTTATTTATCATTTTATCTCCTCCAAGTACTCGTCATAAGTCGTTTCTCTATCTACTAATCTGTCTTGTTTTATATCTATTATTCTATTTGCAACTGTTTGGGTTAATTGATGGTCGTGTGATGTAAATAAAATAATTCCATTAAATCTCTTCATACCTTCATTTAATGCTGTTATGCTTTCCATATCTAAATGGTTTGTTGGCTCATCAAAAATTAGTAAATTTGCTCCAGATAACATCATTTTTGAAAGTACGCATCTAACTTTTTCTCCACCTGATAACACATTTACTTTTTTAAGTGCTTCTTCTCCAGAGAATAACATTCTTCCTAAGAAGCTTCTAACATATGTTTCATCTGGGTCTTTTGAATATTGTCTTAACCAGTCTGTTATGCTTAAGTCTGACTCAAATAAGTAGTTGTTATCTTTTGGAAAATAATTATTGGTAATAGTTGTTCCCCATGTAACTGTTCCTGAATCTGGTTCTAACTCTCCTGCTAAGATTTGAAATAATACAGTTTTCGCATTTTCATTATCTGCTAAAAATGCAATTTTATCATTTGGCTTTACTGTAAATGTAATGTTATCTAAAACTTTTTCTCCATTTATTGTTTTAGAGAGTCCTTCTACTTTTAAAATTTCTTTTCCTGGCTCTCTATCTGGCTTAAAGTCTATGTATGGATATTTTCTATTTGATGGTTTTATTTCGTCTAACTCAATCTTTTCAAGTGTTTTCTTTCTTGATGTAGCTTGTTTTGACTTTGAAGCATTTGCACTAAATCTTGCAATAAAGTCTTGTAATTCTTTAATTTTTTCTTCTTTCTTTTTATTAGCTTCTTTCATTTGCTTTAAAGCAAGCTGACTTGACTCATACCAGAAGTCGTAATTTCCAGGATATACTTTAATTTTTCCATAGTCAACATCTGCTATATGTGTACAAACTTTATTTAAGAAATATCTGTCGTGTGATACTACAATTACTGTATTTTCAAAATCTATTAAAAAGTCCTCTAACCAATTAATTGTTTTTAAATCCAAGTCGTTTGTTGGCTCGTCTAGTAAAAGTATATCTGGATTTCCAAATAAGGCTTGTGCTAATAAAACTTTTACTTTTTCTCTTGGCTCTAAGTCTTTCATTAATTTTTCGTGTTTTTCCGTTTCAATTCCAACATCATTTAAAAGAACTGCTGCATCTGCTTCTGCATTCCATCCATCTAATTCTGCAAATCTTTCCTCTAATTTTGCTGCTTTCATTCCATCTTCTTCTGAAAAGTCTGGTTTAGAATATATTTCGTCTTTTTCCTTCATAATACTGTATAGTTCTTGGTTTCCCATTATTACAGTATCTAATACTCTATAATCTTCGTATGCAAAGTGGTCTTGTTTTAAAACAGATATTCTTTCTGTTTTTTCCTTAGACACTTCTCCTTTACTTGGCTCTATGTCTCCTGATAAAACTTTTAAAAAAGTAGACTTTCCTGCACCATTTGCTCCAATTATTCCATAGCAACAACCTTTATTAAACTTTATATTTACGTCTTCAAATAAAGTTCTTTTGCCAAATCTTATTGTAACTCCTGTAACTGTTAACATCTCTCACATTCCTTTCTAATTGTATAATTCTTGCCGCCAAATTAAGCATAAAAAATTTAGTAGAACTAAAAATTGTATTAATGCTGTTTTAAATTAATACAATTTTTTATATCTTATACCGTAAAAAATAAATTCTAGACTATATTATATACTAATATTGCCTAGAATTCAATCATTTGGAGAATGTTTTGTTTTTTCTACAATTCCATAAAATTTTTTTGCTTTAATAAATTATATTAATTTTCTATTTTAGATTTTTTATCTAAAGTTTAAAATTCATGTTCTATATTCTATATCGCTTTATTTTTTATTATAAAATTTTATATTCCTATTTGAGTTATGTTCTGTTAAATAAAAATTTAATACTATATAATCCTGCAATTCCTACTAAAGTATATATAATTCTACTAACTATAGACATTGCTCCAAATATTGTGTCAACTAAGTTAAAATTAAATAATCCTATTAATCCCCAGTTTATAGCACCTATTATTACTAATATAAGTGCAATTATGTCCAATACTTTCATAACGTCCTCCTTTTATGAAATTACAAAAACTAATTATAGCTTTTGTTTTTTATATAAATAATTATGCCCAAAAATGTTTAAATTTATTCTATTTTTATTTTTCTGTTTTTTTATTTTCAGTATTTTAATTGTAAACATATATAAAACACTAAAATTAGTTGTTAAAAAATTTTATTTTCTTTTTTTGTTATTTTATATTTTATTTAATTCTTATTTAATTTTTGACCCGTTTTAGTTTACGTATTTATTTTATTGTCAACTTTTTTTGTTGTGTTTTATGCTTCGCATAACTAAAAAACTAGTTATAATTTTTACATTATAACTAGCTTTTCTGCTATTTTATAAACAAAATAATTAATTTAAATAATTCTTTTTCTTTAATACAAGAGTTACAATAATGCCAATAAGTACTGAGGCTACTATAATTATTGCAAATCCCCATGGATTATCTTGCATAGGAACTCTTACGTTCATTCCCCAAAAGCTAGATATCATAGTTGGAACTGAAATTATAATAGTAATTGCTGTTAGTATTTTCATAACTCCATTTAAGTTATTTGATATAATTGAAGAATATGCATCCATAACACCAGACAAAATGTCACTATATATTTTGCTCATTTCCATTGCTTGCTTATTTTCAATAAGTACATCTTCTAGTAAATCTTCGTCTTCTTCATATAATTTTATAACTTTTCCTCTATTCATTCTTTCCATTACAACTTCGTTTGCTTTTAGTGATGTTGTAAAATATACCAAGCTCTTCTCTAAACTTAAAAGTCTTAATAAAGACTTATTTTTTCTTGTTTGTCTAAGTTCTTTTTCTGCAATTTCAGTTTCTCTATTTATTGTTTTTAATAAATTCAAATAAATTTCAGAATTTACATATAAACATTGTAAAACAAGCCTACTTTTCTTGTATGTAGCAACAGACCTATTTATCATAGGGTTCATTCTTCTTATTACTTCATTTTCTATTAAAGAAACTGTAATAAAATATTCATCTCTTACTATTATAAAACCCACTGGTATTGTAGAATATTCTTTTGGGTCTTCATCACTTTCAATAATTGGAACGTCTGCTAAAATTAAAGTTGTTCCATCATCTTCTTCGTAATCTATTCTGGCTCTTTCCTCTGGGTCTAATGCATAACGAATAAAATCTTCTTGAATCTTTAAATTCTCGCAAACTGTTTGTATTTCCTCATCGGACGGTGCTATCATATTAATCCAATTTCCTCTTTTATATTCTGTAACTTCTTCTGTTTTATTTGTAATTAAATCTGTATTATACATTCTAAACATGATATCACCCCTCTTAAATTTCGTACTTTTCTATTATACGCTATGTAAGATTGTTTTTCAAGTAAAAAGCAATGTAAATATTTTGTTTCACATCAATTGTAATAATACAAAAGCTATGTAAATATTTTTGTTTACATGGCTTTTTTTACTTTTACATTTTGCCTATTTACATAACCAATTTGAATTTTACATTTTACAGCAAAAGTTATTTTTTTATGTGCCGAAATCTTTTTGTTAAAATTAAAATGTGTGTTCAAGTCTTTCTGTTGAGATTAAAAGTTGTCAGAATCTTTCCGTTTAAATTAAAGTGTATCAAATCTTTTGGCTGACATTAAAAGTTGTCAAAAATCTCCGTCCCCACTGACAACTCACAATTTTAGTTGCAACATTTTTTACAAAAGTTTCATCATGCTCAACAAATATTAGTGTTGGTTTATATTTTAAAATTGCTTCTTCTATTTGTATTTTGGTTAGTATGTCTATGTAATTTAATGGTTCATCCCAAATGTATACATCTGCTTGCTCTGTTATACTTTTGGCTATTAATACTTTTTTCTTTTGTCCTTCGCTAAGTTCTTCTATGTTTTTGTTTAAATTTTCCCTGCTAAATCCCATTTTTACAAGCATAGCATTAAAAATACTTTCGTCTACATTATTACTCTTTGCAAATTCTTTTAATTTTCCCTTTAAGTCGTTTGTTTGTTGTGATACATAAGATATTTTTAAGTCGTTTATTTTATTAAAAGTTCCGTTATATTCTATTTTTTCTCCTAAAATTAATTTTAGTATGCTAGATTTTCCCACACCATTTTTTCCAATTATGGCTATTCTATCTCTATTGTTAACTTCCATATTTATTTTTTCAAATATAGCTTTTCCGTCATATTTAATTTGTAAGTTATTACAAACTATAATTGGATTTTTCTTTGCTTCTAGTGGTTTAATTGTTAAACTGTCATTTCTGTCAATATTTTTTAATAATTGTGATTTATCAGAAATTTCTTTTTCTATTCTATTTTCTATTGCTTTAGATCTTTTCATCATTTTTGCGGCTTGATGTCCAATATAACCTCTATCCACACTAGAACCAGAATTTGTAGTTCCATATTTTGTTTTTTCTACTTTATCAGACCAGTTAGAGGTATTTTTTGCTGCTTCGTTTAGTCTATTTATATCTTTTTTTAATTTTTCATTTTGCATAAGTTCGAAATTATTTTGCCTATCTCTATTTTCTTTCCATGTTGAAAAATTACCTTTTTGTATTTCTATTCCGCTATTATTTATTGCTATAATATGGTCTACAACATTATCTAAAAAATTTCTATCATGTGATACCACTATAAAACCCTTTTTCTTTTTTAAATAGTTTATTAAATTTTCTCTTGTCTCGTTATCTAAATGATTTGTTGGCTCATCTATTAATAAAAAATTATTTTCTTTTAGAAATAAAGCTATCAAAAGTATTTTTATTTTTTCTCCGCCACTTAATAACTTAAATTCTCTATATAGTATTTCTGGATTTGTATTTAATAAATTAATTTCTTTTATTATTTCCCAATCTTGTGCATTTGTTGCAATATCTTGTACAATTTCTATTGCCATCTTACTTTCGTCTTTCACTTCTATTGGAAAATAATCTACTTCTACGCTTTTGGTTATATTACCTACATATTCTAACTTTCCTTGTAAAATATTTAAAAAAGTTGTTTTTCCTTTTCCATTTCTCCCAATAAGACCTAATTTCCAATCTGTATCTATATTAAATGAAACATTTTCAAATAACTTTTCTATCATTCCATCATAGCCAAATGTTAAATTCTTAACTTGTATCATTGACATATTATCACCTCTTTTTAACATTTATATTTTATCAGAATACTATAAAGTTGTAAAATTTATGCTTAGTATTCTTTAAAATTCATATATTAAAATAAGATAATTAAAATATATAAAAACCCACCAAAATACATAATATACATTGATAGGTCTTATTATTTTTTTATTTATATACTCAATTCGTTCAATTTCGCTTCTAATTTATCAAATTCTGTTACGAATTTTTCTTTTATATCCTTATATATTTCTCTAGATGTACCTTCATCATATAAATGTGACAATCCATTTCTTGAAAGCATCATTTGTATCCATATTTCCCCATTGTCTATAATATTCTGTTTATACGCTAGTTGTATAATTTCTCTTGGACTTCCTGTTTTGCTTTCTAAACCTAAATATTCCATATAATCTTTCATGCATTTCCAAGCCAACTCAAATGTAAATTCATATCTATGTAATACACCATCAATTACTATTTCGCTTTCGTTCTCTTTAAGTGCTTCTTTTAGTCTTTTAAGTGCATTGGTATAATCTTGTTTTCTTTGATTAAGTCTATTCATATATTAACTCCCTCCTTTATTATAGATTCTAAAAATTCTTTTTTATTTATGTCTTGTATAAAAACAATATCCATAGTATATGGTATATCTAATTTATCAAAATCGTCTAATATATTAAATTTTTCTTTTCTATCAATATTTCCCTCAATAGCAATATCTATATCTGAATTATTTTTATAGTCTCCTCTGGCTCTAGAACCAAAAATTTTAAATTTATAATTATTATACTTATTTACTATTTCTTTTAACTTAATATATATTTCTTCTGATAATCCGAACTTCATTTTCTATCACCCTTGTAGCTATAATACTATATTTTTCTTATTAAAACAATATTTTTATATAAAATACGTTTTCTATTTTCTTTATCTTTTCTATTTTGAATATTCTCCATTAACTTCTCCTTTCATTTTACCACAATTAATAAAACTTATGCAATTTTATTTTTAGCTATTTTCTTTGTTATTTGTTATATCTTCTTGTTGTTACTCTTGTTTTCTCTAAATAACTACATAAATTGTTTATCTATTTTTCAATATATTTCGTATGACCTTTTTCGACAAAAAAATGAACCCCAATTATTAAACTTTTTGTATAATAATTTAGGCTCATTTCAATTTGCTCAATTTTACTTAAGAATTTTTGTTAATTTTTACTTGTCAATTTATAATATACTATTTTACTTAAAGCACATTAATAGGTTACTATATAGTTTACCATATCTACACATGAGGTATTGCGGTGTTACACCTGCAAAATACCCGGCCTCGTATTTTGCGTTTTAAGGCATTTTGTCCAACTTTCGAATTTTATCATAGGTTATATCTATTTAGGCGGTATTCGCACCCATTATGTGCATTTTTGTGTGACTGTACAAAACTTTGTGTAATTTGAAAAGGTATATGAAAAAATACCTCCTTATGATAAAATAAAAATAATCATAAGGAGGATATTTTATGAAAGAGAAAAATGAAGAAGATGAACTATTAGAGAGAATAGCAAAAGAAATGATGAAAAGTGGAGATATAAAGAGCGCATTTGATGTAGAAGAAAAACTAAGAAAATCATTTGGAAAGATAATAAAATCAATGCTAGAAGCAGAAATGGATGAGCATTTAGGAAATAATAAATATAAACATGAAGATAATAAACAAGATAATTATAGAAATGGATACAGTAAAAAGAAAGTAAAATCAAATATGGGAGAAGTAGAATTAGAAATACCAAGAGATAGAAAATCAGAATTTGAACCAGTAGTAGTACCAAAACATAGCAGAGATATATCAAAGTTAGAGACACAAATAATAGAATTATATGGGATGGGAAATACAACAAGACAGATATCAGAATTTGTAGAAAACTTATATGGGTTTGGAGTATCAGCAGAAATGGTAAGTAACATAACAGATAAAATAATACCAGAGATGGAAGAATGGAAATCAAGGAGATTAGAAGAAGTATATCCATTTGTGTATATAGATGCAATACATTTCAATGTAAAGACAAATGGAGTAATAGGAAAGAATGCAGCATATGTAGTATTAGGAATAAGTAAAAATGGAATAAAAGAAGTGCTAGGAATATATGTAGGAGAAAGTGAAAGTTCAAAATTTTGGTTAAGTGTATTAAACGATATAAAAAATCGAGGAGTAAAAGACATATTGGTACTATCATCAGATGGATTAACAGGAATACAAGAAAGTATAAAAGTAGCATATCCAAAGACAGAGCATCAAACATGTATGGTACATTTCGTAAGAAATACATTAAAATATGTAAATCATAAAGATAAGGCACAATTTGCCCAAGACTTAAAAGCAATATACACAGCATCAAGTGAAGAAATGGGAAAGAAAATAATGATAGATGTACAAGAGAAATGGAAAGAAAAATATCCAGTAGTAATGAATAGATGGGAAGAAAACTGGAGTGTAATATGTCCCTTCTATAAGTTTAGTCAAAGAATAAGGAAAATGATATACACAACAAATAGTATAGAGAGCTTAAATAGTGGATATAGGAGATTAAATAAAGGAAGAAATATATATCCATCGGTACAAGCATTAAATAAGGTATTATATTTAGCAACAAAGAGAATAACAAAGAATTGGACGAGTAAAGTACCAGAATGGGGCGAATGTTTAAGAGAGTTAGAAATAATGTATGAAGGTAGAATATAAAAAACTATCAACATACATAAAGTACATTGATAGTTAAGTTTATATAATTTTATCATAAGGATATGAAATTACACAAAAATATTTACATACCCTTTTTTTTGTAGTTGTCAAAAATCTCCGTCCCCACTGACACGCATCTAAATTGCGACCAAGACCGGACGGAACGAATAGTGGCTGATGCTATCTCCGATGTCCCAGTGGAAATAGAATATGCCAGCATTAGAACTATTATTATAATAGCCTCCTCGAACGAAGAAAGGATAGCCTGTGTAAGGAAAGTAAGAGTCAACACCGTACCACGATGTGTATTCGCTACCGCTTGTGCTCGTCTCATACACCGCATCTCCATATACTCCTGCATTTTGGTTATAGTTATTTGTACCATTATCTGTACTTGCTGGCATATATACATTTTTTGTTTTTGCTTCCCCATTTACTAAGCTTTTCCCCCAGTTTGTCAAATTGCTATTTCCATTATTTACATATGCTGCTACATATTCATATGCTCCTCCGCTCATATCATATACTCCCCATACGTTTCCTGTTGTACTCTGCGCTCCATTATTTACATATGTGTTTCCAATTCCGCCTCCAGTGTAACATGGGCTACTATCATTTATTGTTACTTCGTCATTTTTTCCATATTTACTTCTACTTAAATACGCTACTGCTCCCCATTCGTCATTTTTCATCATATGACTATTTAATGTCTTATTGTAATTTAGGCAATTTGTATATATACTATCTACCGTTATACTTTTCCAACTTTGTACTCCTGGCTGTACCATTATTTTTCCATTACTATTACTTGCCTCAAATTTTGCTACCCATATTCCACTTACTATCTCTCCATAATTAAATGCTGGATGTATATTCCAATTTCCTGCTCCACTTGCATAATTAAAGCTTTTTCTTCCACTACTACTCTCGTTACTTGTTCCTTTCATAAATTCTATACTTATTTCTGTTGCGTTACTTGTATGGTATCCTCCACTTGGTATACTATACGCAAATCTTGGTATCCATACCCACATACTTCCATCTGCTGTTTTTGCATTTGCCCATTTCTTTGCTGAATAATCATACCAGTCTGGGTCACTTCCGTCTGTTTCTACCCAGTCATTTGCGTTTTCGTCCCACTTTATTGGTGTCATACCCTCTCCTAAATTTGGCGTATTTACTCCTTTTTCTTCACTATAACTTCCGTCGCTTGGTAATTCTGGCTCAGGTTCGGGCTCAGGCTCTTCTGTACTTCCTCCTGTTGTATTATTCATAATACTTGCTAAATCATTATATAATTGGTTTAACTCAGCTTGCTCTTGTTCTACTGCTTCTTTTGTTTTGTTTGCCGCTTCTTGTGCCTTTTTTATTATTCCATTATCACTAAATATTGTACTTATTGTTACACTTGCTAGTATTAATAGTACTATTACTGTAACTACTAATGCTATTAAAGTAATTCCGTCTGTTTGTTTCTTTATGGTTTTTATATAAAATTTTATTTGTTTTGTTTTTATTTTTTCTTACTTCTGCACCCATTTTCGTTCCTCCAGAGTTTTCTCTTTATTTTTATGCTTCATCTTTTATAGGTTGCTTTCACTATTTTTTCTTTTTTTTATTATTCCACATAATTTATTTATTAATCATATTTTTGTTATATTATTAACTTTTATACGATTAATAAATAAATGTGGAATAATTTGTTGCTGTTTATTTTGTTGTGCAGAATAATTATATCATCTCATTATGGGATTTTGTATTTCTTTTTCATTACATTTGTATTACATTTTTGTTTCAATTTTAGTTGCTCTTTTAATTAGATTTTTTATTTTTTACATAAAGCATGCTTTATCTTTTAACTTTAAATTTTAGCTTTAAGTTAAAAATAATTTTCCATTAACTAAGAAACCCATTTTGCAATTAACTTTTTCACTTTAATTGTAAATTTTCTGTGTCTATTATTGATATTGTTTTAATAAAAGAATATAATTAAATAATAATTAAGTATAAGGAGGATTATGCCTTGTCATACATTGAATTTAAAAATGTTTGTAAAGAATATAAAATGGGAGAGGTTACCATTAAGGCTTTAAATAATACTAATTTTAGCATAGAAAAAGGCGAATTAGTAGTTATTGTTGGTCCTTCTGGTGCTGGTAAAACAACTGCTTTAAACATTTTAGGTGGTATGGATAGTGCCACATCTGGAAAAGTAACAGTTGATGGAAAAATAATTACAAATTTAAAAAATAAAGAACTAATAAAATACAGAAGAAATGATATTGGATTTGTTTTCCAATTTTATAATTTAGTTCAAAATTTAACTGCAAAAGAAAATGTAGAACTTGCTACAGAAATTTGTAAGGATTCTTTAGACCCTACAACAGTATTAAAAAAAGTAGGTTTAAAAGATAGATTAAATAACTTCCCTTCACAACTTTCTGGCGGAGAACAACAAAGAGTAGCTATTGCTAGGGCTATTGCTAAAAATCCAAAACTACTTCTTTGTGATGAGCCAACAGGTGCTTTAGATTATAAAACAGGTAAACAAATATTAAAATTATTGCAAGATACAGCTAGAAAAGAGAACATGACAGTACTAATTATAACTCACAACGGGGCTTTGGCTCCAATGGCGGACAAAGTTATACATTTTAAAAATGGTACTGCAGAAAATATTGTAATAAACGAGCACCCAATTTCTGTAGAAGAAATCGAGTGGTAAGTTAAAAAACGAAAGGTGAAAGTATGAAAAAAGCTCTTATAAAAGACGCTCTTAGAGAAATTAAAAAAACATATAAGCGTTTTATATCCATTTTATTAATGGCTTTTTTAGGCGTAGGCTTTTTTGCTGGTATTAGAGCTTCTTCACCAGATATGGTAGATACGTTAGATACTTATTATAAAAATCAAAATGTATATGATATTCAAGTAATTTCTACTTTAGGGCTTACAAGCGATGACATAGACGCAATTTCTAAGGTGGAAAATGTAGAATATGTAGATGGCAGTTTTGAGACAGACGGGCAAATTGAAATTGAAAATAAAGAAGTTATTGCTAAAGTTATGTCTCTAAATGACTTTAATACTCCTGTATTAATAGAGGGGTCTCTTCCTTCTGCTCAAAATGAGTGTGCTGTCGAACCTAGTTTTCTACTTGCAAATAATAAAAAAATTGGAGACACAATTGAGCTTAATATAGAGGACAGTCAAAATGACGATGGTGAAGATGTCCCATATTTATACGAAAAAGAGCTTAAAATAGTTGGTACTGTTCAAAGTCCTATGTATATTTCTTTAGATAGAGGAACAAGCAACTTAGGTGCTGGAAAAATAGACTACTACATGTATATTCCAGAAAGTAATGTTCAAGCTAATAGTGTTTATACAAATATTTACGTAAAAGTAAAAGGTGCAAATGAATATACTACCTCTTCTAATAAATATAAGGATTGCGTTGCAGAAGTAAAAAATAAAATAGAAGATATTAAAGAAGAGCGTGAAAAAGCAAGATATGATAGTTTAGTAAATACTGCTACAAAAAAAGTTGAAGATGCAGAAGAAGAATTAAATACACAAAAAAGTGATGCCGAAAAGCAAATTGTAGATGCTGAAAAAGAGCTTGAAGATGGTAAAAAACAAATAGAAGACGCAGAAGCCGAGATAAAATCTGGGAGAGCTGAGGCTGATAGAGAATTTTCTAATGCATATGCAGAACTTACAGGTGTTAAAAAGCAAATTGAGAATAGTGAAAAGGAATTAGAAACAAAAGAAAAAGAAGCAAATGCAGAATTTGATAAATTAGAAGAACAAAAAGAAGAACTTAATTCTCAGCTTTCTACTTTAAATTCTGGAATTTCAGAAGTAGAAAAAAATATAGAAACTATAGAAAACACTTTAAAAAATCCTCAATTACCAGATGAACAAAAAGCTACATTAGAAGAAACTAAAAAGCAACTTGAAAGTAAACTTACAGAACTAAATAGTTCTAAAACTCAATTAACTTCTGCTATAGCTCAAATTGATACTGGTATAAAAAATGGAAAAGCAGAAATTGAAAATGCAAAAAGTGAGCTTCAATCTGCAAAAAAAGAACTAGAAAAAAATGAAAATGCGTATTATTCTAACAAAAATTCAACATATGCACAGTTAGATGATGCTGAAGAAGAGCTTGCTAACTCTAAAAAAGAACTTGAAGATGGCGAAAAAGAATTAGAAGAAAGTAAAAAAGAATTTGACGAAAAAATTGCTGATGCTGAAAGTAAACTAAATGATGCTAGAGCCAAAATTGCAGAAATAGAAAATCCTACTTGGTATGTCTTAGATAGAACCGGAAACTCTGGTTATTCAAGCTTTATACAAGACACAGAAAGTGTTGCCAACATAGGTAGAGTATTTCCTGTTATTTTCTTTATAGTAGCTGCACTAATTTCTCTTACATCTATGACAAGGATGGTTGAAGAGCAAAGAACTCAAATAGGTACTTTAAAAGCTTTAGGTTATAATAAGTTCCATATTACAAGCAAATATGTTCTTTATGCAAGTTTAGCTTGTGTTATAGGTAGCCTTCTTGGAATGGCTGTTGGTTTTGTGCTATTACCAAAAATTTTGTGGAAAATGTATAGCATGATGTATCAAATAGGAGATATACAAACAAGCTTTAACTTTGAGATGAGTAGTTTAGGTTTTACATTAATTGTAATAAGTATTTTGGGAGCAACCATATATGCAGTAATGAGAGAACTTGTCCAAACTCCTGCAACACTAATGAGACCAAAATCTCCAAAAATGGGAAAACGTGTTTTCTTAGAAAAAATAACATTTATATGGAAAAGACTATCTTTTAGTAAAAAAGTAACTGTTAGAAACATTTTTAGATACAAGAAAAGATTTTTAATGACAATTATCGGAATTATGGGTTGTACTGCTTTAATCGTTACAGGATTTGGTATAAAAGACTCTATAGAAAGCATAATGCCAGACCAATATGCAAAAGTATTTAATTATGACTTGCAAATTAATTTAAAAGCAGATTTAGACAATACGCAAAAGCAGGATTTTATAAATTCATTAACTAATAACGATAAAATAGAAAAAGTCTGTGAAACATACATGTCTTCTAGTACAGCAATAAACGGTAGTAACGAAGAAGATGTACAAATTATAGTTCCAAGCAATAATACAGGTTTTGACACACTAATTAATCTTGCTGATGTAAAGAGCAAAGAAGCTTTAGAACTACCTGCTGATGGAATTTTATTAACAGATAAAACCGCTCAACTTCTAGATGTTGAAGCCGGAGATACAATTACTTTAAAAGATACTGATGATAACGAAGTACAAGTAAAAATCTCTAATGTAGTAGAAAACTATGTATATCATTATATTTACATGTCTAAAGATATGTATCAAAGCTTATATGGAGAAAATTTTGAAAGCAATGTAATTTTAACAAAGAACTTTGAAATGGATGACGAAACCGAAGATAATTTCGTTAAAGATTTAATGAACGAGCCAGAAGTTGCATCTGTTACAAGAATCTCAACTGCAATGAACATGATGAATGATACAATGAAGTCATTAAATTACGTAGTAGTTATACTTATTGTATCTGCTGGACTTCTTGCGTTTGTAGTATTATACAATTTATCAAATGTTAATATTAGCGAAAGAATTCGTGAACTTGCTACTATAAAAGTTTTAGGTTTTTATGATAAAGAAGTATATCTATATATAACTAGAGAAACTATTATTTTAACAGCAATTGGTTTAGTTTTAGGTTTAGTTGCAGGATATTTCTTAGACTTCTTTATATTAGAAACCTGCGAAATAGATATGTTAAGATTTAAAAAATTTGTAGCTCCATTAAGTTATGTTTTTGCTGCTCTACTAACAATATTGTTTACTATAATTGTTAATATAGTAAATTATTTCGCATTAAAGAAAATTGATATGATAGAAAGCTTAAAAAGTGTAGAATAGGAAATTGGGGACAGGTCCCAACTTCCCGATTTGGGAAATTAGGGACAGGTCAGCAAGTTATTGCTCAAATTTTAATTTAAGAAACAAGAAACTGTAATAAGCTTTAATTTTGAAATTATAAAGTAATAGAGGACGAATATAAAATTATTATTTTACATTCGCCCTCTTTACTTATTATTAACTATTTTTCACTTTTTCTATAATTAACTAAATAAGATACATAACTAACCCAATTATGTGGCAGTATTTTTTCAAAAAATCTTGTTATCTTCATTAAATTTCCAGGCACAATTGTAAATTTGCCCTTTAGCATTTTCTTAATTGCATATTTTGCAACTACATCACTGCTTAAAGATGGTGCTGCAAAGTTTACATTGGCTACTTTATTAAAATTTGTTCTTACAGGTCCTGGACATAAAACAGAAATTTTAACATTAGATTTTGCCATTTTTAGTTCTGTTTTTACACATTCTGATAACCTATACACATATGCTTTTGATGAATAGTATCCTGCCATTAATGGACCGGGTGCAAAAGCTGCCATAGAAGATACATTTAAAATCTTACCACTATTTCTTTTTACCATGTCTTGCAAAAATAATTTCATTAAAATATGAACTGCCATTACGTTTGTGTCTAACATATTTATTTCTTTATCTAAATCGGTTTCAGCAAAATTACCATGTACTCCAAATCCAGCGTTGTTAATAAGAATATCTATGTTTTCGTTTTTTAATTCATTATATAGATTTATGCAATTTTGTTTATTTGATAAATCTTTTTGTATGAATTTTACTTCTACATTGTAATTATTTTTTATTTCTTCTGCGACTTCTTCTAATTTTTTATTATCTCTTGCAACTAATATTACTCTATATCCTCTTTTTGCAAGTTCTTTTGCCATATCTCTTCCAATACCAGAAGAAGCCCCTGTAATTAAAGCTTTCATTTAATCTCCTAACTTTTTTAATATTCTCTCTTAAAATTTTTTATTTTTCTTGTAATCTTAATTATTTATAGTTTTATCCCAATTTGTCTCCGTTTTCTACTTTTATGTCTGGAGTTATTAAAACTACGCCGTCTTTACTATACGTACCTAATACTAGCACTTCTGACATAAAGTCTGCAATTTGTCTTGGCGGAAAATTGACAACTGCTAAAATTTGTTTTCCTATTAAATCTTCTATTTTATATATATCTGTAATTTGTGCAGAAGATTTTTTTATTCCTAGTTCTTTTCCAAAGTCAATTTCTAATTTATATGCTGGTTTTTTCGCTTTTTCAAAATTGCAAGCATTTATTATTGTGCCTACTCTTATATCTAATTTCATAAAATCATCAAATGTAGCCATTTTTTCTCCTTTCTATTTTACTCTTTGTACTTATAATAACAATAAAAATAGTATATTACAAGAATGTTGTGCAATTTTATTTGTGGGAATATTGGGGGAATTTAAAACTAAGTCGGGAAAAAGTCGGGAAATTATAAAAACAAAAGGGAGTAAGAAACTTATATTCTTACTCCCTCAAGCTATTTGGTGCGTCATAGAGGAGTCGAACCTCCGACCATCAGATTAAGAGTCTGCTGCTCTACCAACTGAGCTAATGACGCGTTACAACGTATATTATACGCCGTAATTCAAGTATTTGTCAATACTTCTAATAAAAATTTTATTGTTCTGTTTTATTCTCTGGTTTTGTAGCGTTTTCTTTTTTTGTAGTGTTTGTGGTGTTGTTTTTATTTGTTGTTACCTTTTTTGTTCCTACTCTTACAACTTTGTTTTGTGGACTGTAAGTATCTGTAGAAAGTAATGTTCTAGAAATAACTACTCCGTTTTTCTTTAGTATTCTATATCCTTTGCTTTTACAACCATTAAATCCAACTTGCTCTACTACTTTCTTACCACTTTCTAATGTTGAATCTTTTTTATATTCTGTTTCATTAGGTATATATGATATAACTTCTGACTCTATTACAACTTCGTATTCTTCTTTCTCTTTTATTCCATATAAATCGATTTTTACTACACCATTTTTAGCTGTTCCTACTATTTTTATTGGATAGCTTCTTGTATTTTTAAATTTAAAATCTATAGAGCCCCAGTATACTGTAGCATCTCTACTTGGTGCTACATATGAAGTTTCAAATAAGTGATTGCTTCTTTCTGTAATTTCTAAATTTGCTAATAATGCTGTATTATATAATGTAGAAGAAACTTGACAAATTCCGCCTCCTACATCTGGTACAACTTTGCCTCCAACATATGCAGTACCTTCTTTGTAACCCTTTTCTAATGTAGTTCTTCCTATTGTTTGGTTATATGAAAATACTTCGCCTGGCATTATAACTGTTCCGTTTATTGATTTTGTTGCTAATTCTATATTTGTACTCCTGTTGTAATTGCTTGCGTCATATCTTGTTGTAAATGTTGATAGCATATCAGGAAATGCCTCTTCGCCTAAATCTGCTATAGTTTTATCTGGTATAGTTATTTTAAGTGGAATTATATATTCATCTTTATCTTCTTCTATTATTTTTTTTGCTTCTTCCATACTTATTGCAAAATCAACACCATTTACGTGTGTATGTACTTCTGTAGGGTTTTTAGTTACATAAGCATCTTTTGGTTCTTTATATATTTCATTTTTTATTTTTTCTAAATCAATTGGATCTGGTTCTACTATTTCTGTAGGTATTTTTAATTCTGTATCTCCTACATTTAAGTCTTCTATGTTATTGTAAATTTCTGATTTAAATTCGTCTGTTTTTATTCTCTCTCCAGCAGTTCCTTTTGTAATTATTAGCTCATCATCTTCTATATAATAACTATTTTGTACTACTGTTCCAGGTAATTTTAAAGAAGTATCATTTATTATTTCCACTAATCTTTCTTCATTTAAACTAAAATCTAGGTTTATATCCTTTTTAAATAACTTTGCTACAAGAATTTCATAATTATTAGTTATAATGTTTCCGTCTCTACCTATGTTATATGCTTCTTCTACTGCTTTTTCTACATTAAATGAAGCTTCTATGTCTTTTGGGTTAAGGTCTACTTTATAATCTCCATCTACAAGTTTGATTGTTTTTAATAATTTTTCTGTTGTTATTTTTTCTATATTTTGTTTAGCCTCTTCTTTTGACATTCCTGAAACATTAATTCCTTTTATGCTTACTCCATCTACTATATCATTGTTGTTAATATTTAGTAATGAAAATATTACAGAAAACACAGCTAAAATGAAAATTAGAACGGCAATAACTATATATATAATCTTTCTTTTCTTTTTGTTTTTTGTTTTTTTAGCTTCTTTTTTATTTTCTATATTTGTAACTGCTTTCTCTGGAGCAGGTGTTATTGCTTTCTTTTCACTATTTTCTATTTTTTTGTTACCATCGATTTTTTTGTTAGTTTCGCTACTTGCTATTTCTTTGTGTTTTTCTTTACTTTCTGAAACATCTTTATTTTCTTCAATATTATTAGCATTTTCATCTATTTTCTCATCACTTATATTCTTTGCTTTTTCTTTAGCATCCTTTGTTTCCACTTTTTCTTTATTTTCATTTAATTTTTCGCTTTTCTTTATCTCCTCATTATTAGTAGTAGTAGAAACATTTGCTTGTAACTCTTCTTTCTCTTCTTGTTTCGCATCTAATTCTTGCGTATTTTGAACTTTTGTCTTTTGTGTTTCTTTTTTTTCATTTCTTTTTTTCTGCTTCCCCATTGTCCTTCCTCCACTATATAATATATGTGTTTATGCAATAATATTACCACAATGCAATATTTTTTACAATAAATAATAATACATATTTTGTCAAATTTTGATATTTTTGTTACATTATTGTTACAAATATAGACATTTTGTAATTATTTATATATAATGTTATATATATTTTATAAGGAGAATGTTTTATGATTGGTGATATGATTGCAAAAATTCGCAAGGAAAAAAACATGTCAAAAACTGAACTTGCGGAAAAAACTAATATAAATATCGGTCATCTTACACATATTGAAAAAGGCGAAAGAAGTCCTAGTTATAAAGCTTTAAAAGCCATATGTAAAGCATTAGATGTCCCATACCAACCAACTTTATATACTATAGATAAAAGTATGGACGATGTTCATAAAGAATATAAGTTAGTAAATCATATTTCATATCAAAACGTTCCTGCTGTAAATATAGAAGATTTTATTGCATGTCCATCTAGCATGCCTAATGCATCTATTGCAATAAAAATTAATGATGATTCTATGGATCCAAAATTAAAAAAGGATTCTTATGCTTTTTTAGCTATTAACACACCTTTAGAAAACAAAGACATAGGTTTATTCTCTTATAAAGGTAACTTATTAGTAAGGCGTTTTATTATAAGAAAAGATGACATTGCTTTAAGAGCAGAAAAGAAGGAAATAGAAGATATTTGTATAACTAAAGATGATGAGTTTTATATTATTGGCAAAATTTTAGGAACAAATGTAGATTAATTAACATATTTGATAAATTTTGTAAAAAGTACTTGCATAAACATATTTTTAATATTATAATTTGTATGTTAACAAGAGAAGAATAAGGAGTAAAGTAAATGGAATTAGTAAAGAATATATTTTTTAATACAGATAAATTAGTGGAAAATAGTAACGTAAAAATTTCTTACACAGGAGATTTATTTCAAAATAATGCAGAAGAAGTATATATACATTATGGTTTTGGACTAAATTGGGAAGATTTAAATGAAATAAAAATGGAAAAAACAGAATTAGGTTTTCAAGCTGAATTAAATTTAAAATCTTATGATACTTTTAATTTCTGCTTTAGAGATAATAATAATAATTGGGATAATAATAATGGAGCTAACTATGTTTTTCCTATAGAAAAAGTAGAGTTATCATTAGTTCCTGTTGAAGAAATGTCACTTGCTGCTCCTAGAAAGTTAAGAAAATCTTACATTTGGAGTAAAAAAATTCGTATTGCAGTTTATAAAATAATAACTTATATTCCAAGAATTATTTCAGGAAATTATAGAAGAAAAGTTCACGAAGAATAAAAAATAACCCTTAGCTATAAGCTAGGGGTTTTGTGTTAGAAATATATAATTAATTTATATATTTCTTTTTAGCATATCCATCCACCATTTATGGAAATAATTTGTCCTGTTGTGTAATTATCTTCTATTAGCCATTTTACACACTTAGCAATATCTACTGGATCTCCAATTTTTTCTAATGGAATTTCTTCTTTTATGTTTTTTAATTCATCTTCACTTAAATAACTGTTCATTGCTGTATTTATTATTCCTGGTGCAATTGCATTTACACGTATATTAGAAGGTCCTAACTCTTTTGCTAGTGCCTTCGTAAAACCATTTATTGCTGCTTTGCTTGTAGAATATGCAACTTCACAAGATGCGCCTGTTATTCCCCATATTGATGAAATATTTATTATTAAACCACTTTTATTATGTATCATATTTTTTACAGCTTCTCTACTACAGTAAAATGCTGAATTTAAATTAGTGTCTATAATATTCTTCCAATCTTCATCTGTTATCTCTGTAAATAATTTAGTTTGTGCAATTCCTGCATTATTAATAAGTACATCTATTTTTCCATATTTTTTTATAGCAAAATCAATTAAAGCATTTGCTTCTTCTTTCTTAGATACATCCGCTTTAAATATCTCAACATTATTTAACTCTTTTTTCACATCTTGTGCATAACTTTCTGATTTGTTGTAGTTAAGTACTACTTTGTAACCTAATTTAGCTAGAAATTTTACAATTTCTGCACCTATTCCTCTAGCGCCTCCTGTAACTACTACTACCTTATTTACTATATTTTTTTCTTGATTTTCTTCCATTATTTAAATTCGCCCCCTTATATGTAGAAGTCCGTTTTTCCATGCTTTTATATATTCGTTATATTGATATTCCTTTTGGCATGTTATATTACAAAATTTTTTCTTTTTTGATATTTTGGTTCCACAGTTCAAGCAATCCATCATAATCTCCTAAAAAATAAATAAAGATAATATTTATAAATTGGCTTTTGATGATAAAGATGCCCCAATTCCTTTTATTTTTTACTTTAAAATATTAAAAAAAGAAGAACTAGGAAATTCCAGTTCTTCTTAGTTAATTGGAGCCACTTGTCCGATTCGAACGGACGACCTACTGATTCATACTACTATAATTTTCATTACCACTTAAGAAGTGTTTGTAGTCTGGACTTTCTCTTTACCTTAGCTATATTAACCTTAGGTACACCGTATAAAGTCTCTACACTCAAGAAAATATTTCTTTAGCTCGGGATTAGCATATACTTTGTATTTAGCTTTCCCCGAATTAGCGGTGTCCACTATATATGTTTCCACATATAGGTGCAAGATAGTTCAAAATAAAACTTAGTTTTATCTATCCCACAAGTCAGTTGCTCTACCAGCTGAGCTAAAGTGGCATTTGGTGACCCCGACGGGAATCGAACCCATGTCTCCGCCGTGAAAGGGCGATGTCTTAACCGCTTGACCACGGGGCCATAATATAGTTTAGGATTTAACTAAGAATATGTTAATTAAATCCTAAAATCTGGTGAGCCATCGCGGACTCGAACCGCGGACAACTTGATTAAAAGTCAAGTGCTCTACCACCTGAGCTAATGACCCAGATAATTTGTCACACCCAAGTAACAAATGCAGAATTTATTTTACCCTATTTTTCTTTATTTGTCAACAATTATTTGAGAATTTAATAAAATATTTTATTAAATTCTCAAATATACTGTTCAAAATAGAGTTTAAATTAAAAAAAACTTAAATATTCTTATTATTTATTTAGTTTCTCTACTAACTCGTTTACATCTATTCCGTGCACTTCACAAGCTTCCTCTAATGTTTCCATTTGAGAAGCAGGACATCCTAAACAGTGCATTCCAGCTTCTAATAATAAGTCTGCTTTTTCTGGTGCTTTTTCTAATATTTCACCAATAGTTGTTGTTTTTTCTATATTCATTTTAAATATCATTCCTTTCTTATTTATAAAAATAATATAATGCTTTTTTAAAAAGCTTTTAATATTTTATCATATTTTTTAAAAAAAGTATAGACAAATTTGTTTTTTTATTGTATTATGGTAAAAATTGTAAAGGAGGTTTTGTTATAAATTTAATTGATTTTTTCTTTATAGTATTTATTATTAATTCTTTTATTTTTTTCTATTCAATTTATTTGTTTTTTGATATTAAAATTTTTAGAAATCAGCAAGGTTCTAAATTAAATCTAAAAAAGAATGATTTTTTCAATAATAAGTAATTTCTCATTTTTTATTTAGGAGGTATTTTTATAAAACGTATTATTTTTATATTTGTTTTTTCTTTATTTTTCTGCTATATTGGCTGGAAAGTTTTTTATCCTATTTTTCAAAGTAATTCAATTATAATTGACTATGGCTTGAGAGATTTTGACATTTGCATAGAGCAACCTGTTTTATGGCATTATATAAAAATAGCTTTTATTATCTCATATGTTGGTTCTTCTATTTTTATTTTTAATTCAATTTATTCTATTCTTTTTAGTATTTACAATAAAATAGCCCCTAAAAAAGATAAGTTTAAAATTAATAAGCATAAAACAACTCATCGACATTCTTTTCTTCCAAGTTTAATTGAAAAAAAATCTTTTAATCTTAACTTATTAATAGGTTTAGATGAAAATGGTCAAAAAATTACTCTTAATGAGAAGTCTTTATATCAAAATATTCTTATTACTGGTACAATCGGTACAGGAAAAACTAGTAGCGCTATGTATCCATTTACAAAACAGCTTATTTCTTATAATTCAGATGACATTACTTCAAAAATAGGTATGCTTATTTTAGATGTTAAAGGAAATTATTATAAAAAAGTAAAAGAGTTCGCAGAAAGAGAAAATAGATCTTCTGATTTAATAGTATTAGAGCTTGGAGGTTTTTACAAATATAATCCTCTGCACAAACCACATTTAAAAGCCAATGTTTTAGCTAATAGACTAAAAACTATTTTATTACTTTTTTCTCCTAACAATACAGAAAGTTTTTGGATAGATAAAGCAGAACAAATATTGACAGAGTGTATTAAACTTTGTAGAATTTATAATAATTATTATGTTACATTTGAGGAAATTCATAAATTAGTTACAATAGATAATTATTACTTAGAAAAAATTAAATTTTTAAGAGAACTTTTTATTTCTAATAAATTAAATGAAGAAGATATTTATAATCTCTGGTCAGCACTTAATTTTTTTGAAAAGGAATACAACAGCTTAGATTTTCGTACAAAATCTATACTAAAATCTGAAATTACTCGTATTACTAATATATTTGTCTCTGATTATAAAGTCCATAATACTTTTTCTCCAAATAAAGAAGATTTAAACTTTTTCGGTTTTGAGGATGTATTAAATAATGGCAAAATTGTAGTCTTAAATATGAATATTAGTGAATATCAAGATTTGTCAAAAATAATTGCTACTTATTTAAAATTGGATTTTCAAACTGAGGCTTTAATCCGTTTATCCAAGAATAATATGGATGCGCAAAGACCTATAGCCTTTATTTCAGATGAATATCACGAATATTGTACAGCATCTGATGCAAACTTTTTTGCACAAAGTAGAGAATCTAAATGTATAAATATAGTTGCTACTCAAAGTTATTCTTCTTTATTAAATACTATAAATAACGAATCTACAGTTAAAGTTATTATTCAAAATTTAGTAAATAAACTTTGGTTTAGGACTGATGACATATTTACAATAGAAAGTGCTCAAAAACAAATAGGAAAAGAAGATAAAGAAAAAATTTCTAAGAGTATTTCTGAAAATGCTCAATCTACAATTTATAGCTATTTTTCTAACTCTTTAAATTCTAAAGATTCTAATATTTCTGAAAGTTTAAATACTTATCTCCAATATGACTTTATTTATGATACAAATTTTTTTACGCAAAATTTAGAAAACTTTACATGCTTATCTTTTTTATCAGATGGTAATAAAATTTTAGAGCCTAAAAAGCTTAAATTAATTCCTTATTTTAAAACATTTGGTTCATAGGCATCCATCAAAGCCTAAATATTTTTATAAGGTGATTTTATGTCTAAATTAAATAAAAAATATTTTTTAAAAAATAATGTTTTTTTTAAATTACTAATATTAACTTTAATTTTTAATTTTATTTTATTATTTATTTTTCCAAATTTAACTTTAGCAGCAACTCCTAAATTGGTTACTAAACTAAATGATGCTTTTACTAATATAACAGAATGGCTAGTAAAACTAGCAACTCCTGCCGCTGCAGTTGCTGTAGGAATTGGCGTTTTTATGAAAAAATTTAGTTTTGGCGATGAAGAAAGAATTCGTACTGCAAAAAAATTAATTAGAGGCAGTTTATTTTCTTATGCCTTTATTTTAGCTATACAATTAATCTTGTCTGCTATAGAAAGTCTTGTTGGATAAAATGAGGTGATATATTGGAATCTATGAATTTAACAGATGTTATTATAAA
Organism: uncultured Clostridia bacterium; assembly: GCA_944392105.1. Lineage (GTDB taxonomy): Bacteria > Bacillota > Clostridia > TANB77 > CAG-508 > CAG-273. The sequence continues at coordinate 80,052 of CALXVM010000002.1, read as the reverse complement.
AACTATTAATAGCATTTTTCAAACTTTATTTTCATCAATAGACAATAGTATTTATTCTTTTTTAGATGATATTGTGTTTATTAATACTGATATATTAAATGAATCTTTTATTCAAAAAATATTTGGAACAAGTTCAGGTAATGGCTTACTTTTAATAGTTAATTCTTTGCTGGTTGGTTTTTTAATTTATTACGGAATTAAACTATTATATTCTCATTACATAGGTATTCAAATAGAAAGGCCTTATCAGTTTGTATTTAAAGTTATAATTTTTGGAATTTGTATAAATAGTTCTTTTTTTATATTAGAACAATTAATTAATATAAATTCTTTTATTTCTTCTGCTATTAGAGAACTTGGTGAAAATATTTTTAATTGTAATATTTCTTTTTCAGAATTAGTAAATAAGTTAAATGACTCTATTTCTACTGAAAATTCTACATTTAATATATTTTCTTTTGATGGAATTATTAAAACTTTTGCTTCTATTAGCTTATTAAATTTAGTTTTTTCTTATTCTTTACGTTATATTATGCTAAAAGTTTTTATATTAATAACTCCCTTTGCAATTTTAACACTTATTAATAACTCTACTAGTTGGTTTTTCAAAATGTATTTACGCACTATAATTTCTTTGCTTTTATTACAATCTTTAGTTTCAATTATATTAATTGTTATATTCACTTTTAACTTTGATACTACTGACGTATTTTCACAATTAATGTACATTGGTGGAATATATGCTTTAATTCGTGCTAACTCATATATGAAAGAACTTATAGGAGGAATAAGTACAGATATTAGTAATAATTTTAGTTTTTCTAAAGGGCTTATTACAAAGTAATATAAAAAAGTATCATCTATTTATTTTATACATCATTTTTTTATACTTTTGCTCTTTTATTATTAATTTATATATTTTTTTAGTGTTTAATTTGTCTTACCAGTGCGTGTCTAACGGTAACTTTTAAAATATAATAAAATTATATTTTTATAAATTTTAGGAGTGTTTTTTTATGAAATTTATTTTTCCACAAAATTATAATTTTAATAGCAAATTTCTTGGTATTATAGAATATAATGTCTTAATTTTAAATATAATTTGGTGTGTTTTTATATTTTGCTTAATAAATATATTTTTTAATAATATAAATATTAAAATATTTGTATTTATAGCTTTATGCCTTCCAATTTTGTTATTAAGTATTTTTAGTTTTAACCATGAAAATATTATATCTATATTTATTTACATATCAAAATTTATTTTCAAACCAAAATTATATTTGTATTGTAAAAAAAGTCGGAAAATGATATAATCTGTTGTAAACTGTATATAGTGTATATACACAATAATACTATATACAAGTTAGTAGGAGGCAGATTATATGAAATTAGAACAAAATCCACAGGCACCAATATTTTCTAATACACAAATACCAGATATATTTTTCTCTGAATATTTATCTTCTGCTAATGGAGATTATGTAAAAATATATCTATATATTTTATTTTTATCTAAATATGATAAAGATATAAAATTAAATGATTTGTCTAAAAAATTAGTTTTGCCTCTTAAAGTAATTCAAGATGGAATTAAATATTGGGAAGACATGGGAGTTTTAACTAAAAAAACAACTGGATATATTATAAACGACCTTCAAGAAATCGAACTTCATAAACTTTATAAGCCTAAAACTTCCTTATCTGCAGAACAACTTCAAAAATCTGCAGAAGATCAAAAACGTGCTCAATCAATAGAATATATTAATAACAAGTATTTCTCTGGTTTAATGCCTCTTTCTTGGTATCCAGATATAGAACTTTGGTTTAGCAAATATGGTTTCGATGAAGAAGTTATGATTGCCCTATTTAATTATTGTTTTAATAAAGCAGCTTTAAACAGGTCTTATATTCAGACAGTTGCAGAAGCATGGGCAAACAATAAAATAAAGACATTTTCTGATTTAGATAATTATTATGAGAGACAAGAAAAGATAAATGTAATAATTAAGTCAATTTCTAAAAAACTTTCTTTAAATAGACAACTATCACAATACGAAAGAGCTTATGTAGAAAAATGGGTTGTAGATTATGCTTATTCTTTAGATATAATAGAAATTGCCTTAAAAAAGACTACTTCAAAAGTTAATCCTAATTTCGATTACTTAAACAAATTAATTTCAGATTGGTATGATAAAGGATTAAAAACACCAGAACAAGTTCAAAAGTATATCGCCGATATGAAAGTTAAACAAAAAAATGTACAAAATTTACAAAAATCAACCGGATACAATCAATATAATCAAAGAAATTATGATAATTTAGACGACTTATATGTAAATAAACCTGTAGAAAATTTAAGTTAAAATTAGTTAGTGGAGAATATAATGAATAATTCTTATTTAAAAGATATTTTAATAGAATATGATAAAAAGCGTATGCTAGAGGAACAAGAAGCAGATAACAAAAAAGCCAAATTTTATAACGAACACCCTGAATTGCAAAAGCTTGATGAAAAAATAACATCTCTTGCTATATCTACTTCTTTGTCTTTAATAAATAAAAATTCAAAAGAAAAATTAGACGAATTAAATAGAAATATTAAAAATCTAAAAGACGAAAAAAATAAAATATTAAATAGTTTAAATATTTCCGAAGATTATTTTCTTCCTAAATATGAGTGTCCAATATGTAAAGACACAGGCTATATTACTAAAAATAATCAGACGGAAATGTGCTCATGTTTAAAGCAAAAACTATTTGACTTAGAATATAATAAATCAAATATTTATAATTTAAAAAATCAAAATTTTGAAAATTTTAATTTAAATCTTTATTCAAATGATACTAATCCTGAAAAATATAAATCAAAAGTATCTCCTAGAGAGAATATATCATTAATTAGAGATATTTGCTTAAAATTTATTGAAAATTTTGATAACCCAACAGAAAAAAATTTATTATTTACAGGAAATACTGGCCTTGGTAAAACTTTTTTGTCTAGTTGTATAGCAAATGAATTAATAAAAAAAGGAAAAACTGTATTATATCAGACTGCACCTGTAATGCTTGATACTATAATAGATTACCGTTTTAATAAACAAAATAGCTCTCCAGATATCTATCATAATATTCTAAGTGCAGACTTATTAATTATAGATGACTTAGGCACAGAAGCAATGAATAATATTAAATTTACAGAATTATTTAATATTATAAATACACGTTTGCTTAATCAAAATAAAATAACTAAGACTATTATTTCTACTAATTTAAGTCTTCAAAATTTATTTAATAATTATGATGAGCGTATTGTTTCTAGAATCGTTGGAAACTACAATATTTGCTACTTTTTTGGAGATGATATTAGATTTAAGAAAAAAAAGATTTAAGAAAATAAATCTTTTTTTCTTAAATCTTTTTTTATCTATTATCTTTCATCTAAATCTGGTGCTTTTGATTTAGTAAGTTCAGCATCATTAACTTTTATTCCGCTTTTTAATAAAATGTATTCTATTATAATGTTAATTTCTTCATCTGATAATATCGAAGAATATTCTTTTGATATATTTTGTGTCTTAAACCTTTTAACCTCTCGTTCTTTTACAGTACTACTTAAAATTCCATACGAACCTTCTCTAATTAGTTTTAAACTTGTTACTAATTGATTTTCTACTAATGTACTTACACTTTCAAGTGCTTCCAATTTATTCATTACTCTTCCTCCTCAGGCTTAATTGTTTCTATGCTAACAACTTTGCCTTCATTTGTTCTCATTAGAGTAACTCCTTGTGTAGTTCTTCCTAATACATTAATGTCTTTTACTTCTAATCTTATAATAGTTCCATTTTCGGTAATAATCATAACATCTTCATCATCTGTAGTTATTCTTATTCCTACAATATTTCCTGTCTTAGCGGTTATTTTATAAGTTAAAATACCTTTTCCACCTCTTGTTTGAACTCTATATTCATCTAACTCTGTTCTCTTTCCAAATCCGTTTTCTGTTATAGCAAGAAGTGTAGCATTTTCTCTACTTATTATTGATTCCATTCCAATTACAAAATCATCGTCATCTAATTTTATTCCGATTACACCTTGAGAAACTCTTCCTATTGGTCTTACATCTTTTTCACTAAATGTAATACTCATACCATGACTTGTAACTAAAACTACATCGTCTTCTCCATCAGTTAATCTTACTCCTATAAGTTCATCATTTTCTCTTAATGTTATTCCTAGTAATCCACTCTTTCTTACTGATGAATATTCTGATAATGCTGTTTTCTTAATCATTCCGTTTCTTGTTGCCATTAATAAGTATTTACCTTCTGCAAAATTTGCAATTGGTATAACAGCTGTAATTTTCTCTCCTTGGTCTAGTCTTAATAAGTTTACTATAGCAGTTCCTTTAGCTGTTCTACCTGCTTCTGGAAGTTCATATCCTTTTAAGGTATATACTTTTCCTTTATTACTAAAGAATAATATTGTATCATGAGTAGAAGCTGTAAATATTTGTTTTACAAAATCTTCTTCTCTTGTTGCCATTCCTGCTATTCCTTTTCCGCCTCTTTTTTGGCTTTTATATGTATCTATAGGCATTCTCTTTACATAGCCAAAATGAGTTAGAGTTATTACATTTTGCTCTTCTTTTATTAAATCTTCGTCATCTATTTCGCCTTCTGCTGCAACAATTTTAGTTTGTCTTTCGTCTCCGTATTTTTCTTTAATTTCTAATAATTCTTCTTTTATAATATCAAAGACTAATCTCTCACTAGCTAAAATCTCTCTTAAATGAGCAATTAATTTCATTAATTCGTTATATTCTTCTTCTATTTTCTCTCTTTGCAATCCTGATAAAGTTTTTAATCTCATATCTAAGATAGCTTGAGCTTGTATATCTGTTAAGCTAAATCTCTCCATTAATTTTTCTTTAGCATCATCATAAGAATTTCTTATAATATTAATTACTTCGTCAATATTATCTATAGCAATTCTTAATCCTTCTAATATATGTGCTCTAGCTAAAGCTTTATCTAAGTCAAATTGTGTTCTACGCAAAATAACAGTTTTTCTATGGTCTATATAGCAGTCTAAACATTGTCTTAATGTTAATATTTTTGGCTCTCCATTTACTAATGCAAGCATTATAATTCCAAAAGAATCTTGCATTTGTGTATTTTTATATAAATGGTTTAATACAACTTGAGCATTTGCATCTTTCTTTAAGCCAATAACTATTCTTACTTTATCATTTCTATCTGATTCATCTCTTAATTCAGAAATGCCTTCTATTTTTTTATCTTTAACTAAGTTTGCAATGTATTCTATTAGTCTTGCTTTATTTACTTGGTATGGTAATGACCTTACAATAATTCTTTGTCTACCATTTTCCATTTCTTCAATTTCTGCTTCTGCTCTTACTATAATTTTTCCTTTTCCTGTTGTATATGCTTGTTTTATACCTTCTCTACCTAAAATTAATCCTCCTGTAGGGAAATCCGGTCCTTTTATAATTTTAGCTAATTCCTCGTCTGTAACATTGTCTTCATCTATTATTTTTATAATTCCATTTATAACTTCTGTTAAATTATGAGGAGGAATATTTGTTGCCATTCCTACAGCAATTCCTGATGAACCATTTATTAATAATGTTGGTATTTTTGAAGGTAAAACTGTTGGTTCTTGAAGTCTATCATCATAGTTTGGCATAAAATCAACTGTATTTTTTTCTATATCTGTAAGCATCGTTTCTGCAATTTTAGCCATCCTTGCCTCAGTATACCTCATTGCGGCAGCTCCATCACCATCTATAGATCCGAAGTTTCCATGTCCGTCAATTAATGGATATCTTAAACTAAAGTCTTGTGCCATTCTTACCATTGCATCATAAACAGAAGCATCGCCGTGAGGATGGTATCTACCTAAAACAGATCCAACTGTATTAGCACACTTTCTATATGGCTTGTCTGATGTAATTCCATCTTCATACATAGCATATAAAATTCTTCTATGTACTGGCTTTAATCCGTCCCTTACATCTGGTAAAGCACGTGATACAATTACACTCATTGCATAGTCAATATATGCGGTTTTCATTTCTTTTTCGATGTCTTTTACAACAATTTTTCCGTCATTCTTTTTAATGTCATTTGACTCCATTTTACTACCTCTTTTCACTTTTTCTTTACCTTTATATTATACTAAAACGTACAAAAATATGCAAGCGAACAAAGTAAAAAAAGTCCCTATTCTGTAAGAATTTTTAATTTTTTTATTAATTATTTATTTTATTATTTTGTTATTTATTTTTTACTTTTTATTCTATATTTTCTAATATATTATTTTTACTTTTAATATTTTTTATTTTCTATATTTTATGCTTTTATTTTTTATCTTTTATCTTTTATCTTTTATCTTTTATATTTTATATTTTTTATTTTATATTTTATCTTTTTTATTTTATATTTTATATTTTATCTTTTTTATATTCTATACTTTTTTAATATTTTATATCTTTTTAATTTTTCATATTTTGTTTAATATTTTACGTTAATGATTTAGCCAATTCTAATTGTTCATTTGTTAAATTAAAATTTTGACCATTATTTTTTATTAGCATATGTATATTTTCTATTTGTCTTGCTTGTTTTAATGTATTTTCTAATGGTAACAATTTATTTAACTGTTCTTGGATATTAGCATATTCTCTTTCCATTCCGTCAAAATCTTTTTCATTAAAATATCCTTTCCAGCTTTCTTCATATCTAGATAATTTCTCTATACCACTTAATTGTTCTGTAAAATTATTTTCTATATTTTTACTCACATTATCTAATATAACGTCTTTTCCTTTTAATATTAAATTTCCTATATTAGAGTTTAGCAAACCGTTTTCAGTTGTTTTGTTTACTACGCTATCTAAAATTCCTGAAATTCCATCTATAATTCCACCATTTTTCACAGCATCTTGTGCTTGTGATATGCTATCAAATTTACCTGTAAATATACCCATTACACTTTTCCCCATATCAACAGCACTATCTATAACAGTATTTATTCCTTCCTTTAGACCTCCTTTAATTAAACTATCTTTTACATCTATTATTTGATTTTCTATAAAATCTGGTAATACCCATCTTAATCCTATGTCAATTGCTGTATTAATTGTTTTCCCTAATGTTGTCTCTAAAAAACTTTTTTGTTCTTTTTCATTTGTTAGCTCATTTTCATTAGAATTTGTCAAAGTATTACTTATTTCTTGATTATTCTCTAATAAGTTACTCATATTTAAAACACCTCTTTCGTTGATTTTATTTTTATATTTTAATAGATAATGATTAAAATTTTTTATAATATTAATTAATATTATTGTTTTTAATTATTATTTATTTAATTGTAATTATATAAATAATAATTATTTTTAATTTTTAATTTTTAATTTTTAATTTTTAATTTTGAAATTTTAATATTTAATTTAAAAAATAATTATAAAAATTTATTTTAAATATATTAAAAAAATAATTATTTATTTTTAATATATTTTATTTTTTTATATTTTTATTTTAATTTATTTTTTATATTTAATCTTTAATTATTTTTATTTTAATTTTTTTATTTTTAAAATTTTAATAATTATTTTTTTATTAATTATTATTTTTTATAATTATTAATTTAAAATATATTTTTAATATAACTATTTTTTATGTATAAGTTTAATTTATTGTATAAAAGTTTTTTAAAAAGTTAATATACAATTTTCAAAATATACAAATTTTTTATAAACAATTTATAATTTTTCTTTTCTTATTTTTCGCTATATATTTTTACCATTTTGACAATTTAAGATTGTTTTTTAAAATTTTCTTCTTTTATTTTTTATATACATTTTATATGTAACTAAATAATTTACATATATACCTATATTTTATTGATACGTTTTTAATTTTTATTATTTTTATCCATTTTTATAATTCCTAGAGATCCGTTTGTTTTTGTTTTATTTTTTTCGTATATTTTCGTTTAAAAAATATATTTTTTTACATACCTTTATTACTAATTAACGTTATTCATCATTTTAAAATATAAGTTTATAATCTCTTCCTTATTTTTTATTTATATTCTAAATATTCTATTTTGTCTTTTTGGTAAATTCAAATATATATTTTTACTTTTTTCAAATCTTGTATTTTCCATTATTATGTATACATAGTTTTATATTTATGTAACCTTGTTCTTCTATTTACTTTTTTACTATTTAAAAAAACAAATTTATATTTTTTAGTTTTTTATATCTTTTAAATTATATATTTTTATTTTAAATTATTTTTTAAATTAATTTTTTATTAATTATTATTTTTTATATTTTATATTTTCTCTTAATTATTTTTTTATTTTATTTAATAAATTAAAAAAGTATTTTTATAAAAATAATAATTTTATTTTAATTAATATTTTATTTTTTTAATCATTGTTATTTTTATTTTTTTATAAGATTTTTTATTTTATTTATTTTTTGTTTATTTAATAAAATTCCAAAAAAATATTTTTATGAAAATAATAATTTAATTTTTATTATTAATAAATAAACATATATATTAATTAATATTAATTTATTTTATTTTTTAATTTTTTATTTTAGTTAAATTTTCTTCTTCTATTTTTTTATTTATATTTATATATTCTTTCATAATTTTATTATCACAAGTTATTCCATTTTTATTTATTATTAAATTGTATTTATCATCAAAATTTAATTTTCCTAATATATTAAATTCATTAAAAATATTTTTTAATATATTTATGTCTATACTATTTTTATTAAATTTATTAAATAATATATTTATTTTATTTTTATTAATATTCCATTTATTGATATATATATTTAATAAATTTTTTGATTTTTTTATTTCAGATAAATTTGCTTCTGTAATAAATATATTAATATTACTATTTTCTATAATATTTTTTGTATAATCAAAAAAGCATTCAGCAGAATTATCTATAATTATTATTTCATATTTTTCTTTTAATTCATTAATTATATTATATATTTTTTCACTACTTATTTTATATTTTGAATCAAATAATAAATTTATTCCAGAAATTAAGTCTATTTTATTTGTTATTTTAATAGTTAATTCTTTAATATTTATTTTGCTATTTATTAAATTATTATTTTTTAATTTTTCTCTTATTATTTTGGAATATTTTTTTAGACCTAAAATTGTATGTAGACTATTATTTAAGATATCAAAATCTATAATTAAAATTTTATTTTTAGAATAAACATATGAATTAGCTAAATTAATTGTAAAAATACTCTTCCCCACTCCTGCTGGACCTAAAACAGATATAACTTCACTTTTTATATTATTATTTTTATTAATTAATTTTTTAGGTAAATATTTATTTATTTTATTTTTTATATTATTTATTATTTTTATTTTATTAAATATTAATAATTTATTTTTTAATTTATTTTCTTTTTTTATTTTATTTTGTGTTTTTTTATTTTTTTCTAAATTATTTTTGTTATTATTTTCTATTATTATTTTTTTTAAAGAATTAATTTCTTCTATTAATTTATCTGTTTCATTTTCTTCATTAATTACTTTTACAATTTCTTTAATTTCTACATTATTATTATAGAATATTTTTTCTACTCCGCAAGATATTAAATTATCGCATTCTTTTTTATTTTCTTCTGTTAATATTACTAATATTTTAATATTTTTATTTATTATTTTAATTTTTTTTATTAATTCTATTAATAATTCTTTTCCTATTAATATATCGCTTAATATTAAATAATTTATTTCTTTATTTTTTTCTAATGCTTCTATTACTCCTTCTTTATATTGTATATCATTGCCTATAATTTGTATGTTTGTTTCATTTTTTAATTTTTCATTTATTATAGGATTTGCTACTGCTGTCATAACAGTTTTCATATTATTTTCTCCCTTCTATTATTTCTTTTTCAAATTCTGCTGCTTCTATGTTAGTTAGTATATGTTCTCCTCCTACAAACATTAAACATTCTCCTCTTTTTAATGATTTTATTTCTATTTTTTCTTTTTCTGATAAGTTTGAATATTTTTCTAAAACTTTTATATTTTCTTCTTCTAAGGAAAAAAATGTTTTTATTTCTGAATTATTTAATATACTTCTTCCATATGTTCCATCTTCTAAACTAAATAAGTCTGAAACATCTTGTGTTATAGCTACTCCACTTCCTCCATATTTTCTAATTGTTTTAAATATTTTATAAATGAAACTAGCTACATCTTTATTTGAAGTTACTCCAATTAATCTCCATATTTCATCTAGGTATATTGCTTTTTTTATGTTTCTATCTTTTTTTATTAAGTCCCAAAAAAGGTCTATGCATACCCACATCGCATATTTTAAGTTTTCTTCACCTAATTCGTATATGTCTGCTACAATAAGTTTATTATCTATAATTACATTAGTGTAATTATTAAAAAATTTTAATGATCCCTTTACAAAGGGAATTAATTTTGTTTTAAAAGTTTTTGTACGGCTATCGTTTAAAATATTATAAAAATCTTCTAATATTGGCATATCATATGTATCTTTAAATACTGGTTTTATATTTATTTTTCCATTTTCTTTTTTAAATAAACTATTGTCATCAAAAGTTATGCCTTTTAATTTATATACCTCTATTAATTTTTCTTCTAGTAAAGCTCTTTCTTCTTCGTTAATATTTCCGAATATTAAATTAAAAAAGCCAATTAATTTACTTATTTTATTTGCTAAATATCCTTCTTCCCCTTCTTCTAAACTTTCTTTTCTAATATCAAATATATTTATGTATGAGTCTGAACTATGTCCTAATTTTAATAATAATCCATTTAAATTTTTACATAATTTATTATATTCTCTTTCCGGATCTATAATATATTGCTCAATTCCTAATAATCTACATCTTAAAATTAATAATTTTGTATAAAAAGATTTTCCTGCTCCACTTGTTCCAAAAATACATATATTTGCATTTTTATATTTATTTTTATCATATCTATCTATAAATACTAAAGAATTGTTATATATATTTGTACCTATAAATATTCCTGTTTCATCAAATATTGCCGAAGAAATAAATGGGTATGTAGCAAGTAGTCCACTAGTTAATACATTTCTTTTTGCTGCTTCTTTAACATCTATACTATTTTCCATTAAAGGTAATATTGCTTTAAATCCTTGCTCTTGTCTAAAATATGCTCTTATGGTTTGCATGCCTTTGCTTTGCAAAATTCCTTCTATTTTATTTAATAAGTATTCTAATTCTTTTTCATCTGTCGAAAAAGTACTTACATATATGTATAAAAAATATAAGTCCTCATTATTTACTTGCATTTCTTTTCTTATGTATTTTGCATCATTATATGTAAATGCTGCAATATCAATATCTTGTCTATTTTGATTTTTTCCTTTTAAGTCTACTCCTACATTTCCTATATGGTAAGTTAAATTTCTTATTGTTTTATATGGATCTTGTTTTTCATAGAAGATAGATATATTAATATTTATATTAGTATCTATTAAAGATTTTAAAATTAATTCCGATTGTTCTCGGTTATAATTAGTTACTAATATAACAGAAAAAAGCATATTATCTATTTCTATATATTTTGGATTGTTTAAATTAATATAAGATGGACTTAAATAATCTTTATTTGAAAAAGTTCCTTCTAAAAAATTAAATTTTTCTTCTGTTTTTATTTGTTTATTTTTTCTTTTAGAATAAAAAATAATTTAACCTCCTTAAAGAATAAAGTTTTACATTAAATTCAAATTAATTCTTGTATTAAAAAAAGAATATAATATTTCCAAAGTACTTTTAGCTGTATTATTTGATAAAACTATATTTCCACATCTAGATAAGCAATCTTTAATTTTAAAATATTTTTCGTTTAGTTCTTCTATAGCATAATTTTCTATATTGTCATCTTTTTCGTTATTATTTTTATATCTTAGAATAATATAAAAATTTTTTGAAGATGATTTTTTGTCATGGTTAAGTGATTTTATATAATTAATGTATTTATTTGATATTTCTTTTATATTGGGTTCATCCTCAACTTTTTTTATTTCTTCTATATGTTTATTTAAATCTTCTTTCTTACTTTGGATTAATATTTGGAAATCAAAATCGCAGGATTTTAAAAAAATTTTGTAAGAATTTAATATAGATTCTTTTTCTAATTCAGATTTAAGATTAAAATTAATTGGCTTTACATTTACTATTTTTACATAAGTTGTTTTGTTAATTTTTATAATACCATTTTCTAATATTTTTTCAAACGGTAGCCATTCTTGAACTGAAAGTTTATTTTTTTTTATTTTCTTTACCTCCTTTCGTATATAATATTTACTTTTTTTATATAAGTCAAGTTTTTTCGTTTGACTTTTTTCGACATTTTTCTCGCTTTTTGCTGTTTTTTATAGTATTTTCTATGCTTTTCGTAATGCATATATAGGAATTATTTATTCCTTTTTATTTGTTAACGTATTAAAATTTTAACTAATTTTGATTAATTTAAATTAATTTTTTAATTTTTCTTTATTTATATTATTTTATATTTATTTATTTTTTTATTTTATTTATATATTTTTGAATAATTTTTTTATTTTGTTACATAATAAGAATATAAGGTTTATATTAGTTGAAATAAGAGCTTTATAAGATTAGTTTATAGTTTTATATTGTTCGAGCAAAGATAATTAATAGTTTTATTTTAGATTATTAATTGTCGGCGATGCGAGTATATTTTTTGTATTTAAGCTGTAACTTTTGTGTTTTTTTCTCTTTCATTTGCTCTTTATCCTCTATTTATTCTACAGTTGAAAATATGTAAAATATATTCAAAGTTACGAGTATTCTTATATTTGATAATGATTGTTATTAGTCCCACAGGGATGAATATGGTTATTATGAATATATTTGTATTCAAGCGACTGATTAATATTTTAGATTAATAGCTTATTTATATAGTAATATATATTAGGTTAGATATTTGGAATATTAGTTTTAGCTGAAGATTAATATAGGCTTTACTGATAACAGCCGAGATGAATAAAATCATCTCGGCTGTTAAAATATTTAATAAATTTATTTCTTTAATTTATTAACTTTTTTGTTAGTTTTTAATATGTTTTTCCACATGTTGTTCTTATTCTGTGGATAAGTACTATTTTTTATTAAATTTTTAAACTCTAAATATCCAAATTTCTAACGTATTTAGCATTTTCTTCTATAAACTGTCTTCTTGGACCAATTTCGTCTCCCATTAACATTGTGAATGTTTCATCTGCTTTTTGTGCATCTTCTAATTTTACTTGAATTAGAATTCTACTTTCTGGGTTCATTGTTGTATCCCATAATTGCTCTGGATTCATTTCTCCTAAACCTTTATATCTTTGAATAGCCACGCTATCTCTTGCAATTCCCTTTTCTGCTAAGTCTTTAAATGCTTTATCCAAATCTTCGTCTGTATAGCAATATATATCTTGCATACCTTTTTTAGACAATTTATATAATGGTGGTTGTGCTAAATATACATTTCCATTTTCTATTAATGGTCTCATATATCTAAAGAAAAATGTTAATAGTAATGTTCTAATATGTGCACCGTCAACATCGGCATCTGCCATTATTATAACTTTTCCATATCTTATTTTTGTAATATCAAAATCATTTCCAATTCCTGCCCCTACAGCTAGTATAACTGGTTGTAATTTTTCATTGTTATAAATTTTATCTGCTCTTGATTTTTCTACATTTAACATTTTCCCCCATAGAGGAAGTATTGCTTGGAATTTCCTATCTCTTCCTTGTTTTGCGCTACCACCTGCAGAGTCTCCCTCTACTATATATATTTCGCATTCTTCTGCGTTTTTGCTACTGCAATCTGCTAATTTTCCTGGTAAAGTCGTAGATTCTAATGCAGATTTTCTTCTTACTAGTTCTCTTGCTTTTCTTGCTGCTTCTCTCGCCCTTGAAGCACTAATACATTTTTCAAGTATTGCTTTTGCAACAGATGGATTTTCTTCTAAGAATGTTGATAATGCATCATTTACTAAAGTAGATACAATTCCTGCAACATTGCTATTTCCAAGTTTTGTTTTTGTTTGTCCTTCAAATTGTGGTTCTCTTACTTTTACAGAAACTACAGCTGTAATTCCCTCTCTTATATCTTCACCTTGTAAGTTGCTATCTTTTTCTTTTAATATATTATGACTTCTTGCATAATCATTAAATGCTTTTGTTAACCCTCTTTTAAATCCTTCTAAGTGGGTTCCACCTTCTATTGTATTAATGTTATTAACAAATGTTAATATGTTTTCTGAATATGCTGTTGTATATTGTATAGCTATTTCTGTAGGTACTTCTCCATCTTTTTCTATATAAATAGGCTTTGCATTTATTTTTTCTTTATTTTTATTTAAATATTCAACAAAAGAATTTACTCCACCTTCAAAATGAAATTCTGATTTCTTATTTGGTTCTACTCTTAAATCTTCAATTATAATTTTTAAACCTTTTGTTAAAAATGCAATTTCTCTAAATCTTTCCTCTAAGGTATCAAAATTATAATCTAGTGTTTCAAATATAGTTCCATCTGCTAAAAATCTAACTTTTGTTCCTGTTTTATTTGAGTCTCCTATTCTTTTTAATGATTCAACAGTTTTTCCCCTGTTAAATTTCATTTCAAAAATGCCACCATCTCTTTGAATAGTTACTTCTGTCCATTCAGATAATGCATTAACAACAGATGCACCAACACCATGAAGTCCTCCAGATACTTTATATCCACTATCTCCACCAAATTTTCCACCTGCATGTAATTTTGTATAAACTGTTTCTGCTGCTGAAATTTTAGTTTTAGGATGTATATCTACTGGAATTCCTCTACCATTATCTTCTACACATATAATATTTCCTGGCTCTATTTTTATATTTATTTGTGTACAATAACCAGCTAAAGCTTCATCTACGCAGTTATCTACAATTTCATATACTAAATGATGTAGTCCTCTTATAGAAACACTTCCTATATACATTCCAGGTCTTTTCCTTACAGCTTCTAATCCCTCTAAAACTTGTATTTGTTCTGCATTATATTCATGCTCAAATTTTTCCATTAATTTTTTCCTCCTTAGCCTTAGCTTTAATTATATATAATATAGAAACTAACATACTTTTAAATTGCATCTTTTCGCAATAGTATTTGAAGATATATTTGTTATATATCCTTTTATGTTTTTATTTATTTTATATAGTATTAAAGTTTTTTTATTATTTTCTGATACATCTATTATATTATCACTAATTCTCATATTATTGCAAATTTCTTTTAATTCTTTTTTCTTTGTAATAGCTTTAATATTAAAAATTGCCACAATATTATCTGAGTTTATTACACATTCTTTACCAATATGTACATACATTAATATATTTCTCCTTTTCTTACATTAAATAATTTATAATTTAAATTATCTAAATCTATTTTATCAGTGCATGTTATTATAACTTGTGTATCTTTTATATTGTTTAAAAAATTAGTTCTTCTTTTTTCATCTAGTTCTGACATAAAGTCGTCCAACAATAATATTGGGTACTCTCCTATTTCATCATATATAACTTGTAATTCTGATAATTTTAAAGTAAGAATTACAGTTCTATTCTGTCCTTGAGAGCCATATATGTTTACTTCTTTATTATTTATGTATACAACAAAATCATCTCTATGAATTCCTTTTGTTGTATATCCCTTTATTATATCTAATTTTGTTCTTTCTTTTAATAAATTCAAATATTTTTCTTTATTAGAACAGTCTGACGTATATTCTATTTTTATTTCTTCATTTCCATCTGTTATATTTTTATGAATATCATTTATTTTGTTTTTTATTTTTTCTATAAATTCATATCTATATTCAAAAATTTTTACTGCATATTCTGCTAGTTTCTCATTCCATATTTCTAACATTTCTGTTGAAATATTTTGTTCTTTTATTTGTCTTAAATAATTATTTCTTTGTTCTATTGTTTTCAAATATTGATTTAATACAAAAACATAATTTGGTCTTAATTGACCTATCATCATATCTAAGAATCTTCTTCTTTTTGCTGGACCATCTTTTAAAATATTTATATCATCTGGAGTAAAAATTACTACATTAATATTTCCTAAAAGTTCACTTAATTTTTTTAATTTTACTCCATTTAATTTTACATTTTTTTTATCAGATATATTTATTTGAATTTTTCCGTCTCTATCGCTTTTTTTATAAAAAGCTGATACATCTAAAAATTCTTTTCCTATTTCTATTAATTCCTTTTCCTTATTTGTTCTAAAAGATTTTCCAAAAGCACATAAAAATATAGCTTCTAAAATATTTGTTTTTCCTTGTGCATTATCTCCATAAATAACATTTATATTTTTATTAAATTCAATTATTTGCTCTTCATAATTTCTAAAATTATTTAAACATATTTTTTCTATATACATCTTTATGTCCTTATTTATTTAAGTTTTATTCTTTCATTCTAATAGGTAGAATCATGTATGTATAATCTCCCTCTTCCACAGGTTTTATAATACATGGTGAAATGCTTGTACCAAAGTTAATGAATATTTCTTGGTCATCAATTGCTCTTAACGCATCTAAGAAGTATTTTGGATTAAATCCTGCTTCTAAGTTTTGTCCCTCTGTTGTTACATACATTTCTTCTTTTGCATCTCCAGTTTGGTTTGTACAAGAAATTGTTACTTTTCCAATATCTATTGTTACTTTTACAGGATATTTCTTTTCTTTTTCTATACTTGAAGATGAAATTAAGCTTACTCTTTCAAAACAATCTTGTATCGCATTTTTATCAACTCTTATTCTTGTTTCCCATGTTGTTGGTATAACACTTGAATAATTTAAAAATTCTCCATCTAATAATCTAGTAACTATTTTACAATTTTCCATTTCAAATAAAGCTTGATTTTTTGCAACTCCTATTTTAATAGTATCAAATGAGTCTAAAATTATTTTGTTTATTTCATTTAAGCTTCTTCCTGGAATTACCGCTGCAAAATCATTTACTGTTTGTTGTAACATTTTTGTTTTCCATGCTAATCTAAATCCATCTACAGCTACTACATTTAATCTATTATTTTTTATTTCAAATAAACAACCTGTAAATATTGGTCTATTTTCTTCAGTACTAACAGCAAAGATTGTTTTTCTTATCATTTCTTTTAATGAATTTTGTTCTATTTCTAAAGAATTTTCTACATTTATTTTTGGTAATTCTGGAAATTCTTCTGGATTCATTGTTGCTAATTTATATAATGAACCTTCACACTCTATTACTAATAAATTGTTTTCATTTAAAGTTATTTTTATATCTGAGTCAGGTAATTTTCTAATAATTTCACTAAACATTATACTATTAACAACTGTACTTCCTTGTTCTTGAACATTACAATTAATAATATATTCTATACCTAACTCTAAATCATATGTTGTAAATTTTACTTCGTTATCATTTGTTTGAATTAATATTCCTTCTAATATAGGCATTGTTGTTCTAACAGCAACTGCTTTTGTTACGGAATTAATAGCTTTAAGGATATTATCCTTTTCACAAACGAATTTCATTTTAATTCAACTCCTTTTATAATAATAATTAATATATATTTAGTAGTAGTAATAGTAGGTCATGTGGATTTAGTGGATAACTATCGCAAGTGTCTATTTCCTTAAGTTATAACATGTGGATAACTCTGTGGATAAGTGGATAAGTTATCTACACTTTCAATTTTTAGTTGGGTATAAATTAGATATCAACAAGTTATTTACACGAAATTCACAAGTGGGTGTGGATATCTAATGTACCATTTCCGTAAGAAGAGATGCGATTGTTTTTTCAAACAAATGCTCTTCCAAACAAAAATTTCAAAAAACTTATTTACTTGTTATTATCACTGGAAGTGATTAAGTTTTTCACACTATCCACAACCATTTTTAAATTATTATCCTGTTTTATATCTTTCTCTATTTTATTACAAGCATGTAGTACTGTTGAGTGATCTCTTTTACCAAAACAAGAGCCTATAGCATTTGTAGACATTTGTGCAATTGTCCTACATAGATACATAGCAATTTGTCTTGGAAGGGCAATATCATTTGAACGTCTAGACCCTTTTAAATCATTAACAGTTATATTAAAATATTTTGCTACAGTTTCTTGTATTAAATCATAAGAAAGAACTTTTTCTTTATTTTTTACTACATCATTTATTGCTCTTTCTGACATTTCCATAGTAATTGGTGCTTGTGTTAAAGAGGATGTTGCAATAAGTCTATTTAAAGTCCCCTCCAACTCCCTAATATTTGAATCTATTTTTGTAGCAATATTAGATAAAATTTCATCATCAATATATATGTTATCTAATTGAGCTTTCTTTTTTAATATAGCAAAACGTGTTTCATAGTCAGGATTAGAAATGTCCGCAATTAATCCCCACTCAAAACGTGATTTTAATCTATCCTCTAGTAAAGGAATATCTTTTGGAGGTCTATCACTAGATATAATTATTTGTTTTCCACTACCATGTAAACTATTAAATGTATGGAAAAATTCTTCTTGTATTCTTTCTTTTCCTGCTATAAATTGAATATCATCAATTAATAATACGTCTATATTTCTGTATTTATTTTTAAATTGCTCTGTTTTTGAATCTTTTATTGCATTTATTAGTTGATTAGTAAATTTTTCAGAATCTACATATAATACATTTAATGTTTTATTATTTTTTAGAACTTCGTTTCCGATAGCATGCATTAAATGTGTTTTTCCTAACCCAGATCCCCCATATACAAAAAGTGGATTGTAAGATTTTGCTGGAGCTTCAGCAACTGCTAATGCTGCAGCATGAGCAAATCTGTTATTGTTACCAACAACAAATGTATCAAAAGTATACTTTGGATTAAGGTTTGAATTTGGGTTTACATAAGAATTTGTTGATTGCTCTAAATTAGAAGTCTCCTGCATAGGAGTACTATCATCTGATTTTAAGATAACATTAATGTCCCATTCTTTGTTTGTTAGAAATCTAAATGTATTTTTAAACAAATCATAGTATCTAGACATAATAGAATCTTTTTGAAAAACTGTATTTGCAACTAATACAATATTACCATTTTCAGCACTTTCGATTTCTAAATCTTTAATCCATGTTTCATAAGATATTTTAGTTACTTCATCTTTTAAAAGATCTTTTGCTTTTGTTAGTAGTTCGCTTAATTCTTTATTATTCATTACGATTCAGTCCTTCCAAAATGTGATGGTAATATAGAATTACATAAAAGTTATACACATAATTATCCACATTATGTTGATAATTATAACAATGTATATCATATCAAAAATTGAACAGTATAGTCAATAAAAAAGAAAAAAAATCTTAAAATTATTTATAATACTTGACATATTAGTAATTTCCGGTGTATAATACTCAGTATGAAAAAATAGGAATAATCCGTTTGCGGTTTATATAAAGTTTTAGGAGGTGCAAAATGAAAAGAACATATCAACCAAAAAAGAGACAAGAACAAAAAGAACATGGTTTTATGAAGAGAATGAAAACTAGATCAGGTAGAAATATTTTAAAAGCTAGACGTGCTAAAGGAAGAAAAAAATTAAGCGCATAATGTTAAGTCCACAATTTTAGTGGACTTTTTTAAGATAATTATTAAGTGATGTGAATATGAGGAAAATAAAAACTTTAAAAAAAAATTACGAATTTAAAAATGTTTTAAATAAAGGAAAATTTTATTTAGGTAAGCAAATTATTATATATGTATCTAAAAATAAGATAAACGAAAATAGAATAGGAATAGCTATAAGTACAAAATTGTGTAAAGCAGTAAAGAGAAATAGATTAAAAAGATTAATAAGAGAAAATTACAGGTTAATAAAAAATAACCTTAAACAAGGCTATAATATTGTATTTTTGTGGAATAAAAAAGCAGATTTTCATGAAGCAGATTTTTTTAAGATAGGGAACGATATGAAATCTATATTTAAGAAGATAGGTATTTTATAATGAAAATAGTAATTTTAGGATTAATTAAGTTTTATAAAAAATTCATTTCACCAATATTATCTTTTTTTGGCATACATTGTAAATATTATCCTACATGTTCAGAATATACAAAACAGGCAATAGAAAAGTATGGAGTAATTAAAGGATGTATGCTTGGAACAAAAAGAATTTTAAAATGTAATCCGTTTTCTAAAGGCGGATATGATCCATTAAAATAGAGAGGAAGAGTTTATGGGCGCTATTTCGAGTTTATTTGGTTATGTATTGAATTGGCTTTACGAATTTTTTAACAATTATGGTATAGCCATTATTATTTTATCTATATTATTAAGAATTATTTTAATACCTATAACAATAAAGCAACAGTCAACAATGAAAAAAACGGCAAAATTACAAGAGCAAATGAAAATTTTGCAGGTTAAATATAAAAATAATCCTGAAAAATTAAATCAAGAAATGATGAACTTATATAAAACAGAAAAAATGAGTCCTTTTAGTGGCTGTTTTAGTTCTATTATTCAGCTTATAATTATTTTATCTATGTTCTGGTTAGTGAGTCAACCGCTTACATATATGAAAAAGGTAGATCCAGAAATTATAAATAATTATAAACAAGAGATATCACAAAATGCAGAAACAAGAACTGCTTATCCAGAAATCGCTATAATAGAACAAAAAGGAGCAACTGATTCAGCTGTTCAGATAAATATGGATTTTTTAGGAATAGATTTAAGTAAAGTTCCAACTCAAAGTTTAAATGATTGGAGAGTATATATTATTCCTTTATTGTATATCCTTACATCTGTTATTTCCGTAAGGATGACGATAAGTATGCAAAAGAAACAAGCCAATAAAGATAAGAAAAAAGAAATTGTTGTAGAAGACGGAAAAGTTCAAGAGGAAGAAGAAATAAATCCTATGGAACAAATGAACAAGAGTATGATGTATATGATGCCAATAATGGCTGTAATGATTGCTATAATAGCACCTTTAGGACTTGCATTATATTGGTTAGTAAGTAATGTTTTAATGATTATAGAAAGATTAATTATTAATAAAGTAATGAGTTATAAAGAAAAGAAGGAGGCAGTTTCTGATGCAAAATAGTATTATTTCTGAAGGAAAAACAACAAACGAAGCTATTGAAAATGGATTAAAAAAATTAGGAGTTACAAAAAAAGATGTTGATGTAAAAGTTTTAGAAGAAGAAAAAAAGAGTTTCTTTGATATTCTTGCTCCAAGAGTTGTAAAAGTTGAGTTAACATTAAAAGGTGGAAAAAAAGAACATAGAGAAGTAAAAATAGATGAAAAAGATTTAGAAAAAGCTTTAAATACTACTAAAAATTTTTTAAATAATTTTATTAATAATTTAGAAAATGTACAATACAATACAGAAATAAAAGAGGACACTATTTATGTAGAAGTAACAGGAGAGAAAGCTTCTGAATTAATAGGTTATAGGGGAGAGACTTTAGAAGCATTTCAAAATATAATATCTGCTATAGCCAATAAAGATACAAAGGAAAGAGTAAGAATTATATTAGATATATTAGATTATAAGGAAAAAAGAAAAAAATCATTAGAAATATTAGCTAAGAAAGTAGAGAAAACAGTTATAAGAAATGGAAAACCATTTAAGTTAGAACCAATGAATGCATATGAAAGGAAAATAATTCATACAGCATTGCAAGATAGCGAAGAAGTTGTAACAAACAGTGTTGGAGAGGAGCCTTATAGAAGGGTTATAATAAGAAAAAAATAGTATATATTTAGTTAATTTTAACTTTTTGATAAAAAAATTAAAAAATTTGTAAAAAAGTGTAGAAAAATGAAAAAATATATAGTATAATATATACGAACTTAAAACGTAGCAAAAAATGTAGTAATAAATGTAATTTAAATGTAGTAATTAAATATAGAAGAATCGGAAGTCAAAGTTCAGATTTTAGTTTATAAACTATACTCTAACCTTGACTTCTTTTATTTAAAATATACTAATAGAGGTGAAAAAAGTGGAAACAATAGCTGCAATATCTACAGCAACAGGAAGTGGTGGAATTGGAATTATTAGAATGAGTGGAGAAAAATGTTTTGAAATTCTAAAAAAGATATTTGTTACACCACAAGAATTAGACTGGAATAACATTAAAGGCTATACAATTAAATATGGATATATTGTAAATGCAGAAACAAAAGAGAAAATAGATGAAGTATTAGTATCATTTTTTAAAAATCCTAAAAGCTATACAAGAGAGAATATGTGCGAAATTAATTCACATGGTGGTATAGTAGTAGAAAGAAAAATTTTAGAACAATGTTTAAAAAATGGAGCAGAGCTTGCAGAACCTGGGGAATTTACAAAGAGAGCATTCTTAAATGGAAGAATAGACTTATCACAAGCTGAATCTGTAATAGAACTTATTAATGCTAAAAGTGATAGAGAAGCCCATGAGTCTTTAAATCAGTTACAGGGAGAGCTATCAAGAAAGATTAATTCTATAAAATTTAAAATTCTAGATATTATGGCAGATATAGAAGCTTCAATAGACTATCCCGAATATGATATAGAAGAATTAACAGAAGAAAAAACAATAAGAGTTTTAAATGAAGTAAGAGAAGACTTAATAAAGTTGGAAGAAAGTTTCCATACAGGAAAGTTAATAAGAGAAGGAATAAAAACAGCAATTATAGGGCAACCAAATGCAGGTAAATCATCTCTTTTAAATGCTATATTAAAGGAAGATAGAGCCATTGTAAGCGAATATGCAGGCACAACAAGAGACACTATTGAGGAATTTATTACTATAAAGGATATTCCTCTAAAAATAATAGATACGGCAGGAATAAGAGATACGGATAATGTTATTGAAAAAATAGGAGTAGAAAAGGCTCTAAAGATAGCAGAAGATGCAGATCTGGTAATTGCAATAATAGATAATTCTAAAGAGTTAGATAATGAAGATATAAAAATATTAGATATAATTAAAAATAAAAATGCAATTATTGTACTAAATAAAATAGATAAGGAAGATAAAAAAGCTGAAAATAGAGAAGAAATATTAAAAGTTAATAAACCAGTTGTAAAAATATCAGCTGTAACAAAAGAGGGAATAGAAGATTTATATAATGAAATTATAAAAATGTTTAATATAAATAAAATAGAGGCAACAAATGAAACTGTAATAACAAATGTAAGACACAAAAACCAGATAGATAAAGCTGTTAAAAGTATAAAAGAAGCAATAAACGTAGCAAAAGAAAGACAAACAGAGGACATTTTAGCTATATACATAAAGCAAACATTAGAAGATTTAGGAGAAATAACAGGAGATAATGTTTCAGAAGATATAATTAATGAAATATTTTCTAAATTTTGTTTGGGAAAATAATGTTCTCTATATTATGTTAACTAGCATAGGAAAACGGAGAAAAAACGAGATAATCGAAGATTAAACGTGAAACATTGAGAAAACATGTGGATAAAATGTGAAAATGCGAACGCATTAGCGGAAAAAATGCGAACGCAATTTTGATATTCTTTTAATGCGTTTAAAAATAATAGAGGAGTTGTAGTAAAAAATGAAGTATCAAGCTGGAGATTTTGATGTAGCAGTAATTGGAGCAGGACATGCAGGATGCGAAGCAGCCTTAGCAACAGCAAGGATGGGATATAAAACTTTATTGTTTTCAATTAGTTTGGAAGCAGTAGCTAATATGCCATGTAATCCACATATTGGTGGCAGTTCTAAAGGACATCTAGTAAGAGAAATAGATTGTCTGGGGGGAGAAATGGGAAAAAATATAGACAAAACTTATACACAGTTGAGGATGTTAAATACATCTAAAGGTCCTGCTGTGTACTCTTTGCGTGCCCAAGCAGACAGGAAAAGATATCAGATGGAAATGAAACATACTTTAGAAAAACAAAAAAATTTATACTTAAAGCAAGCTGAAATTGTGGATATAGGTGTAGAAAACAATGAAGTTAAATGGTTAGAGACAAATGTTGGTGCTATTTATAATGTTAAATGTATAATTTTAGCTACAGGAACATATTTAAAGGGAAAAATTTATATAGGAGAGACTTCATTTGAAAGCGGACCAGATGGAGTTTTTCCATCAATAAAACTTTCAGATACTTTAAAAAAGATAGGAATAACCATATTAAGATTTAAGACAGGAACTCCTGCAAGAGTTAACAAAAATTCTATTGATTTTTCTAAAATGGAGATACAAGAAGGGGATAAAAATCCAGAAGCTTTTTCTTTTGATGACAAAATAGACAAAGAAAAAGAACAATTACCATGCTTTTTAACATATACTAACCAAAAAACACATGATATAATAAGAGCAAATTTAAATAGGTCTCCATTATATTCTGGTGAGATTACAGGTACAGGACCAAGATATTGCCCTTCTATAGAAGATAAAGTTGTTAGATTTGCAGATAAAGAAAGACATCAGATTTTTATAGAACCAATGGGAGTAGATACTGACGAAATGTATGTCCAAGGGATGAGCTCTTCTCTTCCAGAAGATGTACAAATTGCTATGTATAGAACAATTCCAGGACTAGAAAACGTTGAATTTACTAGACCTGCATATGCTATAGAATATGACTGCATAGATCCTCAAGAATTAAAGTTATCATTAGAACATAAGACAATAAGTGGAATGTTTTTTGCAGGACAAATTAATGGGACATCAGGATATGAAGAAGCCGCTGCACAAGGTATTATTGCTGGAATTAATGCAGGTCGCAAATTACAAAATAAAACTCCAATTATATTAGATAGATCACAAGCATATATAGGAGTACTAATAGATGATATAGTAACTAAAGGAACAAATGAACCATATAGAATGATGACCTCGAGAGCTGAATATAGGCTATTATTGAGACAAGACAATGCAGATTTAAGACTTACAGATATAGGGCATGAGGTAGGATTAATTTCTGAAGAAAGATATCAAAAATTCTTAGAAAAAAAGAGTAAAATAGAGCAAGAAAAAGAAAGACTAAGAAAAACAGTAGTAAAACCATCTGAAAAAGTAAATGAGTTTTTAGAAAATCATAATTCAACACCTATCACTACAGGCGTAAAATTGGCAGATTTATTAAAAAGAACAGAGTTAACTTACGAAAATTTAAAAGAAATAGATGAAAACAGACCAGAAATAGACGATAGTATAGGAAATGAAGTACAAATTCAAATAAAATATGAAGGATATATAAGATTACAAGAAGATCAAGTAAAAAAATTTGAAAAATTAGAAAGAAAACTATTAAAAGAGGATATAGATTATAGTAAAATAGATGGATTAAGATTAGAAGCAAGACAAAAGTTGAATAAAATAAAGCCATCATCTATAGGCCAAGCATCAAGAATATCAGGAGTTTCACCAGCTGATATATCAGTTTTACTCATATATTTAGAACAAAAAACAGGAAAAAAGGAAGAATAATTATGGATTTCGAACAATTTAAAAATTTATTAAAAGAAGAATTAAAGAATTTATCTATTGATATATCTGATGTTCAAGTAAAACAATTTTACACATATATGAATTTATTAGTAGAATGGAATAAAAAGATAAATTTAACAGCAATTACTGAAGCAAATGAAATAATAACTAAACATTTTATAGATAGCTTAATTATATCTAAATATTTGCAAGAAGGTAAAAATGTAATGGATATTGGTACAGGAGCTGGCTTTCCAGGAATACCTCTTAAAATAATTAATAATAATATACATATAGACTTAGTAGATTCATTAAATAAAAGAATAACATTTTTAAATGAAGTAATAACAAAATTAGAATTAAATGATATAAATGCTATACATTCAAGAGCTGAAGACTTAGCTAGAATAGTAAAATATAGAGAGAATTATGATATAGTTGTTTCAAGAGCTGTTGCTAGATTAAATATTTTACTAGAATATATGATGCCTTTTGTAAAAGTTGGAGGATATTGTATATGTATGAAAGGTTCAAATATTGAAGAGTTAGAAGAGGCTAAAAAAGCAATTGATATATTAGGTGGAAAAATAGAAAAAGTAGAAGAAATTAATCTACCAAATACTGATATAAAAAGACACAATATTATAATAAAAAAAGTGAAAAATATTTCTAAAGAATATCCAAGAAAGGCTGGAATACCAAGTAAAAACCCAATTATTTAATTGGGTTTTTCTTTTTGAAAAAAATCTTAATTATTTTATAAAATTTCATTGACATATTAATATAATTTTTATATTATTAATATGTTAAAAGAATGGAGGAATAACGTTGGGAAAAATAATATCAATAGCAAATCAAAAAGGTGGAGTAGGAAAGACTACAACCTCAGTTAATATGAGCACTTGGCTTGCTAAAAAAGGAAAAAAAGTCTTATTAGTTGATGCAGATCCTCAAGGAAATGCTACGAGTGGACTTGGTGTAGATAAAGATGTAGAAGAATCTGTATACGACTTAATAATAAATGATGCAAAAGCAAGAGAAATTGTCAAAAAGACACAAATAAAAAATTTAGATATATGTCCTTCTAATATAAACCTTGCAGGAGCTGAAGTTGAGCTTGTATCTATGATGTCTAGAGAGTATAGACTAAAGGAAAAATTAGATGAAATAAAAGATGACTATAGTTATATAATTATAGATTGTCCACCATCATTAGGGTTAATAACATTAAATGCTTTTACTGCATCTGATAGTGTTTTAATCCCTGTACAATGTGAATATTATGCACTTGAAGGATTAGGTCAACTTCTAAATACTGTAAATTTAGTAAAGAAACACTTAAATAAAGACTTTGAGATTGAAGGAGCATTATTAACAATGTATGATATGAGGACTAACCTATCAAATCAAGTAGTAAAAGAAGTAAATAATTACTTTGGAGATAGAGTTTATAAAACTGTTATTCCAAGAAATGTAAAATTAAGTGAGGCACCTAGCTATGGTATGCCAATAACTATATATGATCCAAGGTCTAAAGGATCTAGAAGTTATGAAAAATTTGTAAAAGAATTTTTGAAGAAAAATGAAACATCAAATAATTCAAAAGGAAAACATTTTTAAAAAAGGAGATAATATAAATGGTTAAAAAAACAGGATTAGGAAAAGGTCTAGAAGCCTTATTTAATGATAATCAATTAACTAAGGAAGAAGAAATAAAATTACAAAATGGAGAGGAAATAGTACAAAACTTAAAACTAATAGATATAGAGCCTAATAGAGACCAACCTAGAAGAACCTTTAACTCTGAGAGTATAGAAGAATTAGCAACTTCTATAAAGAAATATGGTGTTATACAACCAATAATAGTTACAAAAATGGATAATTATTATCAAATTGTAGCTGGTGAAAGAAGATGGAGAGCTGCTAAAAAGGCAGGACTTATGGAAATTCCTTGCTTAGTAAGAGAAAGCAATGAAAGAAAGAATAAAGAAATAGCATTAATAGAAAATATTCAAAGAGAAGATTTAAACCCTATAGATAAAGCTTTAGGATTTAGACAATTATTAGATGAATATGGAATGACTCAACAGGAATTAAGTGAGACTGTAGGAATTGGTAGAAGTACAATATCCAATAATTTGAGAATATTAAATTTAGACGAAAGAGTACAAAACTTAGCAAGAGAAGGCAAAATTTCTGAAGGACATTGTAGACAGCTTTTAAATTATGAAGATCCGGACAAACAATATAAAATGGCATTAAAAATAATCGAAACAGGGGATTCTGTAAGAGATATAGAGCAAAGAGTAAAAAATAAAAAGGTTATAGAAAAACAAAATAAAAAATATGAAGCAATATATAGAGATATAGAAGATACATTCCAAAATTTTTTCGGAACAAAAGTAAAATTAGATGCAAAACAAAAAAGCGGTAAAATAATAATAAAATATACATCTAATGAGGAGTTGGAAAGAATATTAGATTTAATAAGGAATGAGGGCAATGAGTAATATTGTAGAGTTTTTAAAGACAGATACATTTTTAATAATACTATTTATAATATCCATCTTATCAATTATTTTATTAGTATTTAATTACTTAAAACTAAATAGAATAAAACATGATTATTCCGAATTTATGAAAAAATTAGGCAATGGTAAAGATATAGATGAAAGCTTAAAAAGTTATATTGAAAGAGTACAAAAAGTAGAAGATTTGAATAAGGAAATAATACAATATTGTGAAAGATTAGATAAAACTGTTGATACTTGTATACGAAAAGTAGGTATTGTAAGATATAATGCCTTTAAAGATGTAGGAAGTAACTTAAGTTTTACTTTAGCATTATTAGATAATAATAATAATGGAGTTGTTTTAAATGGCATTTATTCAAGAGACAATTCAAATATATATTCTAAACCTGTAAAAGACGGAAAATCAGAATATGTATTATCAGATGAAGAAAAGGAAGCCATAGAAAAGGCTGTAAACTCAAAATAAGCATAAGTAATGAAATTATATAATTAATAAAAATAAAAGGCTCAAAATTGAATCTGGAGCTTTTTATTTTTTATCTATAAAATATATAATTAAAAAAATAGATAACAAAAAATATGAAGATTAATAAAAAAAGTAAAATATAATATGTATAAAATGGTTAAAAAATATTGACATATTAATGAATAATATGATAATATATATATTGTCATTATAATTAATAAACACATGGAGAGGTGGTCGAGTTGGTTTATGGCACCAGTCTTGAAAATTGGCGTAGGTTTGTAGCCTACCGTGGGTTCGAATCCCACCCTCTCCGCCATTTTTTTATATAAAATATTTATGAACTTCTAATAATTTGGAGATTTACCCAAGTGGTTGAAGGGGACAGTTTGCTAAACTGTTAGGGTTCGTATAGGGCCGCGAGGGTTCAAATCCCTCAATCTCCGCCATAAAAAAGAAAGATATAATGTTTTAAACACATTATATCTTTCTTTTATGTTATATAAATAAAAAAATAAAATAAATAAAATAATAAATAAATAAAATAATAAATAATAAATAATAAATAATAAATAATAAAATAATAAATAATAAATAATAAATTAATTAAACAATAAATAATTAATAATTATTATAAGAATGAAATTGTTAAGTACTTTTTTAATTGGGTCAATTTACTTTGAAAAAATATTTTAATAAAATATCTAAGATAATTTTCATAATACAACTATTTTGACAAATTTGAGGCAATAATTATTTTTTATATATAGAAACTTATAATTAAAATAATAGCTTATATATTTTTTATAAGTATTCATATTTTTATATAGAAAAAAGATAGAAAAATTGTAAACCATATATTATTTTTGAATATTCTATATTCCGTTTGGATTTTAATTGTATTTTTATTAAATTGAAATCTAATCTTGAATAGTTTTTAATGTAAAATATAAATAATCTCAATTTATATTTTAACAAATAAATTAATAATGCTTATATAGAAAAATGTAATGATCGTTTTTTTATATTATATATTACCTTTTTGACAAATCAAATATAAAGATATGCCTTTAATTATAAGAAGTATTTTAAAAGCATTATGTATACTATATCTACATTATGTAAATACTTTTATTGATATTTTTATATTAAAATAATAATGCATAATTATTATTAAATAATAATTAAATATAGTAAAATAAATAAATATTTAATTTATTAAAAAATATAATTTAAAATTATATTAAAAATAGTATTAATAAAAAGTAAAATAAAATAAATAAAATAATAAATAAATAAAATAATAAATAATAAAATAATAAAATAAATAAATAAATAATTAATTAAAATAAATAAATAAATAAATAATTAAAATAAATAAATTTTGAAAGAATTATAAGATAGAAAAAAGTATACATAATATTGAAAATCGAGAGATTAGAAAGTATGAATATATATTTGTGATAAAATGTAAAGCAGTATGAAATATTGTTAATAAGGTCAAACAATGAATAATCTCAATTTTGTTTTTGATAATATATAAAAGAGTGCCAGAAGAATAATATAAATATAGAAAGATTAATCAAAATAAAGCTAACTTTATTTTTACAGTTTTTGAGGAAAAAATATTAAAATTTATAACACTAAAATGAACGGATTTGTATATGATACAAAAACTTTAACAAAAGATAAAATTTGTAGAAGAGTTGTAAAAATTTTGAATTTAATAAAAAAATAATAGTTACATAAATGAAAAAAACATAGTAGAATTATAAAAATAAAAGAAATACAAAATGTATTTGTCAAAAAGATATTAAACAAGAAGAAAAAGAAATATAATTCTAATATTATTTATGAAATTAACAGAATAAGTTATAAAAGGTTAAATAAAAAATAATTAGATTAAATATAGTAACACATAAAGTTAACAAATATAATAATTTATATGTAATATAAAAATTATTATATTGTAATGAATAATATTTTAATTTATTAAATATTATTAAAAAATATTATAAATTAATTATTTAATTAATTTTTTTTAATAATTAATTATAATAAAATTATAAAAAGATGAATTCTATTATAATTATTTTTATAATTTTATTATTTTATTATAGTTATATTTTTATAATAATTAATAAAAAATAATTAATAATTATTATATATTTAATTTTTATTTATAGAAACAATAATTATTAATTTATTTTTTTAATATTTAGAATTTTATAGAATAAAAAATAAACATTATTTTATAATTCAAAAGATTAATAAGTAAAAAATATTAAAAAGTACAAGAAGAATATTACAACAGGATAATATAAAAAATAAATAATTAATTAATAAAATGATAAAAAATGAATAGATAAATAATTAAATGATAAAATAAACAAATAAATAATTAATTAAATAAATAAATAAATAATAAATAATAAATAATAAATAATAAAATAAATAAATAAATAAATAAATAATTAATTAATTAAAAAATAATAGAATATAAATAAAAAAAATAATAATAAATTAAATAATAAAATCAAATTAAATTAAATTATTTAAAATTAAGTTATATTTATTAAAAAATTTGTATATTTTTTAATAAATATATAATGGCATTTTATAAATTTTATTATAAAAAAATTACAATTATATTATAAAAATTTTTTAAAACGTAGATAATAAAATTTATAAAAAAGTATACATAATTTTACGAAAAAAAGATTTTTTCATGATATGTTAGCTAATATTAAGTAATAAGAAATATAAAAAAATATTGCCAAAATGATTAAGAAAAGATTATAGAAATATAGAAAAATTTGAAAATATAAAAAAATATGATAAGATATAAAATTCATTTTATAAAATTGTTTTTTAATAAAAATATGAAAATAGATTTGCCAAATATAGAAAAATGAAAAAATAGATTATGAAAATAAACGGATAAAAGAAATCATAATAAAAGAGTCTAAAAGGAGAAAAAAATAATAAAAATATTTTCTACTAAAAATGTGAGATAGATAAATTATAGAAATTTATAAAATTTTGAAGATGAAAGATTAAAATTCAAAAAAACATGAAAGTTTGTCAAAAAGATATAATAAAATTTAGCTATTAAATATTTATATGTATAATACGAAATAATTATACTATGAATTCAATAAAGATAATACTATTTATTTTGATAAATAAAATTGTAACAAATTTATAATATAATAATAATAAAATTTTTTTATAAAAAATTTGTGTTAAAAAATATAAAAAGTAATAATAATAATTATTTATTAAATAATAAAATTAATATTTTAAATAATAAAATTATTAAATAAAAATAAAATTCCAAAAAATAAATAATAAAAAATTAAATAGTTATATTTTTATTTAAAAAAATAAATTCATAAAAAAATATTGTTTAATATTTTTTTATTATTTTTGAGAGAAATTTATTTTATATAAAAGATTTTATAAAATTTTATATAAAAATAAATTAATATAAATAAAAATAAATATTTTAAAATTAATTTATTTTTATTCTTATGTTTGAAAATAAAAAAATATTTAAAATAAAGTCATTAAGTTTCAAATATTAATTAAAAATTACTTAAAGAAATTAAATAAAATTTTTGGAATTTAATATTATAATATAGTATACATAAAATATAAAATAAGGGAAGAAACAATTATATTATAGAGATATTATAAAAACAAGAAAATTGTCAAAAAGATATTAATATTAAATAAACTAATATTAATTTTTTTATGACTGATAAAATTTATACAAAGATTAGTTACTAAAAAACATATATATTTAACAAAAGATAAAGAAATTTATATTATTTTTTTTTATAATTTATAAAAAAAATAATATAAAACTAAACGGAATTCTCATATTTTTTTATTATAGATATATGTACAAAATTTTTTATTTTAAATATTATAAGAGAGGAAAGATTATATAATGCCTGAAAAGAATATTAATTATTATAAAAAATAAGAACATAGTATGAAAATATTTTTATAAAATTGTCAAAATGATTAAATAGAGTTAAAAAATATTAATATTATTCATTTATATAAAAAGCTCATGTAAGATTAAAAGTATATT
Source organism: uncultured Clostridia bacterium (assembly GCA_944392105.1). Lineage (GTDB taxonomy): Bacteria > Bacillota > Clostridia > TANB77 > CAG-508 > CAG-273. The sequence goes on along the minus strand of CALXVM010000002.1, from coordinate 47,349 downwards.
TTACTTAATATGGAAAATATTACAATCAATTTTTAGAAAAAATGCTATATAAAATTTTAGTTTATTTTTATAAAAATATTAAATAAAAATTATAGAAAATATATAAAAATAAAATATTTTATTTTTATATTTATTTTTAAATTTATTTTTTTAGAGATATTAATTAATTAAAAAAATATTAAAAATAAAATAATCTAAAAAAATATAATACAAAAATAAAAAAATATATTATTTATTATATTTTAATAAATAATATATAAAATGATAAAAAAATAATTTAAAAAAATAAATTAAATAATGTTTATTAAAAAATAAATTGAATAAATTAAATAAATTTAATTTATTTAATTAAATATTATTTAATTAAAATTAAACAATATAAATTTATTTTTTAAATATTAATTTATATAAAAAATTAACATTAATTTTCATACTAAAAAATGTATAATACAAATCAAAAAAATGAGATAAGTTTAAGTTTCATTAAATAATAAATAAAGATAAAAAAGTTTACGTAATTCAAAATATAAATTAGAATACATATAATCTATTAATGTATAAATAGTGAAATCATATAAATAATAAATTGTCAAAAAGATTACATTTATATATTATATAGATAAGGAGAATTTATTATTAAGTATTATAAATTTAATATATACAGCTTTTTAATAAGAACATATTATTAAAATAAAACAATTTTAATAGAAATATTTATACAAATTTAATAAAATATAATAAATAAATTAAACGGATTACAGTAGTTTAGAAAAATCTATAAATAATGGATAGAAAAAGAAAAATATATTTAAGTAGATACAAATTATAAAATAAGTAATAGAAATATAATAACAAATGAGAGAATAATATAAAAAAAGAGGAAACAAAAATATTAAATTGTCAAAATGATATGGATTTTTAAAATGAAGTTTATGTCCTAAAGAAGAAATAAAATTTTTACAGATGTTAACTATAAGTGGTGTCTTAATATATAATATACTAAAAAAATTAAAAAATAAAAGGTAATGTAATTATTAATATTTATAAAAATGAAAATTAAAATAAAAATAAAAAATTATATAAAAAGTAAAAGTAGTAATTATATTAATAATAAATTAATTATATATAAAATATTAAATATAATTAATTTGTTTATAAAAATAATTATAATATTAATTTATAAAATATTGTATAAAAAATAAAATATAAAATTTATAAAAATAATTATAAAATTATTAATAAAAAAATATAATTATTTAATTAATAATTTTTTTATTATAATAAAATTTAATTAATTAAATAATTATAAATCAAATAAAAAAATAAAATATAAAATTAAATAGTAAAAAAATAAAAATTAAATATTATTTTTTTACTATTTAATTTTTTTATAATATTTTATAAAAAAATGCATAAAAATACAATATAATGTTATTCAATTTTTTGCTATTATAAAATAAAAGTTAGGAAGATTATAAATTTACATAAATTAAACAAAGTATACATAACACAAAAAATATAATATATAATTTTAAAATAAAATGTAATATAAAAAATTGTCAAAATGATTATATAGATATTATAGTTATTAGAGAAAAATAATTAAGAAGAAAAATAAGAAAAGTGAAAAATTTTAAATAATATTATAATAAAAAGGAAATGCATTAAGAAAATTATTTATTTGTTTAAAATTTTTTAATAATTATAAATCAAAAGTAAACGGAATACTAACATTTTAAATATTAATTAAAAAAGTACTATTGATATAAGTTTTTTAGTGAATTTGAAAGCATACTGTTATTTATACAGACTGAAATGGAACTTTAAATAGATATAGAAAAATTATATAGTTAAGAGTTACAATAAAGTTGTCAAAATGACTTTGTATTATTTGCGTAAAGATATAATAAGAGAGGATAAAAAAGAAACTTAATAAAAGAAGTATATTAAATATAAAAAATTAAATTGGATTTGTTTGTCTAATATAAAAATGTTAATTATTATAAATTAAAATTTAATTATTAATATAAAATTAAATTATTAGATAATTAAATAAAATAATATAATAAATTAATTAATTAATTTATTAATTTATTTATTTAAAAAAATAAAAAATTCTATATATTATTATAATTAATTTTTAATATTAAAAATAATTTAAAATAAATAAAAAATATAATTATTAATTAAATAAATAATAAATTATTAAATTATATTTATAATAAAATATAATTTAATTTAAATAAAACAAATAATAAATAATTAAAATAAATAATATTCAATAAAATAATAATTTATAGAGATATTATTTATTAAATTCTTTTAAAAATAATTAATTTATTTTTAAATAAGTATATTCAAATGAATTAATTATTAATAATTCATTTATTTATTAAAATAATTAATTTATATTTATAAAAAAATACAAAATAAAAAAAGAAAAATAAATAAATATTTTTCTTTTCTATTTTTTGAATTAATTTTAAATAATTAATATTAATTATTTAAAATTGCTTCATATTTAATTTTTATATTATTTCTTGGCTGTTATTTTTTCTTTATTTTTATTATCAGTAATATTTTCTTTATTTATTGCTTCTTTTTCTTTTTGCTGTCTTTTTAAATTATCTTTAGCGACAGTCATTAATAATTTTATTCTATTTGTTTGGTTTGTTTCGCTAGCTCCTGGGTCATAGTCTATAGGAGATATATTTGCTTCTGGATATTTATCTCTAATTGTTTTAATGACCCCCTTACCAACTACATGATTTGGTAAACAAGCAAATGGTTGTACACAAACTATATTTGGAATACCATGTTCTATATATTCAATCATTTCAGCTGTTAAAAACCAACCTTCTCCAGTTTGATTTCCTATTGATAGTATATCTTTTACTTTATCTTCTAGTTCCCATATATTGCAAGGTAACAAATATCCCTTTTTTGAATTAGAAAGTGCTATAACAGAATCTTTTTCCAAAATATCTATTAATTTAATAGCTGCTTTAAATAATTTGGCTTTTGTTTTATCTGTTTTTATTAGTTGGTTAAAGGTTATTTTATGTGTGGCAATAAATTTAACAAATCCCATAAAATCAGGTAAAATTACTTCAGCGCCTTCTTCTTCTAATTTATTTGCAATATAATTATTTCCAAAAGGATGATATTTAATTAATACTTCACCTACTATTCCAACTTTAGGTTTTACTATAGTAGTATCTAGTTCTATTTTTTCAAAGTCTTCTACCATCTCATAAATGCTTTTCTTAAATTCTTTCATGCTAGATTTAACTACTAATTTTTTGCATTTATCCATCCACTTATCAAATAAAGCTTGAGTTTCACCTTTGTTTATTTCATAAGCTCTATTTTTAGTTAACATTTTTTGCAATAAATCTGCATAAACAACTGATTTTAATAGTCTTTCTATTAAAGGAAGTGTAATTTTAAATCCTGGCATTTTTTCCATGCCGACTACATTAAATGATATAACTGGCACGTTTGGAAAACCAGCATCTTTTAAGGCTTTTCTTATAAATCCTATATAATTTGTAGCTCTACATCCGCCTCCAGTTTGAGACATAATTAATGCAGTTTTATTTGGATCATATTTTCCAGATTGTAAAGCTTCAATCATTTGTCCTGTTACTAATATAGAAGGATAACAAGCGTCATTGTTAACATATTTTAATCCTGTTTCTACAGTATGGTTAGTACATTCTCTTAACAATACAACATTATATCCACAAGACTTTACGGCAGCTTCTAGTAATTCAAAGTGTATAGGAGCCATTTGCGGTACTAGTATCGTATATGTTTTTTTCATGTCTTTAGTAAATATTTCTCTATGTAATTCGTAATTTCCAAGTTCCATTAATTATATAACCTCCTTAAAATAAGCATTATGCTTCTTTTAGATTTTGAGAGTTTGCTTCTTTTTCACGCTTTTTCATACTTGCAAGTAAAGAACGTATACGTATTCTAACTGCGCCTAAGTTATTAACTTCATCTATTTTAATAAGTGTATACATTTTTCCATAACTTTCAAGTATTTCTTCAACTTGATCTGTGGTAACTGCGTCAACACCACAACCGAAAGAATTTAATTGTACAAGTTCTAAGTCTTTTTGAGTCCCAACGAAGTCTGCAGCTGCGTATAAACGTGCATGGTAAACCCATTGATTTACGACTCTTAAACGGTGTTTTAATGTAGCCATGTCAGAAATACTATCTTCTGTTAAAACACAAAGTCCAAGTCCAGTAATTAAAGTATCAATACCATGGTTAACCTCTGGGTCTGTATGATATGGTCTACCTGCAAGAACTATACCTTTTAAATTATGTTCTTTCATATAAGCTAAAGCTTCTTTACCTTTTGCACGAATATCATTTTTAAAGTTTTGATATTCTTTTTCTGCTTTTTTTGCTGCCTGAATTAATTCTTTTTTAGTAAAATTATATTCTTTAAATTCTGGCAAATCCATAATTGTTTCTGCAAGAGTTTTTGGGTCAAATGGCAAAAATGGATTTAAAAATTTTATATTTTTTTCTTTTAATTCTTCTACGTTATTTTTTAATACTTCAGAATAAGAAATAACTATTGGACAATTATATTTATTGTCTGCTTGTTTAAATTCTTTTCTAGAAAATGGCATACAAGGATAAAAAATTGTTTTAATTCCTTGGTCTATAAGGCTTATAATATGTCCATGAGAAAGTTTAGCTGGGAAGCATACAGATTCTGAAGGCATAGATTCCATACCTTTTTCATAAGTTTTTCTAGTAGTTTTTTCTGATATTATTACTCTAAAACCTAATTCTGTTAGGAACGTGAACCAAAATGGATAATCTTCATACATGTTTAGTACTCTAGGAATTCCTATTGTTCCACGTGGTGCGTCTTTCTCCTCTAATGGTACATAATTGAATAATCTATTAAACTTATATTTCATTACGTTTGGTAAATTTTTATCTCCATTAATATTTCCAGCACCTCTTTCACAGCGGTTACCAGAGATATACTTTTTACCGTTGCTAAATTTATTAACTGTAAGTAAACAGTGGTTTTCACAAAGTCCACAACGAACGTGTGAAGCTTCTATTTTTAGGTTATCTAATTCGTCATCTCTTAAAATTGTAGAGACATATTCTTTATCATTGTTAGTTTCGTATTGTTCTTTTGCAAGTAAAGCAACACCATATGCACCCATTAAACCTGCGATGTTTGGTCTTATTACATTTTTCTCTACAATTAGCTCAAAAGCTCTTAAGACGGCATCATTATAAAAAGTTCCACCTTGAACTACTATGTAATCTCCTAAAGTAGCAGTATCTCTAACTTTCATAACTTTTTGAATAGCATTTTTGATTACTGAATATGAAAGTCCTGCTGAAATATCTCCAACAGAATATCCCTCTTTTTGAGCCTGTTTAATTCTAGAATTCATAAATACGGTACATCTTGAGCCTAAATCAACAGGTCTTCTAGATTCAATTGCTGATTTTACAAAGTCTTCTATTGATAAATTTAAACTTTTGGCAAATGTTTCAATAAATGAACCACAACCAGAAGAACAAGCTTCGTTTAACATTATATTATCAATAGCACCGTTTTTTAGTTTTATGTATTTCATATCTTGACCGCCGATGTCTACAATACTTGTAACATTAGGCATAAATTTTTTTGCGGCTGTATAGTGAGCGATAGTTTCTATTTCATTTAAATCTATGTTTAAAGCTGTTTGAACTAACTTTTCGCCATAACCTGTAATTCCACTAAATCTAATTGTTACATCTTTTGGTAATTCACTATATAATGTTTTTAAATTATTTATAACACTTTGTAGGGGATTACCTTCATTACTGCCATATAATGAATATAGTAAATTGCCTTCATTATCTATTAAAACAAGTTTAGTAGTTGTAGAACCTGCATCTATTCCTATAAAGGCGTCTCCTTTATAAGATTTTAAATCTTTTTTCTCAACAGTATCTTTTTCATGTCTTTGTTTAAACTCTTCATAGTCAGCATCTGTTGTAAATAAAGGGTGTAAAGGCACAGATGTATCGTCATGAGATACTTTTAGTACTCCTATTTTGCTTTTTAACTTTTCAATTGTAATAGCATTAGTGTTAACAGAATCAAGAGCAGCACCTTTTGCGACTAAAAGATGAGCTTCCTCAGGTACTATTATTTCTTCATCTGTTAAATTTAATGTTTCTATAAATCTTTTTCTTAATTCTGAAAGATAGTTAAGTGGACCACCTAAGAAAGCTACATGACCTCTTATTGGTCTACCACAAGCTAATCCACTTATTGTTTGATTTACTACTGCTTGGAAAATAGATGCAGCTATATCTTCCTTTGCGGCACCTTCATTTAATAATGGTTGCACGTCAGTTTTAGCGAAAACTCCGCAACGAGAAGCTATAGGGTAAATCATAGTATGTTTTTTAGCAAGTTCATTTAAACCTGTTGGGTCTGTATGTAATAAAGATGCCATTTGGTCAATAAATGCACCTGTTCCACCAGCACAAGTTCCATTCATACGTTGTTCTATTGATTTATCAAAGTAAATTATTTTGGCATCTTCCCCGCCAAGCTCTATTACTACATCTGTTTTTGGTATATATTTTTCTACTGCTCTTTTGCAAGCGACAACTTCTTGAATAAAAGGTAAATCTAAAAATTTAGCAGCGCTCATTGCTCCAGAACCAGTTAATGCTACTGTTAAAAGGCTGTCTGGATACATTGTTGCTAAGTTTTCTAAAACATTGCATACAGTATTTTTTGTATCAGAAAAGTGTCTTTGATAATCTCTATATATTGTATTTAAATTTTCGTCCATTACTACTATTTTTACAGTTGTAGAGCCAACATCTAAACCTACATGTAATAAATTTTCCATATATATAATCTCTCCTCAAAAATTTACATAAAGTCAATATTAATCAACCTTAATTGTATACGGAAAAGCTAATTTTGTCAAATAAAAATGACTGTTTGTATAAGGAAATTTTTATAAAAAAATTGAAGCCAATAAATTTTTTATTTATTAGCTTCGAGGACTTAAATTGATAGCAAAGATAATATAAAAATAAAGTGACAAGCACTACCAAGCAGTATAAAAATATGAAAAATTTCGTGAAAACCAAAATATTTATTTTTTAAATGTGGCCATTTAAGACCATATATAACACCACCTATTGTATATAATATTCCACCTGCAAGTAACCACCATAATAAATTTAAAGCATTTAAAGAAGCAAATGTCTTAATCATAGGGTATATGGCTATTATAACCATCCAGCCCATACCAATATATATTCCTGTAGTTAGCCATCTAGGAGCGTTTAACCATACAGCTGTAAGTATAGTACCTAAAATAGCTAAAAGCCATATTACTCCAAATATGCTAAAGCCCAAAGGACCTCTTAAAACTCCAAGACATACTGGAGTGTACGTTGCAGCAATTAAAATATATATCATAATATGGTCAAACTTACGAAATACATTCATAGCTTTTGGTTTTAGGTTTAATAAGTGATATAAACTACTAAATGTATATAATAATATTAATCCTACTCCAAAAATAGTATAAGATACAATGTCCCAGGCATCTCCATATATTGCAGAAAAAACAATTAATATTACTAATCCTGCTATTGATAGTATAGCGCCAAATGCATGAGAAAACCCACTAATTGGATCTTTAACTTTTGTCATAATAAATCAATTCCTTTCTAGCTATATTTTAAAGTTACTTGTAGTTATGAAATTATTTTTTTTAAATTGATTTTGATTTTAACAAGTTATTTTATAATTTAAAACAATTTCTAAAAAATGTCAATAAAAAGTTCTAAAAACTACTTGTCTATAATAGTTATGTAACAACAAAATAAATTTATACAAAAAAATATGATAATGTAAAAATTGCGGAGGGAGAGAAAATATGAAGAAAAAATTAATTATAATATTAGTTTTAGTTATTTTAATTATTATAGGAGTGATGCTGTATTTTTATTTTAAAGAGAAAAATGCGACTGTAGAGGATTATCAACCAGAGGAGGAAATTTCTAGTGAACAAATGAGGCAAACCATAGTATCTTTATATTATAAAAATAAAGAAACAGGAGAATTAATGCCAGAAGGAAGGATTATTGATTCAAAAGAATTATTAAATGAACCATATAAAAAACTAGTAGAATTATTAATAGAGCAACCTAAAAATGACAAGTTGGAAAGTGCTATTCCAAAAGATACAAAAGTAAATAAAGCAGAATTAAAAAATGATATAGTATACTTGGATTTATCAAAAGAATTTGTAGATAATCATGTGGGAGGAGAAAAAGAAGAGTCTACGACTATTTATTCAATTGTAAATACATTAACAGAGCTAACAGAAGTAAATGGGGTAAAAATATTAATTGACGGAAAAGAGGATGGGGAATTTAAAGATGGAAAAATTAAGTTTACAAATCCGTTTGTAAAAACCGAAAATTAGGAATTAATTAGTTTTTTTAGTATTAATGATGATGTTGAATTAATAAAAAAATAAATAAAGGAGTAATATTAAACAATTAAATAATTGAATATTTAAAAATTTAATTATTTAAAATAAAATTTGATTACTTTAATATTTTGTATAATTTTATACCGTTGCATATTTTTTTTAATTTACACAAAAAATCTTCTATTTCAAAAAGGGAACAAACTACGTTCTCTTTTTTGTGTTTTAAGTTAAATTTTTCTTTTTTACAACATTTTTTATTATCCATAACAGATTGCATGATTATTTGATTTATTAAATAATCATATACTCCTTTCAAAAATATTATTGTATAGATATTAAAATTTGATTTATAAAGTAATTTTATATATAATATGTATATTAAAAATTTAATGTGAATAATAAGAGGTATTTATGGAATTAATGGAAGGCGAGAGAATAGATGACTTAGAGTATAAAGGAATAAAAATAATTCAAAATAAAAATTATTTTTGTTTTGGGATAGATAGTATATTACTAACAGATTTTGCTAAAGAAATAAAAGATAATGCTAGATGTATCGACTTAGGGACAGGCAATGGAATTTTAGCAATTCTTTTAAGTGCAAAAACTAATTTGTCAAAAATATATGGAATAGAAGTTCAAGAAAAGTTAGCAGAGTTGGCAAGACGAAATGTAGTTTTAAACAATATGGAACAAAAAGTGGAAATAAGAGCTGAAAATATTAAAAATTTGTTAAATATATTTCCTAAAAAAAGTTTTGACTGTGTAATTACAAATCCACCATATAAAGAAAACGGAACTGGAATAAAAAATGAGAATATAGAAAAGTTAATTGCAAGACATGAAATAGAAGCATCTTTAAGTGACTTTTTAAATATATCTTATAATTTATTAAAAGATAATGGCACTTTGTATATGGTACATAGGACAGAAAGATTAGTTGATATTTTAGCTGAACTTAGAAAAAGCAAATTAGAACCCAAAAAGATAAAATTTGTTTTTGCTAATGTTAAAGAAGCTCCAAAACTAGTTTTAATTAAGGCAGTAAAAAATGCTAAGCCATTTTTAAAAATAGAAAAACCACTTTACATATATGACGAAAATGGAGATTATACAAAAGAAATATTAAAAATTTATAATAAATTATAGAAGGTTATAGAAAGGAAAATAAGATGGAAGGAATATTATATTTAGTTGCTACACCAATAGGAAATTTGTCTGATATTACGTATAGAGCAGTAGAGACGTTAAAAAATGTCGACTTAATTGCTGCTGAAGATACAAGACAGACTTTAAAATTGTTAAATCATTATCAAATTTCTAAACCATTGGTTAGTTATTATAGACACAATGAAGATGTAAAGTCAGAAAGATTAATAGAAGAATTATTAAATGGAAAAAATATTGCTTTAGTTAGTGATGCGGGAACACCAGGAATCTCAGACCCTGGAGAGGAACTAATAAAGGAAGCAATAAAAAACAATGTAAAAATTGTTCCAATTCCAGGTGCATGCGCTTTTGTAAATGCTCTAATAATTTCAGGATTAAATACCAAATCTTTTTGTTTTTATGGATTTTTACCAATGAATAAGAAAAATAGAAAAGAGAAACTAGAAGAAATTTCTAAAGAAAATAAAACTGTAATATTATATGAAGCTCCACATAAAATAAAAAATACTTTAGAGGATTTGTATAGTGTTTTGGGTGATATAAACTGTGTTATAGCAAGGGAACTAACAAAAATACATGAGGAATGTACTAGAGGCACTTTAAGAGCAATGATAGAAAAATTTGAACAGCCAAAAGGCGAGTTTGTAATAATGCTTGATTTAAATAGTAACATAAAAGAGAAAGAAGAAACAAATTTAACAGTAGATGAATTGTATGAAATGTATTTAAAACAAGGACTAGATAAAAGAGAAATAATAAAGAAAATAGCTAAAGATAAAAAAGTTGCAAAAAACGAAATATATCAATATTTTATAGATAGAAAGTAAAAATAAAAGTAAAATTAAATTATAAACTATGAGCTATAAATACATAAAAATAAATTATTAATATGAATTTTATAAAAATAAAAAAATAAAGACATGAACTTTTTTAATTCATGTCTCAATTTCTATTCATTTGTATCCATATCAGCAATTTGTTTTGCACATTTGCTACAGATTAATTTTCCTTTGTAATCCATTAGTTTTTTTGAGCTTCCACAGAATACACAATTTGGTTCATACTTTTTTAATATAATAGAAGAACCATCAACATATATTTCTATAGGATCCTTTTCTGCAATCCCAAATTTATTTCTTAATTCAATTGGTATTACGACTCTGCCTAGTTCATCTACTCTTCTAACAATTCCTGTAGATTTCATTACTATTCCTCCTTATTTCAACATTTTTCGACAAAAAAATCTATAACTATAATAGCACAATTTACACAAAATTGCAAGCAAAACTTGAAATTTTTAACAGTATAAATATGTAAAAATATAATAAAAAGCTAGTAATATAGCCAAATAACACAATTAACAAACATTAACTTATAAGTAAAAGAATAAAAATTTTTATAGTGAATATTATTTCTTAAGGAGTAAAAAATATGTTAAATGTAATATGGCCTTTATTTATTTTATTATCAGTAGCATATGCACTTATTTCCGGGAATATAGAGAATATAAGCAATGGCATATTTAAGTCTTTAGAAGATGTAGTTAATTTATCTTTAACTTTTTTAGGAACTATGTGTTTGTGGAATGGAATTATGGAGATAGCAAGAAATACTTCATTTGTAGATAATTTATGCAAATTATTTAATCCATTAATAAAATTTTTATTTCCAAAATTAAATAACAATAAGGCAAAAGCAGAAATAACAATGAATATAGTAGCAAACTTTTTAGGATTAGGAAATGCGGCTACACCGTTAGGTTTGAAGGCAATGCAAACTTTGCAAGAAGAGAACGAAAAAAAAGATACTTTAAGTAATTATATGGTTATGTTTATAGTGTTAAATACAGCGTCATTGCAATTAATACCAACAAATGTTATAGCTATAAGAAACTCGCTCGGTTCAAACTCTCCAAGTGAAATAATATTTCCGGTTTGGATAGCTACTATAATTGCAGCTATTGTTGGAATTTTTGCTACAAAAATGTTAATTAATATTTCAAAAAATAAAAGGTAGAAATATAAATATTAATTAAATTAATAAAAGATATTAAAAACAAAAAAACGAAAATAATAAAAATAAGAAGGGAGAATAATCCAAACTTATTATAAAATATTTTTTATTGGATTAAATGTGAATAATGAAAATAATTAATTATTTTTCTACAGCTGCAATTCCTATTATTATTGCCATTATAATATTATATGGTGTTATAGAAAGAAAAAAGGTATATGATATATTTTTAAAAGGTGCAAAAGATGGCATAAAAATAGTATTTCAATTAATTCCTACATTAATAGGAATCTTTGTTGCAGTAGGAGCATTAAGAAATTCAGGTATATTAGACTTAATTATAAATGTTATTTCACCTTTAACTAATTTTTTAAAAATTCCTAGCGAAATAATGCCACTTGCACTCTTAAGGCCAATTTCTGGAAGTGCCTCTATAGGTGTGGCTGTGGATATTATGCAAAAATATGGAACAGATACTTTTATAGGGTTAGTTACATCCACAATTATGGGATCTACAGAGACTACACTATATACAATAGCAATATATACAGGATGTGTAGGAATAAAGAAAACAAGATTTGTTTTACTAGCTGCACTATTGGCAGATTTAGCTGGAATTATTGCATCTGTCGTAATATGGCGAATTTTGTCGTAGAGTTTTTGTTGACATATGTAGAAAAGGGGAGTAATATAATAAATGTAAAATTTAATTCTAAAGAGGTAACAATGTTAATTAAATTCATTTTATTTATTTCAATTTTTTTTATTGTCAAGAAAATATTAGAAAAAATATTGGCTTATAAGATTCTAAAAAAAATTTCAGAATAATTGATAATAATTAATACAATTTGTTTTTACTATTGTAGCAGAAAAAATTTCAGTCTTTCAATTTGTAACCCCGAAAACAAAATAATTAATAACTAATTGGGTTAGCTTTAGTTATTGCTTATTCGTTCCTAGCCCCCGATATATAGGAAAGTTTTTTAGAAAGGAGAGTATTATATTTCTGCTACAATCAAATATAAATTAATGATGGTACTTTTCGTTAGATAGAATTTTAAAGGCTCTAAATAATTGTTCTAGTAAAAAAATTCTTATTAATTGATGGGGAAATGTCATTTTAGAAAAGCAAATTAACTCAGAGGATTGCTTTAATAATTTGTCAGACAAGCCTAAAGTTCCACCAATAATAAAATTAATATTACTATTTTTATTTAAAGCAATATCTTCTATCTTTGAAGAAAATTCCTCAGATGAAAATTGCTTACCATGTAAATCTAAGGCTATTGTATAAGAGTCGGATTTTATATGTGACAAGATATTATCACTTTCAATATTTTTAATTTTATTTATAATGTTTTCATTTAATATGTCGGGCAATTTTTCATCTGGAAGTTCTATCATTTTTAAAGAACAATATTTAGAAAGTCTTTTAGAATATTCATTTAAAGCATCTTTTAAATACTGTTCTTTTAATTTACCTATACAAATAATATTAATATGTAACATTTATAACTCCTTAACTTGCTATTTCTATTACAGGTCCTGGTTTATATCTACTAGCAACACTTAATTTAATTGCATTTTCATCAAAATGATTAGCTATTAATTCTTCTACCACTGTTTTATAGGCAAGTTCTGGGAAGTTATTTTCTTTACTTAAATGTCCTAACATTACTGTTTTTAAACCAGAATTAATTAAATTAGAAATGGTTTCTCCAGCGACCTTATTAGAAAGATGTCCTTTAGGCCCTTTAATTCTCTGTTTTAAAACATAAGGATATGGAGATACATCTAGCATTTTAGGCTCATAATTTGACTCTAATAAAACAAAAGAACTTTTTTCTAATTTGCATAATATATCCTCACTTATATGACCTAAATCAGTAGCAATACTAATTTTTTCATTTTTAAAAGAAATATTATATCCACAAGGATTTGCTGCATCATGAGGTATTTTAAACGGAGATATTATTAAATCTTTAATAGCAAAATCCTCATAAGCAATAAATTGATTTCTATTAGAATCATTAATTTTAGTACTTTGATCAGGCATTGCTTCCCAAGTTTCGTTGTTAGCATAAACTGGAATATTATATTTTTGAGAAAGTGTCCCTAAACCTTTGACATGATCTTTATGCTCATGTGTTACTAAAATGGCATCTATGTCTTTAATGTCTACGTTTATACTATTTAAGGCTTCTACAATTTTTTTTGCACTTTCACCAGCATCTATTAATATTTTTGCATTGTCATTTTCCACAAATAAGCTGTTGCCTGAGCTTCCACTATATAAACTACAAAATTTAAACATAATAAATTCCTCTGTTCTTCTGTTACTTTGTCATTTTTTATTCTGTTACTCTTTGAATCTTTGCTCCAAGTTTTCTAAACTTTTCTTCTATATTTTCATAACCTCTGTCAATATGGTCTAGGTTGTAAACTTCTGTTGTGCCACTTGCTGAAATACCAGCAATAATTAATGCTGCACCAGCTCTTAAATCTGTCATGTATACAGGAGCACCTGTTAAACTTTTTACTCCTTCAAATATAGCAGATTTCCCTTGAGCAGTTATTTTTGCCCCCATTTTATTCAACTCTTCTGTATACTGGAACCTAGATTCCCATATACTTTCATTAATTATACTTGTACCATCTGCTAAAGATAGACATACTCCCATTTGAGGTTGTAAATCTGTTGGAAATCCAGGGTAAGGTAATGTTTTAATTATTGCCTTAGAAGGTCTTTTATTCATCCATACATGTATAGAATCTCCCAAATCTTCAACATTAGCACCAACTTCAACTATTTTTGCTATAACTGAATCAAGGTGCTCAGCCACGCAATTTTTTATTAAGATATCTCCTCTTGAAGCTACAGCAGCAAGCATAAATGTACCAGCTTCTATTTGATCTGGAACGACAGAATATGTAATATTTCCTTTTAGTTCCTTAACACCATTTATTTTTATAACATCTGTACCTGCACCACGAATATCAGCCCCCATAGTATTTAAAAAGTTAGCAACATCTACTATATGTGGTTCTTTTGCAGGATTATCAATTGTTGTAGTGCCTTCAGCTAAAACGCTTGCAAGCATTACATTTATAGTAGCACCAACAGAAACTATATCCATATAAATATGGTTTCCAGTTAATTTTTTTGCTTTTGCAACAATTTTTCCACCTGTTACATCTACTTTAGCTCCTAATGCTTCAAAACCTTTTATATGTTGGTCTATAGGTCTTGCTCCAAGTTTACATCCTCCAGGAACTCCAACTTCGGCAGAGCCACATCTTCCAAGTAAAGAGCCAAGCAAATAATATGAAGCTCTAAACTTGCTAGTCATATCTATAGGTACATTCTTACAACTAATATTTCTTGTATCTACTTGTATTTCATTTTTGCCTGTCCATGTAATTTTAGCACCCAATTCTTCTAGAATATTGCAATATATTTTTACATCGCTAATATTTGGCATATTATCAATAGTACAAACACCATTTATTAATAATGTAGCTGGAAGAATTGCAACTGCTGCATTTTTTGCTCCACTAATATTAACCTCGCCTTTTAATCTAGTTGGTCCGTTTATAACTAATTTATCCAAAATAATTCCCCCATTGGTCAAATTAAAAATAGAATACACAGTATTCTACTCTTAATATATAACATAAAATATTATAATTTACAAGACTATTTTTTAGCCATTAATTTTATGTTTTCAAAAAATTCTATTAACTTAAATTTAAAGTTAATTTCGGAATTATCTGTTTTGCTAATTAAACTGTATTCTTCCTCAGGCATAGAGTTTTTCATTTCTTGTTTAGATTCATCTGGAACAACACCGGATGTTACATCCACAAAACATAAAGGAGGAAACATTACACACCACCAATTTTGACCTTCTGCTTTACCTATTTTTACCCTTAAAGAGTCATAACTGCCAGCAGGTAAAGTTATATCTCCATAACTTTTGGTAGGAAAATCAAAGTTTCCGATTTCTAAAGTTACATTATAATTATAGCCATTTTCTTCTATTGTTTTTCTAGCTATATTTTCAAAGTTAGAAATATTATCCTCAGCTATAGAAATAACTTCTTCTTTACTAGAACAATCTTTAGCTATATTGTTCATATATTCTATTAATTTGTCACGTACAATATATTTTAAATTTTGATCTTCTTTGCTGTCACTGTTAGCTATTACATGAAGCCTAAACACACTATTTGCAATGTTATTAGAAACAGCACTTACATATGAAATAGCCGAAACAAATATAAATAAAGTTAGTAAAAATAGTACTATAATAAAACGTTTTAGAGCAGGAAATTTAATAATAGTTATAAATTTTTTCATAAAATCTTGTCCCCATATATGTTTATATAAATTTATTTAACATTAAATTTTGTAAACATATTCTTTCTTTTATATTTTAAACAACTTTTTTTAAATGTGTATATAAAATCAATTTTTATAAAAATAATCCTCGTAAATAAATAAAAGTTATTTATTAAAATTATTGACTAAAATAAAAAAAATATACAAACATGGTAAATTTTTTTCTGTCGAAATAAAGTATGCGATTGTCCTGTAATATTCTTGACACATTTGTAATAAAATGGTAAAATTTACCATGTAACAAATAATTATTTAGGGGGATTTAAAGAATGGAAAAGGTTAATAGAAAAACAACTAAGCTTTGTAGTTTTTATGTAAGTGACTGGCATTTAGTTACAATGATACTTCCATATTTAAATGAAGAAATAAATAAAGAAAATAAAATAGTTACATTGTTAGAAAAAAATATAAAAGAAAAGGTTGAAACTTTAGTAAAAAAATTAAATTTAAAAAATTCTAAGCAAATATTAAATATAAATTGGAACATAATAAAAACCAAGAAATATTTAGAATTAAAAAATATATTAAACAATGAAAGTAAGGGAGAAAAAAATATAACAATTATGGTTAATGGCACAAAAAAATTTATAGATAACATAGGAAAAAATATAGAAAGATGGACAGAACAAAATAAAAGTGTAAGCAATATAAAAATTATAAACTGTTATGAAATTACAGAATTTAATTATAATATAACAGAAATTTTGGATGAACATGATAAAATACTTAACACTTCTGGTGAAAGAGAAAAACAAGATGTATTTGAAGGGTATGAAAAAGGAAAGAAAATAATTTAATTAATAATAGTAATAACCGTAAAAGCGTTTTTTAGATAATTACAAAGTAACATAAAAAGGGCTTTAAATAAAAGAAAAAAGGTGGAATACTACGGAAATAAGGTAAAAGAAAAATTATAGTTGACTATTTTCTTTAAATAGTATATATTAGATAAGTAGACTATTTTATATAGTCTATTTTTGTTTATCAAAGTTTCAGGAGGAAATAGTAATGAAAGAAAAACTAGAAGCCGCAAAAGCTGTACTTGAAAAACATGGTCAAGAACAACTATTAGCTAATTATGAAAAATTATCAGAAAATGATAAGGACAAGTTATTAGATGATATTTTAACAATTGACTTTAATCAACTTGAAAAATTGTACGAAAAGAGAAATTTTAAACAAGTATATTCAGAAGCAGAAATTGAACCAATATCTTATGTAGAAAAAGACAAAATGAGTAAAGAAGAAAGAGAAAAATATGACGAAATAGGAACTAAAGCCATAAAAGCTGGAAAACTTGCAGCAGTTACTATGGCTGGAGGTCAAGGTACAAGACTAGGACATAATGGCCCTAAAGGAACTTTTGATATAGGACTAGAATCACATAAACCAATTTTTGAGTTATTGTGTGAGACATTAAAATTAGCAAACGAAAAATATGGTGTAGTAATACCTTGGTATATAATGACAAGCAAAGAAAACAATAAAGATACAGTAGATTTCTTTGAGAAAAATAATTATTTTGGATATCCTAAAGGATATATTCAATTCTTCAAACAAGGCGAATTACCAATGGTTGGAGAAGATGGAAAAGTATTATTAGATGAAAAAGGAATGATAAAACAAGCAGCAGATGGACATGGAGGAATTTTTACATCTATGAGAAAAGACGGAGTAATCTATGACATGAAAGCCCGTGGAATTGAATGGGTATTTATAGGTGGAGTTGACAATGTTTTAGTAAAAATGGTAGACCCAACCTTAATAGGTTTAGCAGAAAGCAAAGGCATTTTAGCTGCAGGAAAGAGCGTAGTAAAAGCAGGACCACATGAAAAAGTTGGAGTATTTTGTAAAAGAAATGGTAGACCAAGTGTTATAGAATATTCAGAAATTTCTAAAGAAATGGCAGAAGAAACAGACGAAAATGGTCAATTAAAATATGGAGAATCACATATTTTATGTAACTTATTCAATATAAAAGAAATAGAAAAAATAAGCGAAAAGAATTTACCATACCATAGTGCACATAAAAAAGCTACTTATATGAATGAAAAAGGCGAAATAGTAAAAGGAACAGAACCAAATGCATATAAATTTGAAGCATTTTTATTCGATGCATTTGAAAGCCTAGATGATATGGTAATTATGAGAGTAAAAAGAGAAGAAGAATTTGCACCAGTTAAAAATGCAGAAGGTGTTGATAGTCCAGAGACAGCAAGAAAATTATATCAAGATTTTTGGAAAACAAAATAATTAAATAAAAGATATATAAATTTATAAAAATATATTTATAAAAGCAACGTGTCAGAGACAAAAGCCTTTGGCACGTTTTTTGGAAATTAGGGACAGGTCCCAACTTCCCGATTTGGGAAATTGGGGACAGATCAACGTTTCTAAATTAAAAAATTATACTAAAAAGTAGATATAATGTAATTATATAAATAATAGAAAGGATTGTGAGAATATGAATTATTTAGAAAAATATAATGAATGGCTTAATGATCCAGCTATAAGTGAAGAAGACAAAGAAGATTTAAGAAATATTAAAAATAACGAAAAAGAAATAGAAGACAGATTTTATAAGGATTTAGAATTTGGAACAGCAGGATTAAGAGGTGTTATAGGAATTGGTACTAACAGAATGAATAAATATACTGTTACAAAAGCAACTCAAGGATTAGCAAATTATATTGTAAAGAAAAATGGACAAGAAAGAGGAGTAGCAATAGCTTATGACTCTAGAAGGATGTCTCAAGAATTTAGCGAAGAAACAGCTTTATGCTTAAATGCTAATGGAATAAAAACATATAGATTTGATTCTCTAAGACCAACTCCAGAGCTATCATTTGCAGTTAGACAATTAGGATGTATAGCAGGAATTGTTATAACAGCAAGCCATAATCCACCAGAGTATAATGGATATAAGGTATATTGGGAAGATGGAGCTCAAATAGTAGAGCCCACAGATAAAGAAATAATTAACGAAGTAAATGCTATTACAGATTTATCTACAATAAAAACAATGAGTAAAAAGGAAGCAGAAGAAAAAGGCTTATATAATAAAATAGGAAAAGAAATTGATGACAAATATATAGATACATTAAAAAAATTAGTAGTAAATCAAGATGCTATTAATAAAATGCAAAAAGATATAAAAATTGTTTACACACCACTTCATGGAACAGGAAACATTCCAGTCCAAAGAATATTAAAAGAAATAGGGTTTGAAAATGTGTATGTTGTACCAGAACAAGAAAAGCCAGATGGTGAGTTCCCAACAGTAAGCTATCCAAACCCAGAAGATCCAAAAGCGTTTACTTTAGCATTAGAGCTAGCCAAAAGAGTTAATGCAGACATAGTTTTAGCAAATGATCCAGATGCAGATAGACTAGGTGTTTATGTAAAAGATACAAAAACAGGAGAATATATTCAATTTAATGGAAACATGACAGGAAATTTACTTGCAGAGTATATTTTGTCACAGAAGAAGGCAAATGGAACACTTCCAGCAAATGGAGCTGTAATTAAAACAATTGTATCTTCAAACCTAACAGATGCTATAGCAAAAGAATATAATGTAAAACTATTTTCTACATTAACAGGATTTAAAAATATAGCTAAAATAATAAGAGGATTTGAAGAAAACAATAATGAATATGAATGCTTATATTCTTATGAGGAAAGTTATGGTTGCATTATAGGAACACATGCAAGAGATAAAGACGGAATAGTAGCAGTTATGACACTTTGCGAAGCAGCAGCATACTATAAAATGAATGGTATGACTTTATGGGATCAAATGAATAATATGTATAGAAAATATGGATATTATAAAGAAAAACAATTTTCTATTACTCTAAAAGGAGCAGAAGGAGCTGAGCAAATTAAGAAAATGATGGACGATTTAAGAAATAATCCGCCTTCTGAAATAGGAAAATATAAAGTAATATCAGTAGGAGACTATAATTCTCAAGTTATACATAATAATGAAACAGGAAAAGAAACAAGCACAAACTTGCCAAAATCTAATGTACTTTATTATGAATTAGAAGATGATGCATGGTGTTGTGTACGTCCATCTGGAACAGAACCAAAAATAAAATTCTATATGGGTGTTAAAGAAAATAGCATGGAAGAAGCGGAAAAAGAATTACAAAATATTGAAAACAGTATGAAAAAATATGCAGAATAAATTAATTTTATAAGTATATTGATTAAAACTTTAAATAATAAAATATAAATTAAAATAAACAGAAAAATAAATATATAATAAATAAAAAACATATAAAAATTGTGGAAAAACTAAAAAGATGTGAATTTAAACTAGAAAAAATAAAAATTTAAGTATTTAAATTCAACAAAATTTTTCCACAATTTTTTCTATTCTTTCCAACCATTAATATTTCCTCTTTTTATTGCACCAATAAGATTAGCTCTAATAGTAGGAATTTGCTTTTCAAAATCCAAAATTAAATCTTTCATATCTTCTCTTTTAGACTTACCATCCATTGGGCAAACTTTTGGCATAACTTCTATGTTATTTCTCCTAACAAATTTTCGAATTTCCTTTTCAGAGATATAAATCATAGGCCTAATTAAAGTTATTTTCGAACGATCCATGTAACTAATTGGAGCAAATGTATTTAAAGACCCACCATATAAAAGGTTTAAGAAAAAGGTTTCTAAAACATCATCTTCATTATGACCTAAAGCTATCTTATTATAACCCTCTCTTTTAGCTACTGAGTTTAAAACACCTCTACGTAGATTTGCACACAATGAACATGGATTTTTTTCGTTTCTTATATCAAAAACAATTTCTTTAATATGTGTTTTTTCTTCAATAAAAGGAATTTCCATTTTTTCGCAAGTTGCTTTTAAAAACTCTGAATCAAAAAAATCAAAACCTGGATTCACACTTACACATAAAATTTCAAACTTTTTAGGGTAGAAGCGTTGCAATGCTTTTAATCCCATTGCTAAAGTAATAGAGTCTTTTCCACCTGAAAGACCTACTATAATTTTATCTCCATCTTCTATCATATTGTATTTTTCAATTGCTTTTCTCATATAACCTAATATTTTTTGCATAATAATTCCTTCCAATAATAATTTTAATGATTTATTAAAATTGTAGACTAATAAATTTATAGTTACAAAAATAAAATTCTAAAATAAATTATAACATGTAAGTGGCAAATTGTAAAAGCAAAATATAGTGTACAAAATAACAATTAAGTCAAGATATATTTATTAATAAGCTTGAAAAAACTCAATAAATAGGCTATAATACATACTATAAAAATGTGTTTATAGCTCAGTTGGATAGAGCACTCGCCTCCTAAGCGAGGGGTCGCTGGTTCAATTCCAGCTAAGCACACCATATAAAAAATCATACAATTATTGGAATATCAATATTTTGTATGACTTTTTTATTGCAATTTAATGCAACGAAAAAATTATATTTTTACAAATTCTATTGATGTATCTATTTTTTATTCTAACAGAATAATATTAATATATTTGAATAAAATATTTATAATAATTATTGACAAATACGTACAATACGTAGTAAAATATAATTGTTAGGAGGAGTAGTCATGACGTTTCGAGAACTGGAGAAATTGTTAATCTCCAATGGTTGGTACCATTCTCGTACAAATGGCTCGCATTATGTATATAGGCACAATGATAGAAAGCGGAAGTGTAACAGTGCCAAACCATAAAGGAGATATACCAAAAGGAACTCTTAACAATATTTTAAAACAAGCAGGGCTGAAATAAGCCTCGCTTGTAATAAATATGGGGGTATAGCAATGAAAGTTATTTATCCAGTATTATTTTATGAGGAAAAAGAAGGGGGTTACTCTGTTTTTGTTCCAGATTTGCAAAAAGAGTTAGATACAAGTGCTTCTACTTGTGGTACTACACTTGAGGAAGCCATGTCAATGGCAGAGGATTTAATTGCAGGATTAGTATTAGATGAAATGGAAGAAAAAAATAGAATACCAAAATCAAGCAGAATTGAAGATGTGTCATTTGAAGAATTAGAAAAAAGTTTAGATATAAAAGATTGGGATTATGTTTCTAAATTTAAAACGTATATAGCAGTGGATATAAGTTCGTTTGCTGAAAAATGGGGGAAAGAGTTGGTAAAAAAGACAGTCAATATACCTAAATGGATAAATTCAAAAGCAGAGAGTTTAAAAATAAATTTTTCAAAAACACTAGAGGAGGCATTGTTACAAAAAATATATAAAGGACAGTAATCATAGAAAAAGCAAAATTATATATTTACATAGCAATAAAGTTGAAAAATTTTAAAAAGTATGATATTGTGTAAAAACTAAATATATAAAGGGTAAGAATAATGCAAGAAAAAGAAAAGTTTATGAAAGAAGCCTTAAAAGAAGCCAAAAAAGCTTATATTAAGGAAGAAATACCGGTAGGGGCTATTATTGTTAAAGATAATAAAATAATAGCTAGGGCATATAATAAAAAAGAAGAAAAAATGGATACAACAAAACATGCAGAAATAATTGCAATACAAAAAGCTAGTAAAAGATTAAAAGCATGGAGATTGACAGATTGCGATATGTATGTTACATTAGAGCCTTGTAGTATGTGTGCTGGAGCATTAATACAATCAAGAATAAGGAAGGTATATATAGGTACAGAGGACAAGAAAACTGGTGCTTGTGGCTCGGTTTTAAATCTTTTAGAGGATTATAAATTTAATCATAAAGTAGAAATAGAAAATGGAATTTTAAAAGAGGAATGTGAAGCTATATTAAAAAAATTCTTTAAAGAATTAAGAAATAAAAAAGCAAAAACAAGTAAAGATAGTTTTAAATAATATAGTTATGTAAATGAAACCACAATAAATAATATTTAAAATATAGAAATATAAACATAAAATTATGTATAAAATAATAAAAATACTATAAAAAATATTAAATATTAAATTAAATGTGATAAAATAAATTTATCACAATATGGAGTGGTATCGAAGTGGTCATAACGAGGCTGATTCGAAATCAGTTAGTCAGGAAACTGGCACGTGGGTTCGAATCCCACTCACTCCGCCAATAAGAAAGGATGAATATGGATAACGAAAAAAGAAAACAAACGATAAAATTTTGTATAGCAATATCAGTTTTAGTAATTATAGTACTTATAGTTATAAGCCTTATCGTAAAATATCAAGTAGAAGGGGAAAAAAATTTACCTTTTAAACTTTCTAAAATAATTATGATAAGTACAGCAGAGGGTGTAGAAAACAATGAAGAAGTTTCAGAAGAATGGAATTTAAGCATATATCAAAATAATGATGTTTATTTGTACATAGATAAAGACGAAGAACATAATGATGGAGAAATACTAAGTAAAGTATTAATAGATAATATACAGGTAACAAAAGCTCCTGAAAAGGGAACAGTAAGACCATATATGCCAAATAGTTCTGAGGGAAGGCTATATGATTATTCAGATGAATATTTAGTAAACGATAAATTAGAATATAATGGAGCAGCAAAATCTAATCCAAAAACACTAGAAATAGGTAGCCAAGGAGGAACGGCATATATTAGATTTAGCAATACAAAAATAGGAGACTATACTTCTGATAAAGATAAAGAAATAGTACATAACGGAACTTTATTAAGCAAAATAAATGTAAAAGATGAAGAAATAAAGTTTAATGTATCTTTTGACCTTACTATAGAAACAGACAGAAATAAATATAAAACAACAATTAATTTAGAAATGCCAAATGGAAATTTAATAGAGGATGGCACAACACAGTTTGAAAAAACAGATATGTCAGATTTAATATTTAAAAGGGTTAATTAATACTTGATAAAATTATAAAAACAGTATATAATTTGATGGTATGGAAGAATATTAGTCACTGTATGGAGGATAAACTCGACAGAAGCCTATGAACCTTGTCAGGTCCGGAAGGAAGCAGCAATAAGTAGATACTTCTGTGTGGGGGTATCTTCCATAGAGTGACTAGTAGTAAATACATACCATCTTTTTTATAAGGAGGGATATATTTGGCATATACAGCATTATATAGAAAATTTAGACCATTACGATTCGATGATATGGTAGGTCAAGAAGCAATTACTAGAACTCTAAAAAATCAAGTAATAGCAGGAAGAACTGGTCATGCATATCTGTTCAATGGTGGACGTGGTACAGGAAAGACAACTAGTGCGAAAATTTTAGCAAGAGCTGTAAATTGCTTAAATCCTCAAGATGGAGAGCCTTGTAATGAATGCGAAATATGTAAAGCAGCATTAGCAGGTTCATTGACAGACATCGTAGAAATGGATGCTGCATCTAATAATAGTGTTGATGACATACGTTCTATTAGAGATGAAGTTAATTTTTTACCAACATTAGCTAAATATAGAGTATATATAATAGATGAGGTTCATATGCTATCAACAGGTGCATTTAATGCACTCTTAAAGACATTAGAAGAACCACCAGAGCATGTAAAGTTTATACTAGCAACAACTGAGCCTCAAAAACTTCCAGCAACAATACTTTCAAGATGTCAGAGATTTGACTTTAAAAAAATTTCTAATGAAGATATAGCAAAAAGGTTAAAATATGTTGCAAAAGAAAGTAATATCGAGATAACAGAAGATGCTATAAAATTAATTTCAGTATTAGCAGAAGGAGCTATGAGAGATGCACTTAGTATTCTAGAAAGGTGCTTGCAAGACGGAAATAATAAAATAGAAATAGATTTAGTAAAAGATTTGGTAGGAATGCCAAAACTAGAATTTATATCTAAAATAACAGAGTCAATATTTGATTATAATTTAGACCAGGCTTTAGAAAATATAAATATAGTTTTAGATCAAGGAAAAGATGTAACAAATCTTATTTGGGAACTTATAAAATATATAAAAGACATTTTGGTCTACAAAACTAGTAAAAAATTAGATTTGTATAGTAGTGAAGAAATTAAGGTAATTGAAGAGCTTTCAGAGAAAATTTCAAAAGAAAGGCTATTAAAAATTATATATGATTTGTCAGAATGCGAAAACAATATAAAGTGGTCTTCTCAAAAAAGTTTAATGCTACAAGTAGAAGTAATTAAATTATGCTCAAAAGAAAGCTCAGAAGCAAGTGCCACAGGCTTAGAAGATATAAACAATAGAATAACAAAATTAGAGCAAAAAATTAAAGATATTGGAAGTATGGATTTCTCTAAAGTAGAGAAAAATCCAGAAAATCAACCTAGTAGTAATGCTAATGCTCAAAAGGTAGCAACTACTCAAAAATCAGAAGATAATAAAAAAGTAGATACATCAAAAATAAAAGGTTTAGATTTTTGGCCAAAAGTTATTGATACTTTAAAAAAATCAGGTAAAATTTTAGTTGCTACAAATTTATTAAATACAAAATTAGTAGAAATTAACGACATGACTATAGGAATTATTTTTATAAATGGATTAACTCCATTTGTAAAAACAGTTTTAGAAAAACCAGAAAACCATACTGAATTAGTAAGATTAATATCAACAGAATGTGGAAAAACAATGCAAGTTAAACTTTTAGATAGTAATGATAATATAGTTAAAAAGAAAGCAGAAGAAAGCGCACTTTCGGAAGCTACAAAAGATTTAGATATATCAATTAATATTATAGATGAATAAGGAGGAAATTTTATGTCAAAAAGAGGATTCCCAGGTATGGGCGGAGGCTTCGGAGGTATGAACATAGGACAATTAATGAAAGAAGCAAAAAAAATGCAAGCAGATATGGAAAAATCACAAGCAGAACTTGCTAGCCAAGAATTCGAGGCATCAGCAGGTGGTGGAGCTGTAAGTGTAAAAGTATCTGGTTCAAAAGAAATAAAAGAAATAAAAATACAAAAAGATGTTGTAGACCCAGATGATGTAGAAATGTTACAAGACTTAATTTTGGGATGTGTAAATGAAGCATTAAGAAAAGTAGACAGTGCACAAGCTGCTCAATTTGGAAAATACAATATACCAGGAATAATGTAATATAAGCGTAGAATTTAATCTACGCTTTTTAAACTTTATAAAAACAGATAAGTAAAAGGTTTATAGGTAAAGCCTTTTAAAAACCTAAATAATTAAACAGCAAGGAGAGTTATATAATTTACTTTAAAGAAGTAATATTATAGAAAAAAATGTCATATTATTCACCATCAATAGAAAAATTAATAGAAGCTTTTGAAAAGTTACCAAGCATAGGAAATAAAACGGCTGCTAGATTAGCATTTTATATACTAGATGCAAGTGAGCAGGAGACAAACGAATTTATAGACGCTATCCAAAATGCAAAGAAAAACTTAAAATATTGTTCAACATGTTATAACATTACAGATACAGATCCATGTCCAATATGTGCTAACAAAAATAGAGATCACTCAGTAATTTGTATAGTAGAGGATGTAAGAGATGTTGTGGCAATGGAAAAAACACATGAGTTCAAAGGGGTTTACCATGTTTTACATGGTAGTATTTCACCTATGAATGGTGTTGGACCAGATGACATAAAGATAAAAGAACTCTTATCTAGACTAATGGATGGACAAGTTAAAGAAGTAATTTTAGCTACAAACCCAAGAGTAGAGGGAGAAGCAACAGCAATGTATATATCAAAATTAGTAAAGCCATTAGGAATAAAAGTAACAAGAATAGCACATGGAATTCCTGTAGGAGGAGACTTAGAATATACAGATGAAGTAACATTAAGTAAAGCACTAGAGGGAAGAAGAGAAATATAGCTTAGAGGGGAAAATATATGAAAAAAATATTAATATTTTATGCATCATATGGTGGAGGACACTTGTCAGCAGCTAATTCTATAAAAGAATGTCTTGAGACAAATTATACAAATATACAAATAGAAGTAATAGACTGTATAAGATACATAAATAGAATGCTAAACAAAGTTACAACAGGTGCCTATAATGAAATGGCAAAAGATGTTCCAAATTTATGGGGAAAAGTCTATGCAGGGTCACAAAAAGGGCTTCTTTCAAGTGTAAGTAAAGAAACTAATAAGTTAATGGCAAGGAAACTATTTAAATTAATAATAGAATATAATCCAGATTTAATTATTTCTACTCATCCGTTTAGCACACAAATGGTTAGCTATTTAAAAAGAAAAGGACATTTAAATTGCAAACTTGCTACAATATTAACAGATTTTTCTATGCATACACAATGGCTAATAGGAAATGAATACGGAGACTATTTCTTTGTAGCAAATGATAAAATGAAAGAACAACTAATAGACTATGGGGTTGACAAAGAAAAAATATATGTTACAGGAATACCACTCTCAAGTAAGTTTAAAAGGAAAATAGATAATAAAGAAACATATAAAATGTTTAATCTTAATCCAGAAAAAAAGACTATTTTATTTTTTGGTGGAGGCGAATTTGGATTAGGAAAAGAAAGAACAGTACAAATTTTAGATTCTCTAGTAAAAAATGTTCCTGAATATCAAATAGTTGCTATTTCTGGCAAAAACGAAAAAATGAGAAAAAAATTTGAAGATATTGTACAATATGAAAATGCAGAAGATAGAGTAAAAGTATTAGGTTTTACAGACAAAGTGCCAGAACTTATGAAAATATCAACAATTGTTGTTACTAAACCTGGAGGACTTACAACAAGCGAAAGTTTAGCATCAGGGCTTCCAATATTAGTAATAAGCCCAATCCCTGGACAAGAAGAAGAAAACGCACAGTTTTTAGAAGAAAAAGGAGTGGGAATTTGGATAAAAAAAGATCAAAATCCAGATGAAATAATAAAAAAACTATTTGAAAACGAAGATACAATAGCAAAAATGAAAGAAAAAGTAAAAGAACTTGCCAAAAAAGATTCAACAGAAAATATTTGTGAAATTTTATTAGGAGAAGAATATAAGAAAAATAATTAAATATTACATTCACATATGTTAATAAGTTTAATATATGTGAATTTTTTTGTTAATTTTTAGAATAATAAACAAAAAAATAGACAAAATATATTTAATAAAAAATAAGAAAGTAAAAATAACAATTAAATATATAAATTAATAAATAAAAACTAAAATAAAAATATTCAAAATAAATTAGATTAAAGATAAGGCATAGACAAAGTAACTAATAAAAAATAGAAAAGATATAAAAATAAATCTTAAATATAAAAATTAATAAAAAAAGAAAATAAATTTTATTTTTGTAAGGAGAGGGGTATGTTTAAAAAAATTGCAAAATATTTTTTGTTAATTACATTACTTGGTGTAATTATAACAGCAATATTTAATATTAAGGAAAATACTACAATCTCAGAAGCCTCATCTGGCGGTGGAAATACATCAGATGTGCAACTATTAGCAAGAGCAATAAATGGAGAAGCAAGAGGAGAGCCTTATGAAGGGCAAGTAGCTGTTGGAGCTGTTATTCTAAACAGAGTAAGAGATTCTAGATTTCCAAATACAATAGCAGGTGTAATTTATCAGCCAGGGGCATTTACTGCAGTTTCAGATGGGCAAATAAATGTGCCAATAGATGAAAATTCAACAGTAGTAAAAGCAGCAAGAGATGCTCTAAATGGTTGGGACCCTACAGAGGGAGCAGTATATTATTTTAATCCAAACACTGCTACAAATAAATGGATATGGTCGAGACCAGTAATAAAAACTATAGGTAAGCACAGATTTTGTAAATAAATGAAAGGATGAGTTGTATGGGGAAAATAAAAAATAAGTTAATTGATTGGAAAAATAGATTAAAAGATAGGCATATGCTTAGTGTTATTGTGGTATTATTTACAATAATTATAATATTAAGTGTTATTATTTATAAAAAGCAAACTGAATATAGACAAGCATCTGAAAACCAATATAATATGGCTTTTTATGAATTGGTAGATTATGTGCAAAATGTTGAAACATATTTAGCCAAATCATTAATATCTAGTTCTCCAGAGCATGGTGCAGAAACATTAACACATGTATGGAGAGAGGCAAATTTAGCACAGGCATATTTATCGAGATTACCAATAGATAGTGTAGAATTGGAAAAAACAGCAAAGTTTTTAAATCAA
This sequence comes from uncultured Clostridia bacterium, assembly GCA_944392105.1. Classification (GTDB taxonomy): domain Bacteria; phylum Bacillota; class Clostridia; order TANB77; family CAG-508; genus CAG-273. The sequence goes on along the minus strand of CALXVM010000002.1, from coordinate 18,157 downwards.
GTAAGCGATTATAGTTATTCTCTTTCAAGAAAAAATATATATAATGAAGAATTAACAGAAGAAGATTTAAAAAATTTGGAAGATTTGCATAATTATAGTGTTGAATTAAGAAACACATTAGACCAACTATCTGCTGATATAAATGATGGAAGAATAAAATGGGGTGAATTAACTAAAAAGGGCAAAGTTGCATTTGCTCAAGAAGTAAGTAATATATCAAAAAATAGTTTTAGCAACTTGGAAGAAAATTTTCATGAATATTCTGGATTGATTTATGATGGTGCGTTTTCAGAACACATGACGAGTTCTCAAAAGAAAGTATTAACAGGGGATAACATAGATGAAGAAAAGGCAAAACAAATAGCAACAGATTTTATTGGCAAAGATAGAATGCAAGAAATAAATTTAAGTGGAAAATCTGAAAACACAGATATAATAACATATGATTTTTCTGTTAAGGTAAATAACGAAAATGAAGAAAATATGAATATTTCTATTACAGAAAAAGGTGGGCATGTTCTACTAATGAACTATAATAGAAATGTTGCGGCAGAATTAATAAGTCAAGAAGAAGCGGATAAAATAGGTAAACAATTTTTAGAAGATAGAGGCTTAAATAATATGAAAGAAACATATTATTTAAAACAAGATGGAATTGTAACTATAAATTATGCTTATAAACAAGATGAAGTAACAGTTTATCCAGACTTAATAAAATTAAAAATTGCTTTAGATAATGGTGAAGTAATGGGAATAGAAACCAAAGGATATTTGAATTCACATGAAGAGCGTAAAATTCCAGAAGTGAAAATAACAAAAGAAAAAGCAAAAGAAAGTTTAAATAAAAATTTGGAAATAACAAGTGAATCTTTAGCAATTATACCAACAGAGTGGCAAACAGAGGTATTGTGCTGGGAATTTAAAGGAAAAGTAAACGATACAGACTTTTTAGTATATGTAAATGCGGAAACAGGAAAAGAAGAAGATATATTAGTTATAACTAATACTCCAAATGGTACTTTAACACAGTAAATTCCAAAATTTATAAGAATATTAATATAAAATTTGAAGAAAAAATCAGCAGCAAAATGAATTTCATTTTGTTGCTAATTTTTTTGTTATGGAATATAATAATAAAAAACATAAGAAAACTGTATAAATTATAGTTGTATTAACAAGAATTAAAAGAAAGGAGTGTATGATTATTTAAATTATTAAATATATCATACAAGAGAAATAATGGACATTAAAGTAAAAGACTTTATAAAAATTAATAATGCAAAATTAATTTGTGGAAATGAAGAAACTATTTGTGAGAATTTTTGCAAAGATAGTAGAGAAGTAAAAAATGGAGATACATATTTAGGAATAAAAGGTGAAAATACAAATGGGAGCATCTATTATAAACAAGCTTTAGAAAATGGAGCTAAAGTACTGATATTACAAGATATAGAAATACCAGAAGAAATAATAAAAAAATATGAAGATAGAACTGTTATATTAGTAGAAGATGTTGTAAAGTCTATTCAAGATGTTGCTAGATATAAAAGAGAAAATACAAATGTAAAAGTTGTTGGAATAACGGGTAGTGTTGGAAAAACAAGTACAAAAGATATAGTTGCTAGCGTTTTATCACAAAAATACAAAGTTCTTAAAACACAGGGGAATTATAACAACGAAATCGGTTTACCACTTACAATTTTATCTTTAAAAGATGAAGAAGTAATGGTGCTGGAAATGGGAATGAGCGCATTTGGAGAAATGAGTTTATTAACAAGTATTGCAAAACCAGATATAGCTGCAATTACAAATATAGGAACATCCCATATAGGAATATTAGGTTCTAGAGAAAATATATTAAAAGCAAAACTTGAAATTCTAGAGGGATTAAAACAAGATGGAAAGTTAATTATTAATAATGATAATGACTTATTAGATAAGTGGTATAAAGAAGAAAACATAATTAAAAATGTAGAAACATACGGAATAGAAAATAATAGCAAATATGTGGCATATGATATAAACTTAAAAGAAAATGGAAGTACATATAAAATAAAATTAGATAATGAGACATATAATGTTACAGTACCTGTAAGTGGCGAGCATTTTGTATATAATAGTTTATGTGCAATCGCTGTAGGAAAGGCTTTAGGTATATCTAACGAAGAGATTATTAAGGGAATTTCTAACTTTGAACTTACAAAAAAGAGAATGGAAATTATAAAAACGAAAAATAATAATTTAATAATAAATGACTGCTATAATGCAAGTTATGACTCTATGAAAGCAGCAATAGAATACTTAGGTACATTAAACAATAGAAAAATTGCAATATTAGGAGATATGCTAGAATTAGGAGAATTTAGTAAAGAATTACACGAAAAAGTAGGAAAAGAAGTTGCAAAAAATAAAATAGACATTTTAGTTACTATAGGAACCGAAGCAAGAAATATAGCTGTGGGAGCAGAAAAAGAAGGTATGTTAGAAAGTAGTATATATGAATTTGCAACAAAAGAAGAAGCAATGCCCAAAATAAAAGAATTAGTAAAAGCTAATGACAATATTCTTGTTAAAGCTTCAAATGCTATGAAATTTGATGAGATTACGAAAGAACTTTCAAAATAATAAAACTAAAACAGAACTTTAAATATTTTTACATAAGAAGTTTTTTATTATGGTAGTTATCTTAAATTTCAATTAAGATAACAAGTTAAAAATAAAATTTATATATTTAATTTTATTATATAAATGGAGGAGGATAGAATGGAAAAATTAAAATTAGCTGTTATTTTTGGAGGAATGTCAACAGAACATGATGTTTCAATTGTATCAGGAGCATCAGTTTTAAATAATTTGGACAAAGAAAAATACGAAATATATCCAATATATATTGATAAAAACGGAAAATGGTATAAATATATAGGGAATATTGAAGATTTAGCTAAGTTGCATGTTGGAGATGGAATTAGTAATATAGAAAAAATTGAAAATCCAATAGAATATCTAAAAAAATGCGATATAGCATTTCCAGTTTTACATGGTTTATATGGAGAAGATGGAACAATACAAGGATTACTTGAACTTTTAAAAATAAAATACGTTGGATGTAAAGTTCTTGCCTCAAGTGTAGCAATGGATAAGGCATATGCTAAAATAATATTTGAAAAAGCTGGTTTAAACCAAGCAAACTATGTGTATATACATAAGTCCGACGATAAATATGAGTATATAGATAATAACTTTAATGCTTATAGCATGACAATAGATGAGATTGTAAAGAAAGTTGCTAATACTTTAAAATTACCTGTATTTGTAAAACCTTCAAATTCAGGTTCTTCTGTGGGAATAACAAAAGCAACCACAGAAAAAGAATTAAAAGAAGCTATTTGCTATGCAGGAAAATATGATAATAAAATTGTTATAGAAGAGCAAATTGTAGGGCAAGAAGTAGAATGTGCAGTGCTTGGAAATAGAGAAGTTATAGCTTCTAGAGTGGGAGAAATAAAATCCGCAGAGAGTTATTATACATTTGATGCAAAGTATAATAATGCCGAATCAAGGACATTAATACCAGCAGAAATTCCAAGCGAAATAGAGGAAAAAATAAGAATACAAGCCATAAAAGCGTTTAAAGCAATAGACGGTAACGGACTTTCTAGAGTTGATTTCTTTGTTGGAAATAATGGAGAAATTTATATAAATGAGATAAATACAATGCCAGGTTTTACTCAAATTAGTATGTATCCAAAGTTGTTTGAAGCGGCAGGAGTAAGTTACAAAGAATTACTAGACAAACTAATTGAGCTAGCCCCGAAATAAAAACATACAAATGTATAAATATAATAATAATTTTATACATTTGGCAAAAATATCAAAACTTAAATAAAGAGAAAGGAGATGGTCTTATGCATTTAGTGTATAAGACCAATATTTAAAAATGAAATTTGATATAGAAAAAATATTAGAAGATGTAAAAAATACATTATCAGAAAAGAGATATATTCACTCTATCGGAGTTATGAAACAAGCGGAATACTTAGCTAAAAAATATGGACAAGATGTAGAAATAGCAAAAGCTGTAGGAATTGCACATGATATAGCAAAAGAGTTAACAGAAGAGGAAAAAATAAAATATGTAGAAGAAAATAAGATAGAAATAGATGAAATAGAAAAAATAAATATTGGACTATTACATGCAAAAATAGGAGCGGATATTTGTAAGAAAAAATATAATTTTACAGAAGAAATGCAAAATGCAATAAAATATCATACTACAGGAAATGAAAATATGGATACATTAGCTAAAATTATATTTGTTGCAGATAAAACAGAAGAAAATAGAAAATATGATGACTTACAAACAGTACAAAAGTTGGCTGACGAAGACTTGGACAAGTGTATATTATATATATTAGATTATATGCTAGTAGACAATGTAAAAAAACAAAAAACAATTCACCCAGATAGTATAAAAATAAGAAATAAAATATTGTTAGAAAATCTAAAATATAAAAGCTAATTACATAGGTAGTAATATAAATATAGTAGAATATAAAGGAAGGTACAGGTTATAGAACAAAGACTAGATTTTCGTAGTATATAAAAAAGAAAAAAATAAATAGTCTTATAAAATTTAAATAGAAAAAAATAGAATATTTAGTAGAAAAATAGCATAAATTCTTTATTTGTCTTAATGGATATGATATAATGTATGCATATTATTTGGGAGGGGACTACAATGATTTTTAAAGACTATTATAAAATATTAGGATTAGAATCATGTAAAGTAACAAATGAAGAAATCAGGGTAGCCTACAGAGATCAAGCAAAAAAGTATCATCCAGACGTTATAGGGAGAGATAATTTTTCAGAAGAGAGATTTAAAGATATAAATGAGGCATATAAAGTATTGTCCAATATAACCACAAGAAAAAAATATGATAGAATGTGGAATATGCATGTTGGAAGAAGAAAAGTAAATGTTAACAATAAAAAGGCAAAAGGAACTTTTTCTGGAGATGTTATGAACATGTTTTTTGGCATTAATAATACATCATCTAGTGCAAATAAAAAGGTTACAAGGGCAATAGAGCCAATAAGAGGAGAAGACGTAGAGACTCAAATAGACGTTTCTATATACGAAGCTTTTTTTGGGATGGAAAAGAAAATTTCTTTAAGAACAGTAAATGGAAAAATGAAAACTTTTACTGTTAAAATTCCGGCAGGTATAAGAAATGGAGAAAAAATACGCTTATTAGGACAGGGAAAAGCCGGAGAAAATGGCGGAAAAAATGGAGATTTATTTGTAAAAATAAACCTAAAAGATGATAAAAAGTTTAAAATAATGGGAAATAACATTTATACTAATATATATTTAACACCATGGGAAGCGGCATTGGGTGCTAAAATAGACGTTTCTGCAATAGATGAGAATATTTCTTTACTAGTGCCACAAGGAATAGAGAGTGGAGAAAAAATTACAATACCAAATAAAGGATATAAAGATGGACAAGGTGGCAGAGGAGAGTTAGTTGCAGAAGTAAAAATAATGATACCAAAACATTTAACATCAGATGAAAAAGAATTATTTAATAAATTGTCGAAAACATCAAATTTTAAACCAAGAGAAATATATAGTTAACATAAATTAAGCAAAATTATTGACATATTATTTACAGCGTTGTATAATTATAAATAGTGGTCTAGTTAAACAAAAGACGAACTATTTTTGCAGTAATAATTGCAGAAGAGGAGGAAAAAGATGGAAAGTATTAGTGGAAAGAATTTTAGCATTACAGATCCACAAGGAGTAAATACTGTTATCTATCGAATAAATAAGACAGAAAATTACGCAGAACAAAACCTTCCAAAATATACTGTAGAGAGACTGGCATATGGAGAAGAAATCAACGGAACAATGAAGAAAAAAGTGTTCTTTATTGATGAACCAAAGGAAAAAGAGCAATTAGTAATACTTTCTTTTGGACAAGATAAGGTAGTAGTAAACTCTGGTATAATGGAAAATGATAAAGTTAAAATAGCAAAAAAACCAATACCAATAAAGTTTGACACTTTGTATTCTGAGCAAGAGACAGAATATAAGAATTTTAGATATACACCAGACTTAAAAAGACAAATTACAATAATAGACCCAGAAACGGCAGAAGAAGTAAAGCCAATATTATATTTTGACGATAAAACAAATGAAGTAAAAGGAAAATGTAAATTAAAACCTTATAAATCATATTTTTCTTTTGAAATAAGAGATAAGAAAGAAGACCAATAAGAGAGGGGTTAAATAGAATATGGGAAGTACAAATGTACCGAATAAAAAGGAAAGAAGAAACGAAAAGGACAATCCTACAAGTGCAAATATGCAAACAATTTTAACAGGTAGAGGAATAGAAGTACCTGAGAATACTGAAAAAGGTAAAACACATGACTTAGGACCAACTGAATATGATATTAATTTAGGAAGTATCGAACTAGTTGCAAGTACATGTGAGTTAGGAAAAGACAATATTTTAAGAGATGCTAATGGTAATCCAATTATGGAAATGCAAAAAGGTAGTTACCAAAGCGTAAAAGAAAATCAAAATAAGAGAAATAGATATACAAGAAGCAAAACAACACAAAGAGCAGATGAGTCTAGATAAGAACTAAAGAGGTGTAGTTATGAACATAGCTAGAGTAATTAAAGAGAATAAAATAAGCCTAATCGTAATTATCGTATTATGGCTTATTTTGACGATTATATTTGTTGCTCCACTTGCGTATGCAATAGCATATGCTAGTCAAAGTGGAGCTTTTGATTTTGCTGCATTTCTAGAAACTTTTGTATCATCACTAATTAGCTTTAATGCAATAGCAAAAGTATTTTCTGCAATGGCAGTAGGAACTTTTTTCAAAACTTTAGGAATATTTACAGTAATATATGCAATATTTGCTACAATAGGTTTCTTTAGAACAAAAGCAAAAGGAGATTATTACAATATAGAGCATGGATCTAGTGATTGGAGCCAAAATGGGGAACAATACAGAATTTTAAGTAAAACAAAGGGAATTATATTAGCAGAAAACAACTATCTACCAGTAGATAAAAGAGGAAATGTAAACGTATTGGTAGTTGGACGGTTCTGGTTCTGGTAAATCTGCATCATACTCAATTCCAAATGCATTCCAATGCTTAGGCTCATATGTATTTACAGACCCAAAAGGTGAGCTATATGATAAAACAGCAGGATATTTAAAAAGTCAAGGATATGATATAAAAGTATTAAACTTAGTAAATCCAACAAACAGTGACGGATATAATCCACTTATGCATATATCTAGCGAGATAGATGTAGATGTTGTTGCAAACACTATAGTAAAAGGACAAAAATCAGAAAGCGGAAGTTCAGACCCATACTGGGATGATATGGCAGAAATGTTATTAAAAGCATTAATATATTACTTAATGGCAACAAGACCAGAGGAAGAACAAAACTTAGCAAGTTGTTCAGAATTAGTTAGAGCAGCTAACAGCAATGGAGGAAATAACCTATTAACAGAATTAATGAATCAATTACCATATGACCATCCAGCAAGAATGAACTATAAATCAATAGAAATAGCACCAGAAAAAACATATGGCTCTATACTAAGTTCATTACAATCAAAACTTGGAAAATTTGACTCTAAAGAAATTGCAGAAGTCACTTCAACAGATACAATTAATTTTGAAGATATAGGAAGTAAAAAAACAGCTGTATATGTTATATCTTCAGATACACATAAAGCATATGACTTCTTATTAACAATATTCTTTGCTCAAATGATTCAACAATTATATAATTTTGCAGATGAAAATGGCGGAAGATTAAAAGTACCAACATATTTTATATTAGATGAGTTTGCTAACATTGGTCAAATACCAGACTTCGATAAGAAAATCTCAACAAGTAGAAGTAGAGGAATATCTTTTAGTGTTATTTTACAAAACTTAGACCAATTAGAAGCAGTATATGAAAAATCATACGAAACAATAATGGGTAACTGTGATACACACGTATTTTTAGGAAGTAACTCATTTAAAACAGTAGAATATTTCTCTAAAGCATTGGGAGAAAAAACCGTATTTAGAGATAGCAAATCAATAAACAGAGATAAGCATTATCATAAACAAGGACTAAGCGAATCAGACCAATCTGTAGCAAGAGCGCTTATGACACCAGATGAATTAAGAAGGATGGATAATGACTTGTGTATAATTTTTGAAAAGGGATTAAAACCAGTAAAAGCAAGAAAATATTATTACTTTGAAAAGCCTATGGCAAGAAAATTGCAAGAACATACGTTAAATCACTTAGAATTTGATGTTGGAGTTAGAGGAAAATGGAGAAAATACAATCCATATAATCCATATGTAGACGAAAATGATAAAAACCAACCTCAAAAAGACTTAAAAGTTGAGTCTTTAGATGACTTATTTGAAGATACTCCAAACGAAGCAAAAAATGATAATAATAAACAGGAACAAAGTGTAGAAAATAAGCCAATAGTGGAAAATGTAAACAACAATAATCAAGACAAAATTCAGACTCAACAAAATAATACCTCTGAAATAGACTCAGTAATTTTACCACAAGGTGACGAAGAAAATGATGACGAATTATTTACAATAGATGTACAAAAAGAAATAGAAGCAAAATTTGATGAGTTATTTGGAGATATTACAGAAAATAATAATGATGATACTAAAAATTAGTTAGTATATAAAAGTAATAATACATAATTTAAATAATTAATAGAAAATATCAAATATATTAAATAAATAATATTTTTGATATTTTTTTATTATCTAATTAAATTGACAATAAAATTTAAAAATGATAAATTAATTTAAGAAATAATTATAAGAAGGGAGTTTCATATAATATTGTTTTAATTATATTATATTTATTTTAATAAAAATAATATGTTATAAAAAAATAAAATGTAATATTATAAAATAAATTAACAAAAAAATATTATATGAGTTTAAAATATGAAATTTATACATATGACAGACATGCATTTTGATGCACCATTTACAAATTTAAGTGATAAAGAAAATTTTGGTAATATAAGGAGAATGGACCAAAGAGCAGTATTTAAGAAATTAATAGATTATATTAAAAACAATAATATTAATTATTTATTTATATCTGGAGACTTATATGAGCACCAATATATAAGAGAGACAACTATAGAATATATAAATAATTTGTTTAAAGAAATACCAGCTACAAAAATATTTATTTCACCAGGAAACCATGATCCATATATAAATAATTCTATGTATACAAATTTTAATTGGAATAATAATGTAATAATATTTAATTCTAATGTAAAAAAATATTCGTATGAAGATGCCGATATATATGGATATGGATTCACAGATTTTTATAGTGAAAATTCAATAATAAATGAGCTTAAAATAGAAAATCAAAATAAAATAAATATATTAGTAATGCATGCAAATTTAGACCAAGTTGGTGAAAAGAAATACAATGAAGTAAAAACAAAAGAATTAGAAGAGCTAGGATTTAATTATATAGCATTAGGACATATACATAAAAGTAACTATGAAAAAATATCAGAAACTTCAAATAATACTAAAGCTATAAACAATATTATATATCCAGGTTCTACAGTAGCAATAGGGTTTGACGAGCAAGGAGAGCATGGTGTTATAGAAGGAGAATTTAATAATAAAGAATTAACTTTAAAATTCATACCTTTAGATGATAAAAAATTTATTGTAATTAATTTAGACGTAACAGATATTATAAGTAAAGAAGAATTAATAGAAAAAATAAACAATTTAGATTTAATAGAAAATAATTATTATGAAATAGTATTTACAGGAAGAAGAAATTTTGAAATAGATAAAAACGAAATAAATAAATTTATTATAAAAAATAATATTATAAAATTAAAAGATAATACAAAAATAAATATAGATATAAATAAATTAATAAATGAAAATAGTTTAAAAGGATTATTTGTAAAAGAATTATTTGAAAAAATAAATAATGAGCAAAATGAAGAAAATAAAAAAATATTAGAAAATGCATTAGAAATAGGGTTAAATGTATTAGATAAATAAAAAATAGAAATAAATAATAATTAATAAATAATAATAAAATTAAAACCAATAAAATAAATAAAAAAATTAAATTAAAATAATAATAAAAATAAGGAGAATTAATTTTGAAAATTAAAGAAATAAAAATAAATAATTATGGAAATTTAAAAAATAAAGAAATAAATTTAGAAAATAAAATAAATATTATTTATGGAAAAAATGAAAGTGGAAAATCAACTTTATTAAATTATATAAAAAATATTTTTTATGGAATTTCAAAAAATAAAAATGGAAAAGATATATCAGAATATGAAAAATATTTACCTTGGAATGAAGAAGAGTTTTCTGGAAAAATAAAATACGAATTAGATAACGGAGAAAGTTTTGAAGTTTTTAGAGACTTTAAAAAGAAAAATCCTAAGATATTTAACAGCAATTTAGAGGATATTTCAGGACAGTTTAATATTGACAAAAAGGATGGTAATAAGTTCTTCTATGAACAGACAAAAGTAGATGAAGGTATGTTTACATCTACAGTATTATCTATGCAACAGGAGGTAAAACTTAGCAAGAGTGAAGAAAACGTATTAGTACAAAAGGTTGCAAACCTTGCGGCTAGCGGAGATGATAACATATCTTATAAAAGGGCGGTTGATAGGTTAAATAGAAGGCAACTAGATGAGGTTGGTACAGATAGAAGTCAAGAAAAACCTATAAACCAAGTAAGGAAACAACTAGAAAATATTATTGTTGACATTAAGACAATTGAACAAGAAAAAAACAGCCTAGAAATTTTAAAAGATAATTTAGAAAAAATAGATAGTGATGTAAAAGAAAAAGAAGAAAAAAATGGAGCAATTTTAGAGTTACATAAAATTAAAAATGTAAATGAAATAGAAAAAGAAAAAATTAATGTAAAAGAAAAAATAAATAATGAAAAAAAAGAAAAAATAAATAAATTAAATTTAGAAAAAAATGAATTAAATAAAAAAATAGAAATAAATAATTTAAATAATAAAAAAAATATAAAAATAAAACAAAAAAATAATAAAAAAATAAATTTATTTTTTATAATTTTTTTAATAATAATTATTTTATTTAATTTAATTAATTTTATTTTTATAAAAAATAAAATATTAAATTATTTATTATTAATATTAATACCAATTTTATTAATATTATTTTTTGTAACAAAAAAAATAAATAATAAAAAAAATAATTTAAATAATAAAAATATTATAAATAATTTAGACGAGGATTTATCAATTAAAATAAATAATATAAATACACAAATTAATTTATTAAATGAAGAAATTATAAATCAAGATAAAATAATAAAAGAAGAAAATAATAAATTAAATTTAGATTATAATTTATTAATAAATAATTTAATTAATAAATATAATAATAATGAAATAATTAATTTAATAAATAATTTAAAAGAAAATAATTTAGAAAATATAAATTATTATATTCAAAAAAATCAAGAAGAAATAAATAATAAAAAAATAGAAAAAAATAAAATAGATATAAAAATAGAAAATATAAATAGTAATTTAGAAAAATTAATTAATTTAGAAGAAGAAAGGACAAAATTAGAGGAAGATTTAAAACAATTAGAAGATAAAAATAATAGTTTTAATATAGCAAAAGAAGTTTTACAAAATGCATATGAAAAAATGAAAAACAATGTAACACCTAAATTTACTAAAAATTTGTCAGAAACAATAAATAAAATATCTAATGGAAAATATAATAAAGTAACAGTAAACGATGAAATTGGCTTAATGGTAGAATTAGAAAATGGAGAATATGTTTCAGCAGACAGGTTAAGTATAGGAACTATAGATGAGTTATATTTATCTTTAAGATTAAGTATGGCAGAAGAAATATCAGAAGAAACAATGCCAATAATTTTAGATGAAGCATTTGCATATTTTGACGATTATAGATTAGAAAATGCACTTAAGTTTTTAATAGATGAATTAAAAGAAAATCAAATTATATTATTTACTTGTACAAAAAGAGAAGAAGAAATATTAAATAAATTAAATATTAAATATAATTTAATAGAATTATAAAATAATCAATAGTTAAATAAATATTTATTTAACTATTGATTATTTTTTTGAGAATTATTTTATTTAATTATTATATAACTAATTGTATATTTTTAAATTGTAATAATTAATAATTAAAAAAATATTTTACTTTAATAATTTATATTATATAATAATAAAAAAACGGAAGGGGATATATTATGAAAAATAAGAAAGTATTAAAAATTTTATTAATTATAATTGGAATAATTTTATTAGCATTTTTAATTTATTTTATTAGGAATTTTGTTATTATTAATAATTTATCAAGATTACAAGAAAGTAACAATTATTCATATGTTGTAGAATTAAATGGAGGAACAACTGAATATGCTTATAAAGATGGGAAAATTATTAAAACTTTAAAAGTAAATGAACAAGAGAACGTTATCGTTTGGACCGATAGTAACTCTAAAGAAGAAATATATGTTTATCCAGACCAAAAGAAAGCAATTATTTCTTCTTATAATGAAGAATTTACAAATGAGCTAGCATCATCAATACTTGAAAGTGCTTTATCAAATGACACTGCTGGTAAATTAGCTAAGGCCTTAACAACGTTTATTACTACTGAAGAAGTTAATGGAATAAAATGCTATAAAGTACAACCATTAACAGGGATAACGAGTAATACATATTATTTTGATAAAGATAGTAAAACATTAGTTAAATGCATGATAGGGGAGTCAGAAATAAACTTTAAAAATTGGAAAATAGATACTTTAACTGATGCGGATATTAGTAAACCAGATTTAACTGGATATGAGATAGAAAATAATAATTAATAAATATATAGACTTCAATTATTTAAAATGCATTCTTTTACAAAGTGTTGTAATTATTAGCAAAATAAGGTATAATATTGTTTGTTAAAATTAATTAGGAGGATTTTATGTTTCAAAAACTAGATTCAGTAGAAAAAAGATACGAAGACTTAACAAAAAAAATAAGTGATCCAGAAATAATATCTAAACAAGACGAATGGAAAAATTACATGAAAGAGCATGCAGAAATAGAACCAATCGTAGAGAAATATAGAGAATATAAAAAAGTAAAACAAGCAATAGAAGATGCCAAAGAGATGTTAGAAGACCCAGAAATGAAAGAATTAGCAGAAATGGAATTACTAGATAATAAAGAAAAATTACCTAAGATAGAAGATGAATTAAAAATTTTATTAATTCCAAAAGATCCAGACGATGACAAAGATGTAATATGTGAAATAAGAGCTGGTGCAGGAGGAGAAGAGGCAGCATTATTTGCAGGAACATTATTTAGAATGTATTCTATGTATTCGGAAAGAAAACATTGGAAATTAGAGATTGTAAACGAAAATGAAACAGGAATCGGCGGATACAAGGAAATTTCATTTATGATTAGTGGAAAAGGAGCATACAGTAGACTAAAATTTGAAAGTGGTGTGCATAGAGTACAAAGGGTTCCGGAAACAGAAGCTAATGGTAGAATACATACATCAACAGCAACAGTAGCAGTACTTCCAGTAGTAGAAGATGTAGAAATAGAAATAAATCCATCAGATATTAAAATGGAAGTGTTTAGAGCATCTGGTGCAGGTGGCCAACACGTAAATAAAACTTCATCAGCAGTTAGATTAATACATGAGCCAACAGGAATAGTTGTTGAATGTCAAACTGAAAGGTCACAATTCCAAAATAGGGAATATGCCATGAAAATGCTTAAAACTAAGTTGTATGACATGGAAAAACAAAAACAAGATAGCGAAGTAAGAAATGCTAGAAAATCTCAAGTTGGAAGTGGAGACAGAAGCGAGAAGATAAGAACTTATAACTATCCACAAGGAAGAATAACAGACCATAGAATAGGAATGTCAATATATCAAATGGACGACTTTTTAAATGGTAATTTAGATGAAATGATAGACAATTTAATTGCAGCAGATAGAGCAGAAAGGTTGCAAGGAGAAGAGGAATAGTAAGAAAATATATATTATCGAGAAATTAGAAATAATTTGGAGATAAATACTTTAGATTTGATGAGGGGCTTATATAATAAATAATTGCAAAAGAAATGGACATACCGGTTATTAAACCAGTATGTCCATTTCTTTTGCAAAATCACTGCCAGATTGCTTAGAAAGCATAGAAAAAGTCAATGTGATGCTGAAAATCTGCTTGTTCAACGTAATTTACATCCCCAAAGCTACCACAGAAGGAAAGATTAACTGACTCTGGGTATTGCGGAGAAGTAATCGAATGTTTGCGTTCTGTAAAATAATCAAATCGATCCTTCTTTTCTTTAACTGTCTGCCATGTTCCATCATCATTTTTTCTCAAAAGAACAACAGAGGAGACATAGTACAAATCGTCATATAAAGTGACCATTGCCTTGGCTGCAATTACTTTGTGGTAAGCATCCAAATCTTCTTTGGATATAGCATGAAGATTTGGATAAAAACTAACGAGTCCTTCAAAAAATCTATAAACTTCATCTTTTAATTCTTCAAAGCGTTGCGAAATTTCTTCCTCCGTTGGTTTCATGGCGATGCATAATGTGGAGTTTATAAAAGACCATCCATCAAATTGTTGCCTGCTTAAGAGATTGAACATTTCTTGTGCTTGAGCTTGTCGATTGACATGAGACAGTGATTTTACCCTTTCAAAAAAATTTATTTTCCGAAAGAAAGGCTTTTGTTGTATCCATTTTTTAAGTGCTTTTTTCATATAATTGCCTCCTAACTAAAGTACACAATTATGTTAACATAAAAATATCAAAAAAGCAAATTATATTCTCATTATTTAAAATATAAAATTATTAAATCTGGCAAATCTATTATTTATGAGTAAAAAAAGCATAATCATAAAAATGTTTTAAATATCATATAGTTTAAATAATTAGTAGTTTATATAAAAAGGAAGTGGAGCAAATAGAACAAATTTTAAAAACTACATTAATAGGATTATTTTTTGGTACATTTGGGACTACAATAGGTGGAATAATTGGCGTAAATGTAAAAAATCCTTCTAATAAAATATTAGGTTTTATATTATCTTTTGCATCAGGATTAATGACTGCTATTATATGCTTTGACTTAATACCAGAGGCATTTGAATTAAGTAGTTTGTATGTGTCAATGTTAGGGATAGTAATAGGTATTATATTGATGATTGCATGTGATTTGTTTGTAACTAGTAAAGTTAATAATAAAACCGGAAATAAAAATAGTCTATTAAGAACAGGTATAGTAGTAGGAATAGGCTTAGCCCTTCATAATTTCCCGGAAGGATTGGCAATCGGCTCTGGTTTTGGAGCGTCTGTTACATTAGGACTTTCACTTGCAATTGCCATTTGCTTACATGATGTGCCAGAAGGAATATTCCAAAGTAGACACTGGTGGAAATGTGCTTGGTAAGGCGATTTGAATTCGAATATTTTAGAACTAATAAATTTATGATCTGAAACAAAAAATGGCTTAAAATGTAAAATAATGAGAATTAAACATATAAGAAATGGAGGAATGATATGAACGAAAAAAATAGAGCAAATTACTATGCAATAATACCTGCAAAAGTTAGATATGATAGAAATTTAAAACCAGCTGAAAAGATACTTTATGGAGAATTAACAGCACTTAGTAATAAAAACGGATATTGTCATGCACAAAATAGATATTTTGCTAATTTATATAATGTAAGTAATGAAACAGTTAGTAGATGGATTTCACACCTACAAAGTTTAGGATATATTTATGCAGAATTAATAAGAAATGAGCAACAAGTAGTTATATCTAGACACATTTATGTTGTTGACTTATGATATAAAAGGACAAACACTACAATAATCAAATTTATGAAAACAAATACCCCTATGTCTTAAATAAACAATACCCTATATACAAAAAAATCAATACCCTATTGTATAAAAAATCAATAGGGTATTGATAAAAATGTCAAAGAGAATATTATAAAGATTAATAATATAAATATGAATATTATAAATAATAATAAGAGGAGGATTTTTAAATTTTATTTATATAGAAAGTAAAAAATTTAACTTTCTAATTTATCTTCAATACCAGCAAATAATTCATCATAAGATATATTAAGTACTTTTATAAACCCCCATACTTCATAATCTTTAACACTTCTTTTATTATTTTCAATCATATAAACATCATTTTTATGAAGATTTATTCCGAGTAAATTTAATTCCATTGTCAAATCAGCTTGAGATAAATGTTTTTCTTTTCTATAATTTCTTAAATTCTCTCCAATTACATTTAAATTATTATTTAATTTTCTAACTGCCATGATTTATACCACCTTTTTTACAATTTATATTGATTTTACCCCGATGTTTGTGATAATATGACATTAAGTAATGGGTAAGGAGGTAATAATGAAAAAGAGCAATAAAACAGAAACAGATATGAAAATTTTTAGTGATACTATGAATCAATTAATTAGAGAGAAAAAGATTGAGTTTGGTTTTTATGATAACAAGCTAATAAAATTGGAGTTATTGCAAATTTGTTATGATAAGAGTAAAGACAGATTAGAAATAGAATTTAGAGATGTTGTAGGAGAATATTTAAGAGAACTAAGAAAAATGAAAGAAAGATAAATAATTATTGATAAAAAAATATTTTATTGGTATAAAATCTCTGAATATCACTTTGCTTTTAAGTTGAACTGGAGAATAGATTATAGAGAGATAAAATTGTGATGAATAATTTATCTAAAAAGAAAAGAATTATTACATAATTTAAAATTGATATAGATTGTTTTTGACGATATAATTTTTAATAATTAGCAATGGCTCCTTACAACTAAAAGATAGTAATAGCTAATAAAATGGAAACATTTATTGAGTAATTCTTAACTTGCTCAGAAAAGTTTACAAAAACTATTCACTTATTTTACATAAAATGTTAAAATATAATAGAAATTAGAATAAAATTTTATTAAAAAAGAATTTAGTGATTATGCGACAGGTAGTATCTTTAATATAGATGGCGGAAGGGATTTAACCTATTAAAAAGAACTATATTAAATATAGTTCTAAAAATTAAAAGGAATAAATTTACCATTATTAATATTAATAATAGAAGAATTAGTTGCTTTTGGAAAGTCATTGTAAAATTCTGGTGGCAAATTTAAAAGATTCATAAGCATACACTTATTAGCATTACCATGACCAAAAATAAATACATTTTTAATATTATTTTCGCTGGTATAATCTTTTATAAAATAGATTGCACTCCAAAGCCTATTACATACATCGAATGGAGATTCACCTAAAAATGTAGGTTTAAAATATGTTAAAGAATTTCTAATACATTCTTCATATATTTTAGGATAAACAGCTTTTTTTACATCTCTACTAATCATATGAAATGCACCAAAAAATTGCTCAATTAAAGAATTTAATACAACAATATTTTGGGCATTTTCTATAAAACCTAAATGTTTATTGGCAATTTCAAAGGTTTGTCTAGCTCGTTCATATGGAGAAACTAGTATTAAAACGTCATTATTAGAAATATGTTGTTCTTGCATATATTTTTTTAAAGTTATACCTAGTTGGTTGGCTTGTTCGATTCCGACACTTGTTAATTTGACCAATGCATCTTCTATTTTTAAATTTTCAGTCAATGGTTGACCTAAACTTTTATAATCAGCCTGTAGGGCATTTACTTCAGACTCACCATGACGAATTAATAAAATATTTAATTTTTCTATATAAGGATATGGTGTTTTAGCTTCTTTTAATATGTCTAAATTACTGTATCTATAATACATAATAATCAAAATCTCCTTCTAAAAATATTCTTATTAAATAATAACAATTTTTAGAAGTATAGTCAATAATAAAAAATAAAAGCAAATAATAAGGAGTGAAAAATGGAAAAAGAAGCAGATGTAAAACTTGCAGAAGAAAAGAGATTAAAAGATACAATAGAAATTGT
>CALXVM010000001.1 GCA_944392105.1 uncultured Clostridia bacterium | reverse complement strand
ATGAAATTGTTAGAGATTTTGAGAAAGAAACAGGAAATTCTTTAAATGCTGAAAAACAATTTACTAAACAAGAAAAACTTAGAGATTTTGAAAAATAGTTATAAAATAGAGGAGTTAACCCTCTATTTTATAAAGAATAATTTATCGTTGAAATTTAGCTAAATTTTTCTTATGAATTTATTTTTCAAACATCTCTAACACTTCAACAGACAAAAAATATTCTTTTCGATATATGAAAGCTATAATTCATAAATAGCGACTTCACAATTTTTTAGAACATATTTTAATAAATTATCATCCTCAGGAATCCCGTTAAAATAACAATATATTGGAATACCAATACTTCCATGAGTTACTATTAAAACATTCTTATCTCCATATTCTTCCTTTATTTTGTCTAAAAATGAATATACTCTTTTAAAAAAATCTCTAATATTTTCAGCTCGTTTATATTTTATGTTAGCCTTATAGCTCCAAAATCCATGCGTAAAATCAAAATCAACATCTGCAACTTTACCTTTATGTTCACCAAACTCTCTTACAGAGATATCTTTATCAAAAATTATTGGTATCTCTCTACCATTCGCTATAATTTCAGCTGTTTGTTTTGCTCTAGGCAATGGTGAACATATAATTAAATCTATACTAACACTTTTTAATTTCTCAGCTAATTTATTAGCTTGTTTTATTCCTGTACTATTAATATCTATAAAATCATCATCTGTAACTGGAAGATTTTTAGCACTATCATTTATTTTTTGATTACTATGCTTTATATTCCAATCCGTTTCTCCATGTCTAGTCAAATAAATTTTCATAATATTCACACACTTTCCAATAAATTATTAATTTATATTTATTCTCTTTCATCTTCATCATTTTCTAAGGATAATTTATCTAATGTTCTCTCATAAATATGCCCTCTTGCACCTATATGTCTTACTACATTTGCAGTCAAATTTGATGCTTTAGAAAATGTTTTGTGTATAAATTCTTCATTGATTTCACTTGAGTTATGGAAGTATTCTTTTATAAAAACAGAGAGAAAAGCATCTCCTGCTCCAGTTGGATCTATCTCTTTAGTGCTATTTGTAAGCTTCTTTTGTATTACTTTGTTTTCGAAAAAGAAATCAGCCCCTTCTCTTCCCTTCGTTATAATCATTAGTTTTGGTTGAAATAAATCGTATATATCATGTACATCACTATATTTAAATCTTTGCATCAAATATGGTATTACTCTCTCGTTTAATTGCAATATCGAAATTTTTTGCTTTAATGCTGTAATATGTTCATCACTTAGTTTCTCTAACCTATTTGAATGTCCAATATCAAGAGCCTTATGGCATTCAAAATTATTAATAATATTAAGTGAAAAAGCATCTAATTTATCTAAAACAACTACATCCTCTTTTGTTACTTGAGTTTTATAATAATCAATATTTTCTATTCCATCTTCATACCAAGTGTTTTCATAATTAGCTGGAGAAATTTTACTACATTCATAGGTAATTTTGGGCAACATGGCTTTGTCAATAATCAAATGATAAGCTCTTGTATCTCTATTTCTTAAATATATTTTTGAAGTATCAACCCCTAATTTTGTATATCTTTCTAATATTACTTTTCCAATTTTATCATTACCACATCCTCCAATAGCTACTGCATTACATTTCATAGCTGCTAAATTAGCTATAACATTAAATCTTGAGCTTCCTCCATCTATTCCAATTAATTTAGTTCCATTATAATATAAATCAGCAATTAAATCTCCTAAAACAACAAATCTTATATTATTGTTCATTATAAATTACACATCCTTTTTTACTGGGTATACGGTTACATACTCTTCATCTGCTCCTTCTTGATAATATATCCAATCAGAACAATTTTTACAAGCACCATTAAATCTGTGATTTCTTAAGTCAGCAATAATTTTATCAAGTCTACCATTTTCTACTAATTTTTTTACAGAATAATCATAATCTCTTAAATTTCCCAAAGAATTTTGTGCTAAAAGATCACAACAACAAGTAACAACTTCACAATTACTAAGTATTATTATATTGCTTTTTAATCCTTTACATTCACCTCTTATGTATTTAGAAAAATCTCTATTTTTTGGATTTATATCCATTTTTATACTATTAGATCTATTAGTAAAATTATGAAATGCTACATTGATTCCCAAATTATGAAAATACTCTATAAATTCATCTTTATTTAAATTTTCTCCTGTATCAATCATAACTGCTTGAAGTTCTGTCTTAGCCCCAATTTTATCAATACATTTTTTTAATTCTATCAAATTATTCAAAACATTTGATAGATTGTCTACGCCTCTTATTTGTTTGTACAAATCTGCATTTAGTGTTCCTATTGATACAACAACATAACTTATACCTGAATTTGCCATTTGCATTCTATTTTTTTCATCAAGCAATGCTCCATTTGTAGATAATCTAGTATTAATTCCTTTACTATGCATATATTTTACTCTATCAAAGAAATATGGATCCACTAAAGGTTCTCCATTAAAGTCCATCCATATTGCTTTTTTATAAAATAAATCCAAATTATTATCAATAATTGAATAAAACTCATCCATATCCATATGGCAATTTCTTGTCCTTGGAACACATATTGGGCAAGAATAATTACATTTACTAGTCGTTTCAATATATTTAATAAGTATTTCTTCACTCATTCTTCTTCATTCCTTTCATACCAAAACATTAATATAATTAATTATTTTATCTATTGCATTTTTTCTTTCTTCTGTAAGTTTTATTTGTACATCTTTTGGAACTTCCCAAAAACTAATTATTCCAGGAATATCAGAAATTAGTAATACAGCAAAAAAATTGTTTTTGTTTTTTATTGCAGTTCTAGCACAAACTGCAACTTCCATATCAACAACATTACAATTTTGTTTTCTTGCATTTTTACAATACTCTTCAGCAATATCTCCTAGCAAACATGGAGAATATCCACATTTTACTGTTCTTAAATCTTTGGTTGTACTTAATTTAAATCTATCATTTTGATATATTGCAGAATCTACTTCTACAAAACTGCCAATTTGTAATTCAGAATTTAAACTTCCTGCTAAACCAAAAAATACAATTTTAGTATTTTCAAATAATTCAACAATATCTTTTGCAGCAATACCTTGTGGAGATAAAATAACAATTCCTTTTTTGGATTTTTTTACATTAAAAATACAATTTTCAAAAAATGTATTTTCATATATTTCTTTAATATCTAATCTTTCTTTCAATCTTCTATATGTTGATTTCAATGGAGTTATTATAACCAATTCAATACCATCTGCTAAATGTCCCAACATAATTTTTTTTATATTATCTATTTTCATAAATATTAGCTCCATAATATCTTATCTATAATTTTCGGATCAATTAATCCATCTTCTAAATTAACTTTTTCATTTTTTAAAGTTTCTACAATATCATTAATTGCTAGTTTAATAAGTGCTGGAGTAATTACACATTCTCTTTTATCTGTTAAGCAATTAAACCTTTTTATTCCATCAAATGGGCATCCTCCTCCACAGCAAGCCAATGCTATACATTTCGAGCAACAAGATTTTTCATTTTTGGCTAATTCTATTGGAGAATTTTTATCTAACAATTCATTTGTAACAAATCTCTTTAATCCATCATTTTTATTATCAATTTTTGAACATCTAACAAAAGATTTATCTGGTAAGACAGTTGTTTGAGTAGTGTGCAATCCACATGAAAATTTTTTTACTTTTCCTTCTCTTAATGGATTTAATCTCCAACTCATTTGTGGAATATCTGCTTTTATTCTTTTTCTATTTTTGTAAAGCTCAATTAAAACATCTCTAAAATCTTCTGCTAAATCTTCATCTTTATAATCTGGTGTCCAATGAGGAAGACTATATCCAATTCTAGATGGAGAATATTTTTCATCTAATTCTAAAATCATATCTTTAGCTTTATGTATTGTTTCTTTACTTGCTACCATAAATATTCCAAATTTTACATTATATTGTTGTAGTAAATTAATTCCTTTTATAATATCTGGATACATATATTCACCATTTGTATAAACTCTATTAATATTATCTTCAAATGCTGGACCATCTAATGAAATATATACGGAAACATTTGATTTTGAAAACTTTTTAACCATATCTTCTGTTAATAAAGTTCCATTTGTTGAAAAACTTACCCTTCCATTAAAATTATCTAAAATAAAACTTATTTCATCAAAAAAAAGTAATGGCTCTCCTCCAATAATAAATATACTTTTTAAATTTTTAAACCAGTCTTTATTACTAAATTCTTTCCAAAATTCTTTTATATCTATTGTATCAAAATTTTCCACATTATTTCCAAACACTAAACAATATTTACATCTTCCATTGCACATATGTGAAATTTCTAATCTTAATTTTACTAATGAAGTATCATAATAATCTGGTTCTATTTCAGACTCAATCTTATTTAAAGCAAATCTATTATATTCAGGAAGGAAATATAGTTTATTATTTTCATTTATATCAAATTCTATTTTCTTCATAAATTTCTCCTCTTACTTTTTCTTATTAATATCTAAAACAACCCCACTATCCATAAGAATAGTTTGACCTGTTATTTTGTTATCTTCTTTAATCAAATACTTAACTAATTCATATACATCATATGGTTTTATAATTCCAAAAGGCATGTTTTTGTCAGTTTTTTTCATCATTTCATTTATTATATCATCATCTTTTTTATATCTTTTCAAGAAATTAGTTTTTACAGAAGCTAATGATATCGTATTAACTCTTATTTTATTATCCATTAATTCAAACGCAAGTATCTTAGAAAACATCTCAATTCCTGCTTTAGTTATTGCATATGGTGCACTTTTAGTTTGTGGTAAAACCACTTGTTCCGAACTAAAATTTATTATATTTCCATTGCTAGAATTTTTTAATAATGGTATAGAATATTTTGTTATCAAAAAAGTACCTGTTAAATTAACATCAATAACATTTTGCCATTCTTCCTTTGAAAGATTTTCAATTAAATCTCTTCCGTTGATAGCAAAATATACCAGCGGAATTTATCAAATAATCAATACTATCTGTTTTTTCTTTTATATTATTGATTATTTCAATTATTTTTTCTTCATTTCTAATATCACAATTAAAAAATTCTATTTTATTATTATTAGAAATCTTCTCATCAATTCCAAAAACATATATGCCTTCTTCTATAAAGTAATTAGCTATACATTCACCTATTCCTGACGATACACCAGTTATTATTGCATGTTTATTCATATTCATCTACATCTCCAAAAAACTATTTAATGGATCTATATCAGTAAAATTCCCATTATAAATTTTAGATAAAGCAATACATCCACAATATCCATATTTTTCTTTTCTTAATTTTAATAATTTTTCAAAACCACTAAACTTATCTATACATTGTTTAATACTACTTTCTGGCCAATATGCAGAAAATTCATCATCTTTATCCAGTTTTGCAATCCATGAACAAGGTGATACTTTTCCATTTACATTTATATGTATTAGGTTTCTTCCTCCTGGACAATCTATACTATTTTCATCTAATAAATTATTTCTTCTAATTTCTACGTCAAAATTTTCTGATTTATATTTTTGTCTTAACTCAGCTACCTTATCAACTATTTCTTTATACATTTCAATAGGTAGTTTGATAGTATCATCTGTCTTTGCTCTTCCTTCAGGTATTAAAAATGCCAAATTAACTTTAGAAACTCCACAAGATTTCGCAAGAGAAATCATTTCATCTAATTGCTCAACATTTTCTTTCCAAATCATAGCACTTATTCTTGTTTTTATGTTATTTTGCTTCAATAATTTAAACATTTTTATACAATTGTCAAATGCTCCTGGAACACCTCTAAAATTATCATGTGTTTCTCCTATACCATCTAAACTAATTGATACTAATTGAACACCCTTTTTTATTGTTTCTAAATGATTAGCAATTTCAAGAGCATTAGTTGCAAGAGTTACTTTTATTCCTAATGAATTAGCATATAAAATTGCTTCATCAATATATGGATATAATAAAGGTTCTCCTCCAGATATATATATTTCCTCTGTGTTATTATCATATAGATCTTTTATTAACTTTAGTATATTTTCTTTTTCAAAACCCTCGTTTGAATTTTCAACAGACCAATTCATACAATGTTTACATTTCATGTTGCAATTATTTGTTATTTCAATAAATGCTAAATAATTGCTGGTTTCTCTTTTTCTAAATACACATGGTGAACTCATTTTAATTTTCTCCTCTCTTTTTACTTTCTTCAAACAAATTTATTAATTCTTTAAAATTTGAAATTCTATAATCTGCAAGTTCATTTATTTTTTCTCTATCTTTATCAGAATATTCATCATAAATAACTATAACATCAAGATTAGCATTTTTTGCCGCAAGAACACCTGTTAATGAATCTTCTATAACAATACATCTTGATAAGTCATTTATTTGAAAAATTTCAATTATTTTATTATAAACTTCTGGATTAGGTTTTTTAAATTTTACATCGTCTTTAGTTACTATTAGGTCAAAATAATCTTTAATATTACATTTATTTTTGATATTTTCATTTTCATTGATATAAATATCTATGGTTTCTTTTCTTGAAACTGTGCCCAAAGCAAGTTTTATATTTTGATTTTTTAAATATTTTATAATCTTGTCTGCATCTGGTTTATATTTAATATCTTTTGAAATTTTTTTTGATAAATTTCTTCGAAATTGTAAAATTTCTTTTCCCGATAAAACAGAATTATATTTTGTTTTTAAATACTCACAATAATTTAAGTATATATCGCCTGTACTATTATTTTTTATAAACTCATCTCTTTCTTGTAAGATTTCTTCTGAACTTTTATTTTCTCCAAGTGAGCGAGCTAATTCGATATCCAAATAATTATGTGTACCATTTGAATCAATTAAAGTACCGTCTAAATCAAAAATAACCAAATCTAAATCAGCTAATTTTTTCTTTAAAAAATCTTTCATTAGACAACCTCCTCGTATACATTAATTTACAAATAGTATTTTACCATGTTCTTTCATTAAAATCAACATTTTTTGTAATACACACAATAAATTTAAATGTCTATAATCTTTCAGTTTATGTATTTTCTATTTGCATTTTTACAATATTTAGAAACACAATCTCAGCAACAACTTATTATTATTCTAAAAGAATAATATCATAAAAATAAAAGATTATCAATTCTTATGATAATCTTCTACATTTTATTTTTTATATTTATCTAAAAATTCTTTCATTGCTATATTTACTAATCTTGTTAGGGAAATTCCCGTTTCTTGTGTTATTTTGTTCAATGCTTCTACATTTTCTTTTCTAATCATTACACTCCTATAAATTGTTATTTCATCTTCTGGCTTAGCATAATATTTTACATTTCCAGCAGATAGTAAATCTTCAATACAAACATTTATCATATCGCTAATTGTTGCGTCATAGTCTTTATCTACTATTTCTTTTAATCTCGTATATAATCCATCTTCTAAATTTATACTTTTTTGAATTGTATAGTTTGATTTTTTATATAACCTATCTATTGCACTCATATTACACCTCCAGTAATTAATATCTAACCTTTTTACGAATATTATACTTAAATCGTTTGTAGTATGTAACTTAGTTTTATCGTGTATGCATACACGATAGTAGGTTGAATTAAAATCACTTTTAAGATATAATATGTGAAAATATTAGAAAGGAGGTTTACCTATGCAAATTTCAGAAAAGTGTGTAGATTTATTAAAATCTTTTAACGGCTCTAATGTAAAATCTAATATTCTAATTGCTGATTTAAAAACAATTCAATATGGAATAGTAGATGAAAAAAATGATATTACTTTGGACTATGATAATTACTGGCATAAGCCTTTAAGTACAGATATGCTCAATTTAATAAAAGAGTGGAAAAATAAAGAGTTTTCAGAAGATTTATATTTACTTTTAAATGATAACTTCAAAAAAATTGTAGAAAATGATGAAGTAGAATATTTTTCACAAATGATTTTTCCGTTATTTTTTGATAATAAATTAGATGGTCTTGCAATTTTCTTTAAAACTAAACGGAGTTTATGAACTAGAATCTATAAAAAATATTAAAATTGACTTGAATTGGTTTAACAAAAGCAATATGGATAAGGTAGATGATAGTATAGAAGTACATATAAATGATTTGTTTGATATAAAAGATTATGTTGAACTTAATCGCAAGTTTAATAAATTAACACTAGAACTTACATCTAATTTTTCAGCAGAAGAAAGGAAAAAATTTTATGAATATCAAAAAATAGATTTTGAACTTTCATCTTATCAAAGCAGTTTAGCATATTATATTGCCTTAAATAAAAAATAGCTTATTATATAAACTCATTATATAATAAACTACATTGTGTTTTATAATATAAGGTAAGTTGATATTTTATATTAACTTATCTTTTATTATCATAGTTATCTAAAAATTCTTTAACAGCACAATTTAATAATCTTGTTACAGAAATACCAGTTTTTTTGTGAAATTTTTGCAAGTTGCTTAAATTTTCCTTTCTGATCATAATACTCCTATATGTAACTGTTTCATTTTCAGGCTTTTCATAAAAGTATGGTTGATTTTTATAAATATATTCTTCTATGCACACATTTATAACCTCACTAAATGTTGCGTCATAATTCTTTTTTGTAAATCTCATTAACCTTTTATATAAACTATCATCAATATTAATTGATTTCTTTATAGTTTTATTGGTACTAGAATATAATCTATCTATTGCACTCATATACACACCTCCTACTGCTCGTTCTACAACCATTTGAATTATATTAAATTTTGTTTTTTAATGATACTTATTCTTATTGCTCACATATGAGTGTAAACAGGTTGTATATAAAGTGCTTTTGCATAAAACAAAAAGAGTACAGCAAATACCCTTTTTATCATATTATATTTAATTTTTTTCTGGATTTTTTAATAGTTCATTTGACAATTCTTCACTTGGTGTTACTTTAACTGTTAGTCCGTTTTTGGTCTTTGTAACATTCGAACTTAACCTTGCTCTACTATTGTAAACATTTTCTTGATTTTTACAGCTAAATGTATCATATATTGCTTTTGGGTTACTTGCAATAAATGCTTTTCCACAATGCTTACATAGTTTTAAGTATTTCTTTTCTTGTATTGCATATAATTTAAAATCTTCATCTATGTATTCTTTTAAACTTCTAATATGTATTGTTAAGCCATCATATTCTAAATTTACTCTTATATGGTTTGATTCTAATTTATTTATTTCTCGTGTATCAATATATTCTCCATTATCTTTTTTCAATTCTTTTAAAGTATTATACATAAATTGTGCATATTTTATAATCATATTTACTCGCTCACAATATTTTTCATTTTTATAAATTAAATTATTGATTTCTGGAGAAATAAATTTTTCCATACTATGCTCATAAATAAATTTATTTATTTTCTCTATTAGTTTTTTTATTTCTTCTTCAGTAGTAGTAGGAAAGAATATTTTAAAATATTCAATTAGCTCTATTGTTGTAAAATAATCTTTATTATTTATATAATTAAATTCTTTTAGTAAAACTTCCTTTTCTAATGTATAATATCTATTTACTGGGAAATCATGTATAAGTCCTAAAAGTCCATATTTATTTACATATTCAATTACTAGACTATCAGTATTTTCTTTTTCTTCTAAAGATAATTTCCCTAAATTAATAAAATCAATTAGAGGCTTATCATCTTCTTTGTAGTCATCAAAATCGATTAAAGAATAGTTTGACATATTTTCTTTTAGAATTTTAGGAACAACATATTTAATATTGTTTATTTCCTTTATTTTATATTCTTTAAATTTTGGTAATGACTCATTATTAAAGCCATATTCTAAATTCATTCTCATAATATTCTCCTATTCATAAAAATTTTTCAAAAAGTTTAATGTAATCTATTGACACACAAAAAGTATTACTCTATAATAGAAATGTAATCTATCTTATATTATGAAGTATTAACGGCTACTTTATGTTAATTTTAATACTTTTCTTATAAGAATATATTACAATAAATAATTATATTTGTCAAATTATAGTATAAATTACATCTTGTACTTTATATAGGGTTTTTATATCTAAAATAGTGCAAGTAAAAAATATAAGTAAAGAAAGGAGGTCAAAATGAGTAAAAAAGAAGAAATTTTACAAATGTATTTTGAAGAACACCAAAAACAAGAGATTATTGCCAAAACTATTGGAGTTTCACAAAGCTATATATCTCAAGTAGTGAAAAAAGACACAAGATATACTAAGGAGAAAGAAATAAGGCATAAAAAATCAATGCAGAAAAAAGCTGAATATAATAGAGAATATTATAAAAACTATGAAAGACCTAAAAAAGATGATAATTCTTATGAACAATTAAAAGCATTATTAAACAAAGACAATGCTGAATTATCATTTCATAACAATACTATTTCTGATTATGATTTTGCAAAATGGAATTTAAGTGCTTATCATAGAAATAAAAAAGGAAATTTAATTATAGATAGAAAATTAAATGTAACAAATGATGTTCCTAAAAAAATTAATATGAATATGAAACTTAAATCGCAAAAATGCCTTGTTTAAAAGATTTTAAATAAGGTCTTTTTATTTTATTTTTAAGGAGGTTTTAATTATGGGTACTTTGAAAGAAAATTATGATATGATGTTTACTTCATACCCTGATTTAGTAAACATTGTTCAATTAAAAGAAATGTTAGGAATTGGTGTTACACTAGCTTATAGGTTAGTTAAAAACAATACTATTCCTGCTTTTAAAATTGGTAGAGAATATAAAATACCAAAAAGAAATATTATAAGTTATTTAACTAGACAGAATTAATAAACTAGATTTTAATTTACTTTTATGTTATTATCATAAATATCAATAGTAAGTTAAATTTAGACTGTTATAGAAATAGGAAGGAGTTATTTATGATAAATGTAACAGCTAGCTTACAGATAAGAAACGGTATTTATCAAGCCGTTTTAAGTTATAAGAAAAATGAAAAATGGGAAACAAAATGGAAGTCAACAGGTATAAAAGCTATAAAAGGAAATAAGAAAAAGGCAGAAACTAAAAAAGAAGAGATTAGGAAAAAGTTTCAAGAAGAAATAAATAGCGATAATATTGATAATGAAGATATACTCTTTATAGACTATATGAAAAAATGGCTAAAAATGATTTCAGCAAGTGTTGAGCCAACAACCTTAAATGGCTATCAAGGTGTTATAAATGGCAGAATGACAGATTATTTCAAAAATACAAAAATAACACTACAAAATATAAAGCCAAAGCACATACAAGAATTTTACCAATATTTATTAGATGATGGTCTTTCTGGAAATACAGTTAAACATTATCACGCAAATATAAGGAAAGCCTTACAATATGCTATGAAAACAGATATTATTTTATCTAACCCTGCTGACAAGGTTGATTTACCTAAAATTGAAGAATATAAGCCAAAATTCTACACAAGTAATGAGGTTAAAATATTACTAAATGAAGTTATTGGAACTAAATTAGAAATTCCTGTAATGATAGATTGTTTTTATGGTTTTAGAAGAAGTGAAGTTATTGGGTTGAAATGGAGTGCAGTTGATTTTGAAAATGATACAATTACAATAGATCACACCATTACACAGTCAAGCGGAAAACTAATTATAAGAGATAAAACAAAGACAAAATCAAGTAAAAGGACTTTACCTTTAGAACCTATTGTAAAATCTTTTTTAATTGAACTAAAAGAAAAACAAGAAAAAAACAGAGAACTATGTGGAGATAGTTACAATAAAGATTATTTAGAATATATTTGTGTAGATAATTGTGGAAATATAATTAGACCAGACTATGTAACAGAAACATTTTTAAAATTACTAAAAAGAAAGAATTTAAAAATTATTCGTTTTCACGATTTAAGGCATACTTGTGCAAGTATATTATTAAAAAATGGTGCGAATATGAAAGAAATTCAAGCGTGGCTTGGTCATTCAAATTATAATACTACTGCTAACTTATATGCACATTTAGATTCAAGTAGTGTAAATAATACAGGAAAAGTTATGGCAAATGTATTTGGTACAAAAAAAGAAGTAGCCATTGCCTAATTCTACTTCTAAAATATTATGTGGCTTGAACGAGAATCGAACTCGTGTCTTTGAACTGAAAATCATAAAATTAAATTTTTTAGATATTTTTTTAGATGTTAGTAAAAAATTTAATTTTTTTGGTACAAATGATTGTTTGGTGCCTTGAACTGGAATCGAACCAGTGACACAAGGATTTTCAGTCCTTTGCTCTACCAACTGAGCTATCAAGGCATTAAATTGCACCAAAGATTTTCAGTCCCTTGCTCTACCAACTGAGCTATCAAGGCATTCATAACTATATTAATTTGTATTGCACATACATATTTCCTTATTAATATATGTGCTTTTATTTAAAAATTGCCAAATGTTTATTTTAAACTATTTGGCTAAAAAAATGGCGACCTGGAACGGGCTCGAACCGTCGACCTCTAGCGTGACAGGCTAGCATTCTAACCAACTGAACTACCAGGCCATTTATAAAAATGGTGGGCGCAATAGGGCTCGAACCTATGACCTCCTGCTTGTAAGGCAGATGCTCTCCCAGCTGAGCTATGCGCCCGTCTCAAGTGACTAGTTCAGTATACTAAATTTTTAGTCACTTGTCAATACAATTTTACAATTTTTTTTATTTTTTTGAAAAAATTTTTATAACATTAAACTTTTTCATATGCTATTATCTTTCTTCATCATCTTTCTCTGCAACATATTGCTCTGCTTGTTTGTTATTTTTAGCTTGCTCTTCTTCTTTTTCTTTTACAGTTGTATATGTTGAGTCTACTTCTTCTAATTCGCCATATTCTTTTTCATTATATTGTCTTGTCATCATTTCTTTAGCATCGTCTAGCATTTCTCCCAAATATTGACTAGCTTCTGCTTTTGTTATTTCTTGATTATCCAACTTATATATTAGTTCATCAACTGACATGGCTGGCTCTTCTATGCCTTGACCTCCATATGCTGCAATTACTGAACTTCTTAGTTCTTTAGGAATTTTCCCGTCATTTATATGTTCCATATAGCCTATTTGACTTATGCGTCCATTTTCATTATAATCTCCTGGATGTCCATCTAAATCGTCTCTTTCTCTTACAACTTTTATCTCATTTTCATCTATACTATATCCAAAACCTTCTTCTAAACGCTCTTTTACTATGTATCTGTAAATGTTACCAAAATCTTGTGCTGTTGTAATAATATCAACTACACTTAATTCGGTAGATTCTTTACCTTGATAGCCATCTATTTTTCCCTCTACTTCTAAGAACTTCTCTAACTCTTCTTGTGTAAACCCAATTCCACAGTACACCGTATAGTCTTGTATTGTACCATTTCTGTCTATTATATTATCTACATACTCAATTCTATTCTCTACGTCTTCTTTATATTCATTGCTTCTATGAATAGCATACGCACCTGCCAACATTGATATTGCTAATGCTCCTGCAGCAATTCTTCTTACTAACCCCTTAGTGCTTAATGTTTTAGGCTTATTTCTAACATTTCTTTTTCGTGTAGAACTTCCTTGTCTTGTTCTTGTAGTGCTTTCTCTTTCGCCATATCTCGTTGTTCTTGAGCTTCCTGTAGTTCTTCCGTAACGCTCCCCTCTATACGAATCTCCTCTAGTAGATTGTCTTCTTCCAAAACTTTCGCTATAATTAAATTCTCTACCATCTGCTGTTTCTCTTGCCATATCTGCAACTTTTCTTCTAAATTCTGCTTCTTTCACTCTAGCACCTCCTCTAGGAATATCACTACTTCCTGCTCTTGAATGTACAGCTGTCCTTTCTGTGTTAACTTTTGCTTGTGCATTTTTCTCTGCTCTTGCCCAAGCAGAATGTTCATTGACCATTCTTAATGTTCTATCTAGTTCTTGTTGATATTTTGTTTCTTCTTGTCTTTTTCTCATTTCTTCTAGTTCTTCTGGACTTACAATTTCTGCTTCTACATATTCTACATCTTGACTTTCTCTGTTGTTTGTATCTCCTTGGGTAGTTTCTCTTATTCCAATTGTAACAGTTTGCTTGTCATTATCTCCCAATGTACTTTTTTCTTGCTCTGAAGAATCTTTTTCCATATGCCATGTAATTTCTTCATTAATATGTTTTAGGTCCTCTACTAAAGCTCTCATTTCATCAAGACTTTCTGTTAGTAAATCTGCTTTAATAGAATCACCATTGTAATGTCTATTATATTGTTCTTGAATTCTTTTAATATCTTCAATTGTATATCCAGCTTTTTTTAATACCCTAATAGTTTCATCTTTTTTCTTATTATAATTTGAATTTAATATTCTCATGTATCCAGTTATTAATTTTAAATTTTCAGTATATTCTTTTAATCCTCCTAGTCTATTAGGATTATCTTGTGGCTCAGACATAACTTTTTCCTCCTATTTTTCTTTTATAATCTCAATTGCCTTTTGCAATTGATTGTCTTCCTCATCTGTATAAGTTCCTTGTTCTTTTACTTCGTCAGATAAATCTATTTCTTCATCTGGCTCTATTCCTACCTTATTTATTTCATTTTTATTTGGTGTGTAATATTCTTCTATAGTTATTTTTAAGCCACTTCCATCATTTAGTCTATCTACCTCTTGAATTACACCTTTTCCATAAGTTTTGGTTCCTACTATTGTAGCTCTTTCATTGTCTTGTAAAGCTCCTACTAATATTTCAGATGCACTTGCTGAATATCCATTTGTAAGTACTACTACAGGCATTGTTATAGTTGGATTATGCTCAGATTTAGTTATTTCTTCATTACCTTTTTTATCTTTTGTAATTAGTATTGTATCGTCTTTGTCTAATAACATATCTGCTATAGAAACAGCTTCATCAACTACTCCGCCACCATTATTTCTAAGGTCTATTATTAGCCTATCTATTCCTTGACTTTCTAACTCTTTATATTTTTCTTCAAATTCTTTTGCACAACCGCCATCAAAGTCCTCTATTAATAAATAACCAACATTATCAAATTTCTTTTCTACAATGTGTGAAACAACAATTTTTCTTCTTTCTACTTCTAATTCTTGTGTTTCTCCATCTCTTAGTATTTCTAGCTTAACAGTTGTTCCTTCTTCTCCCTTAATTGCATTAGAAGCTTGGTCTAGTTCTTCTCCAGAATATTCTTTACCATCTACTTTAGTAATTAAATCTCCTGCTTGTATTCCAGCTTCCTCTGCTGGTGAACCTTCCATTGGTTTTACTACATATATTGCATTATTTTCTAAATCTAATGTCATATATATACCAATTCCAACATAATTTCCAGTTGTTTCTTCCATAAGTTCATCCATTTCTTCTTTTGTATAATATGTAGTATATGGGTCTCCTAAAGCACTAACATAGCCTTTTATTGCACCTTCTATTAATGCTTCATCATCTATCTCTCCCATGTATTTTTCTTCTAATACACTTCTAAAGCTTGCTAGTGTTGCTTCTAATCCACTTAAACTACTATTGTCTTCACTTTTAATAGCAATTTTACCAGATTTTATTACAAAATTATATATTACAATTGTAGTAACTAAAGCAGTAATTAATACTGTTATAATAATAAGCATTATTGTTTTATAAACTTGTTGTGAATTTCTTTTTTCCATATATTTAATCTCACCTTTTTAAATAAATTTAACTCTTTTGTATTTTATATCAAAAAAGAATACTTTGCAAGTATTCTTTTATTTTTTACTATAATATATTTTCCTATAAAAATATTGCGTTTAAAGTACATTTAATTATACAAATTACTTTTTGGCACTTAATATAATTATATTTTTATTATTGTATCTTCTATTTGTATAAACATTACATGTCTTCGTCATCATCTTCATTTTTAGAAGTATCTTTACTATTAGTTTCTTTTTTGTTGGTATCTATTTCGTTTGAATTGTAACTTTCTTCATCTTCTTGTAAGCAATTTTCCATACAATGTGAACAACTTCCAGAACAATGTTCCTCGTTCCAGTCTAATTCTATTACATTATGACACTCTGGACATTCTACTTCATCTTTTTCAATATTATCCATATCTACAGAAAATTCATAATTACAATATGGGCAAACCACTTCGAATTCATAGTCTTCGTCTGAATCTCCATCTTCGTAAATGTCATTTTCTATATTGTCTACAATTGCTTCTATACTAGACATTTTCTTTTCTATATTATCCTGATTTCTTTCTATTTCTTTAATTTTCATGTCTGTTGCTTTTGTTATTCTATCTATTATGTCTATAAAAGAAATAGATAACTCAGCTAATTTTGATTTAACAAATTTTCTTTCTTCCTCATTTGAAATTGTCTTTTCAATTTCTTCCATTATTCTCTTATATTCGATACCAATCTCTGACATGTATTAATTACCTCCAAATTAAACTCTTTCCATATATTCGCCAGTTCTTGTGTCTATTCTTACAACATCACCAACATTAACAAACATAGGTACAGTTAATGTATATCCATTTTCTAATGTTGCAGGTTTTCCAGATGTAGTTGCTGTATTTCCAGCAAATCCTGGTTCTGTATATGTAACTTCTAACTCAACAAACATTGGTGGTTCTACTGAAAATACATTACCTTTATAAGATAATATTTTTACGTTCATATTTTCTTTTAAGAATTTTAAACCATCACCAATTTGTTCTTCGTTTAAAGGCAATTGCTCATATGTTTCGTTATCCATAAAATAATAGATTCCTCCATCATTGTATAGATATTGCATTTCTTTTTTCTCTATTTCTGCTGCTGGATATTTTTCAGATGGGTTAAATGTTTTTTCTATAACAGCTCCTGATATTACGTTTTTTAATTTAGTTCTTACAAAAGCTGAACCCTTTCCTGGTTTTACATGTTGAAACTCTACAACTTTAAATACGTTTCCATCCATTTCAAATGTAGTACCATTTCTAAAATCTCCTGCTGAATATACTGTTGCCATATTATTACCCCTTTCAAATTTTATTATTCTTTTCGTTATTTTTAATTGACTTATCTATTTTACTACAAATTTGGCTAAAAATCAACCCCAATATCTTGTTCATCTACTATAATATAATTTTTGTCAGATTTAGTTAAAGTTATACAACCAGATTTTGTAATTAATACTGTATCTTCTATTCTAACTCCATACGTTCCTGGCAAGTAAATTCCAGGTTCATCTGTAACAACCATGTTTTCTTTTAATGTCATATCAATTCTATCACTTATAAATGGTCTTTCGTGAATATCTAATCCTACTCCATGTCCTAAACTATGTATTAAATCATAATTATGCAATTTAAAGTCATTTTTAACGTTTCTTGCTGCTATTTTTGCATTAGCACCATCATACATTTCCTTTAATGCTTGAATTTGATTTTTCAAAACCAAGTCATATATTTCTCTTATCTTTACAGGAATATATCCTGCAAAAATTGTTCTTGTCATATCTGAGCAATAACCTTTATATTTGCATCCCATATCTATTGTAATTGCATCTCCTGCCTCTATTTTTTTGTCTGTTGGGACTGCATGTGGCTTAGATGAATTTTTGCCAGATGCGACAATTGTTTCAAAAGCTACTCCATCTGCACCATTTTGGATAAAAAATTTTTCAATTTCAAAAGCAATTTCTTTTTCTGTCATTCCTATTTTTATAAAATCTATTAAATGGCTAAAGCATGCATCTGTTATTTTACAGGCTTTTTCTATATAGCCAATTTCTTCTTCATCTTTTATCATTCTTTGCTTTTCTATAATATTTTCTGTTTCTTCTAAATTATTTATTTTGTATCTTTGCATATAAAGTTTATACATAAGATATGTAACATAGCTTTCCTCAAAACCTACATTGTCACAAAACATAAAGAAATTTTCGTAGTCATCCTTGCTTATATCAGTCATGTTATAAACTATAATTTCGTCATTAATAGTAATTACAGACTTAACATATTCTATGTATCTTGAATCTGTAATATAATAATTTTCTTTTCTAGTTATAAGTAATGTGCCCTCAGCATCTATTCCTGTTAAATATTTAATATTAACAGGATTTGATATAATAATGCCATCCATGTTTGATAATCTTATTTTATCTCTTAGCCATTTTATCTTTGGGTTCATACACATCATCCCTTTATTATAATAATTAACTATTATTAAACATTATCCTTTATATAATCCCAATGTAAATATTTTAAATAATGCTGTTAACAATAATGTGCTTGGTACAAACATTGCAATTATTGCACTTATTACAATAAAAGGTCCAAAAGGAATATACTCATCTGCTTTTTTCCTTCTTGAAACTAGTATAATTATACTTATTACAGCTGCTAATAAAAATGCCATTACTGCAACCATTATTATGTTCATCCAGCCAAAAAATAATCCTAAGGCTCCCATTAGCTTAACATCTCCAAAGCCCATGGCATCTTTTCCAGCAATTAATCCACCTATAAGTGTAATAATTAAGAAAATTCCTCCACCAACTATCATTCCAAGCATATTGTTCATAAATATACTTATTCCAGCATTTGTGTTTATTAAAACACTAGCAAATGTAAAAATTAAGCCTGTCTCAAAAATTGTAAGTGTTAATCTATTGGGTATTATTTGAAGCCTGTAGTCTATAACAAATGCACTTATAAGCATTGGTACTAAAAACATATATTTAAGTGTATCTATACTAAAACCAAAGAAATATAAAAGTCCTACATACATTGCAGCTGTTATTACCATTAACAAATATTTTGGCTTTGCTTCTTTAAAATATACTGTAAAAAATTCTTTTGAAAAAACTTTTTTATATTCTGGAAGTCTCTTGTTGCACCAATCTATAAACTGCCCAACCAAGAGTCCAATTATTCCTATTCCCAAATAATATAATATGTTAATATCATTTATATACATCTATTGTTCTCCATTTCTTAATTTATTCTTTCGATTTATTTATTACGATTTTTTGTTTTATTAATTTTTTCATTTTTATATTTAATTTTCTAATATAATCAAATCTATGCTATTTACTTTATTTGCATTTTTATAAAATTTTGTATTGTAAAATAATTTAATACTAACTATTTCTTATTTAAATACTTATTCATAATCTTTTTTTCAAGTGGTCTTTTTATTTTTGTAATTAAAATATCTTTTTCATTTATAGGCTTAACTAAAATAGAATACATACCAGCCCTATTAGCCCCTAACACATCAGTTAAAAGTTGATCACCTATTACAGCTATGTTTTTATTTGGTAGTTTTAATTTATTCATCCCTTTTTTAAATCCGAATTTTAAAGGTTTCATCGCAAAATAAATAAAAGGAATTTCTAAGTACCTAGAAACATTTTCAACTTTTCTTTTATTATTAGTGTTTGACAAAATACATAACTTTATGCCTTCGTTGTTCATATTGTCAACCCACTCTTTCACTCCAAATAATACATTTTTGTTATAATCTATTAATGTATTATCTACATCTATAAGAAGCCCTTTTATATTATGTGATTGCAAAAATTCTATAGATACGTCTTTAATATTATTAAAATATGCTTTGGGATACATCTTAGTATAAAAGTCCATTTTTGCCTCCACATTATAACCTAATTTTGTATTATAATCTTATCAATATGGAATGCATTTGTCAATATAGAATGTTTGGCAAAAATATTTTTCAATTTACGGTTGTTATTTTTTTTAGTTATGTTATAATTATGACTTGCGTGAAGAATTAATTTATGCAAATAATATAAAATTTATTAAATTTCGAAAGGTTGTGTTTATAAAATGAAAAATTTTTCAATAATAAGTGCTTGTTCAGACTTTGGAGTTCATGTAAATGGTGCAAAATTTGGTCCAGAAGCAATTTCTAAAGATGTTCAAGAAACTGAGCTTGGAGGAAAAATAACAAATTTCTACACTTTACATGCAGAAGAAGCTGAAAAAGAATTAGATAAAAACAATAAAAAGAAAAACTTGCTTCCTGTAAACAAGTTTAATACTGAATTGTACAATTTAGTAAACGAAGTAATTAAAAAAGAGGAATTTCCTGTAACTTTAGGTGGAGACCATGTTATAGCAATTGCTTCTGCACTTGCTTCTATAAATAAATATAAAAACATGGGAATTATTTGGGTAGATGCACATGGAGACTACAATACATTTGCAACTACACAATCTGGTAATCTACATGGCTTACCTTATGCAGTTATTACAGGATATGAGAAACAACTTTTGGCAGATTTTCATAATGGCAATTTTTATAATCCACATAATGCTGTAATACTAGGAGGAAGAGATATTGACGAATTAGAATTGCCAAATATTACAGATGCAGGTGTTACTTTAATTTCAACAGAAGATATACACAAATATGGTGCGGAAGCAATGTTTAAGAAAGCAATAGAAATAGCCTCAAACGGAACTGATGGAGTTCATATAAGCTATGATTTAGATGTAATAGACCCTAAGATTGCACCTGGTGTATCTATTCCCGCTACCCATGGAATTAATTTAGATGAAGCTTATAAAATTGCTGATTTAATAAGCGAAAAAATTAGTGATAAAACTGTAAAATCATTAGACCTAGTAGAGCTTAACCCACTTTTAGATAAGGATAAAGTAACTGAAAAAATCGCTGTTGAAATTTTGGAAAGAATTTTTAGTAAAATATAAATTCTACTATACATTAGCACAAAAAAGAAATAGCTTCTTTTTATAATTTAAAGAGCTATTTCTTTTTTGTATCAAAATCTCTGTCCTCACTGACAGCTTCTCCGTTTTCATTGACAAGGTTGTCAAATTTCTCCGTCCCCGCTGACAACCTCTTCTTTGACAACTGACAATTATTTTCTAAGCTCAGCATGTAATTCTTTTTCTAGTCCATCTAAAACTTCTTTCATAACAACATTTACTTCTTCGTCTGTTAATGTTCTGTCTGGTACTCTAAATTTAAGTGCATATGCAACGCTTTTCTTTCCTTCTCCTATTTTTTCGCTTCTATATACGTCAAATAGTTTGGCTTCTTCTAATACTTTTCTTGCTTTTTTCTCTATTATTTTTTCTATTTGACCAACTTCAACATCTTCATCTACTACCATCGCAATATCTCTTTCAACAGCAGGATATTTTGGAATTGGTACATATTTCTTTACATTTCTAGAATATTTTATTATTTTGTCTATATTTATTTCTGCAAATAATATTCTTTGAGAAATGTCGTAATTTGTTGCAAGAAGTGGATTTACTTCACCCATTGTTCCTATTACGTCTTTGCCAACTTTTAAGTTTGCACATCTTCCTGGATGATACATTTCGTTTTCTGTTTCTTTTACTACATCATATTTAGCAACTCCTGCAATGCTTAAAACATTTTCTACTAAACCTTTTAATACATAAAAGTCTACATCATCCCCATACATACCTATAGTAAGAATTGTATCTTCTTCTGGAAGTTCTCCCTTTTCAATGTTTTCATTAACATTTTTATAAATCCTAGAGATATCAAATAATTTAACATTTTTGTTTTTATAGTTATTGTTGTTTTCTAGCATTTGCATCATAGATGGAACAGAAGTTGTTTTCATCATTGTATAATCTTCACTTAATGGATTTTTTATTTTAATTGATTGTTTAGCATAAACGCTATCTTTAGAAATATTACATTTTCTTAAATCGTTTTCACTAACAAATCCATATGTGCAAATTTCAGATAAGCCACTATGTACAAGTAAATCTGATATTTTATCTTCTATAGTCTGTTTTTTATTTCTTCCGCCTAAAGTTGTATCTGCACTAACTAATGTTGTTTCCAATTTATCATAGCCATAGAAACGTAGTATTTCCTCTGCTACATCTGCTGTTTGTTCAATATCTTGTCTGAAAAATGGAGGTTTTACGACATCATTTTCAACTTTTATATCTAATTTATTAAGAATATTTATCATTTCTTCTTTAGATATATTTGTGCCTAATAGTCTGTTTATTCTGTCTACTTCTAGTGGAATTTCTACAGTTTTTTGTTTTGTTGGATAAACATCAACCATACCTTCTACAGGCTCTCCTGCTCCTAATAGCTCTACTAACTCTACTGCTCTGTTTACAGCTCTTAAAGCATTTTCAGGAGATAATCCTTTTTCATATCTACTCGAAGCTTCTGTTCTTAAGCCTACTGCTTTTGCAGTTTTTCTAACACTTCCGCCATAAAATACAGCTGACTCAAATACTATTGTTTCAGTATCATTTTCTATTTCTGAGTTTTCGCCACCCATTACTCCTGCAATTGCAACAGGCTTTTTGCTATCTGCAATAACAAGCATATTCTCATCTAGCTTTCTTTTTTGACTATCTAATGTTACTATTTCCTCATCAGCTTTTGCTCTTCTTACATTAATATGTCTTCCTTCAATTGAATTAATATCAAATGCATGCATTGGTTGACCAAGCTCTAGCATAACATAGTTTGTTATATCAACAATATTATTTATAGACCTTACTCCACATGCATTAAGTCTTCTTACCATCCAATCTGGAGAAGGACCTATTTTAACATTTTTTGCAACTCTTGCTATATATCTATAACATAAATCTGGTGCAGAAATTTCTACAGTTAAACCTTCTAGTTCTTTTTTGTTTTCTACTTTCATCTCATCTAAATTTTTTCTAGGATTTTTAAATGGTTTATTAAGTGAAACAGCTGTCTCTCTTCCTAAGCCCTCTATAGATAAACAATCTGGTCTGTTAGGTGTTATTTCAAAATCTATTATAGATTCACCTAAACCTAATATATCTACAATATTTTCTCCTATATTTTTCTCATATTTATTGTCTAAAATAAATATTCCATCCTCTATTGCATCTGGATAAGCTGCAGGATCAATTCCAAGCTCGCCAATAGAACAAAGCATTCCACATGACTCAATTCCACGAAGCTTTCCAGCTTTAATTTCTCTTCCTCCTGGAAGCATTGAATTTGGCTTCGCTACTGGCACAATTTGTCCGGATGTACCAACTATAATATTAGGTGCTCCAGTAACAATTTGCAAAGTCTCCCCATTTCCAACATCTACTTTAGTAACAACCAATTTATCTGCATTAATATGCTTTTTTACTTCTAATATTTTTCCTACAACAACATTCTTAATTTCGTCACCTTTGTCATCTATAGTCTCAACCTTAGACCCAGTCATAGTAAGAATATCTCCTAATTCTTTTGCAGAAACACCTATGTCTGCATATTCATTTAACCATTCTATACTTGCTTTCATTTACTTTACATCCTTTCTAATTTTTCTGCTTTTTTCTTATACATATAATATTTTGACCTGTCACTAATTTCTTAATTTCGGAAATTTAGATCTGGTCCCAATTTCTCATTTTCGGAAATTTGGATCTGGTCCCAATTTCCTAATTTCCAAATTGTTTTAAAAAACGTACATCATTTTCGTATAATAAACGCATGTCGTCTATTCCGAATTTTGCCATAGCTATTCTTTCTATTCCACAGCCAAATGCAAATCCTGAATATTCTTCTGGGTCTATTCCGCAGTTTCTAAGTACATTAGGGTGTACCATACCGCATCCTAAAAGTTCTATCCAGCCTTCGCCTTTACACACTCTACATCCTTTTCCTCCACATACGAAGCATGATACGTCTGCTTCTGCACTAGGTTCTGTAAATGGGAAATGATGTGGTCTAAATCTTATTTGTGTTTTTTCTCCTAAGCACTTTTTAGCAAACATTTCTAATGTTCCTTTTAAATCTCCCATTGATATATTTTTATCAACTACTAATCCTTCTATTTGGTGGAATACTGGTGAGTGTGTTGCATCTACACTGTCTGAACGATAAACCACACCAGGACATACTATTTTAATTGGTGGTTTTTGTGTTTCCATTACTCTAGCTTGAACAGGTGATGTTTGTGACCTTAGAACTATGTCATCTGTTACGTAAAAAGTATCTTGTATATCTCTTGCTGGATGGTCTGGTGGTGTGTTTAATTTATCAAAATTATACTCTGCAAGTTCTACCTCTGGTCCATCTGCTATTTCATACCCCATTCCTATAAATATTTCTTCCATATCTTTTATTATTTGTGTTATAGGATGAACACTGCCTAAGTTTATCTTTTTACCTGGCATTGTTACATCTATCTTTTCATGCTCTAGCTTTCTTTTTATTTCTGCTGTTTTAAATTCTTTTTCTCTTTCTTCTATTAAATTTTCAATTTCGTCTCTAACTTCATTTACTAAGCTTCCTATTACAGGTCTTTCTTCTGGTGAAGGTCCACCCATACCTCTTAAAATTAAAGTTAGCTCTCCCTTTTTTCCTAAGTATTTAACTCTAGCATCATTTAGGACTTTTTCATCATTTGCATTTTTAATTTCTTCTAGTGCTGACTGTCTAATCTTTTCAATTTGCTCTTTCATATAAAACTCCTTTCTTCTTTTCAAAATTAGATAAACTTATTTATAATCTAATTTGATATATTTTATAATAATTTGATATGTTTTATAAATTCTCAACTGAATTTTATATATCAAAAAATCCATTTCATCCTTGCAATAGGACGAAATGGATATCGTGGTACCACCTATCTTTATTAATAAATTTATTATGCCTTATTAAAATAATTATACACTTGTATACAGTCGTTTATATGTAGTCGTTTAATTTTTGTCGCATAAATAAATTTGTATTAACCTCATTATAGCTATATCGTAGCTAACGTCTTTCTCTACTTAAATAATAAAACATATCTTTTTTAATATTTAATATAAAGTTATACTAAATATTAAAAGTTTTTAGGATACTTATATATTTATAAGTATCTCATGTATTTGCTATTTGTTCAAAAAAGAACCTCAAAAGTGAAATTTCAATATAAGGATATAACAGGCTTCCAGCTACAATCCCATCTCTCTATAATATCTCTTCTTATACCTACTTTGCTTTCTCCAAACGGCTTTAAATATTTAATTTTAGTTTTTTCATATCTGTACTGTGGATAAATGTATATGTTTGTTCTGTACTATTCACAGTTACTGTTATATACTACCACTTTTTTTTCATAAATGCAACATTTTTATATTTATTTTTTCTCCATTTTTCGACAAAATTATATTTGCCAACTATATTATTCAAATTCACATATATTTCTATGGTAGTTAAATAATGTATTTTTTATCATATTTAATAGTTTATATAAATCTTTGTATAATTTTAGAAATTTCGGAAAATATATAAT
This sequence comes from uncultured Clostridia bacterium, assembly GCA_944392105.1. Classification (GTDB taxonomy): domain Bacteria; phylum Bacillota; class Clostridia; order TANB77; family CAG-508; genus CAG-273. The sequence continues at coordinate 152,968 of CALXVM010000001.1, read as the reverse complement.
TATAAATTTAATTGGAGGTTGATTTTAATGGGAATTGAAAAACATTTAAGTATAACAGGTTCTTCTACTGTTTCTTGGAAAGATGCAGTAGTACAAGCTGTAAGTGAGGCATCTAAAACAATAGATTACTTATCTTCTGTACGTGTTATTGACCAACGAGCTCAAATAGACGGAAAAAAACTAACTCAATATTTTGTTGATTTAGATATTTCATTTATTATAGACCGAGACAGAGATTAGTATTTAATTTATAATCGCAAAATAAGTTAAACACATTAAAATACAGTTATGAATTATTAAAATATATTAACAAGGAGCAATAAGATTCCACAGTGTCAGCATAATAATTATATTATGAAATAATTGTTATATAAAGGTTTATAGGGAACCTTTTAAAAACCTAAATATATTATACAAGGAGTATATGTTGTATTTAATTATCAAATATAACATTAGAAAATTTTATGGAGAATAACCCTTTAGAAACTAAACAAGAATATAGTAAATATGTAGATAAAAAGTCGCCAAACTCCCCTATTTTAAAGAATTGCTTTAATGCGTTTTGGGTAGGAGGATTAATTTGCTCTATTGGACAAATTATCTTGTTTTACTGCAAATACAAAGGCTTGGACGAAACATCTTCTGCTACAATTGTGTCTATTATTTTAATTGGAATTTCTGCACTTTTAACAAGTTTAAATATATTCAATAAAATTGGAAAATTTGCAGGTGCAGGCTCACTAATTCCTATTACAGGATTCGCAAACTCTATTGTTTCTCCTGCTATAGAATATAAATCAGAAGGATATGTTATGGGTGTTGGCGGAAAAATGTTTACAGTAGCAGGTCCTGTACTTGTTTTTGGTATATCTACTTCTGTAATAATAGGTATAATTGCAGCATTTTTCTAAACAGTATTTTAAAGGCATTTTAATATAAGAATTTTATTTAATAATTTATAGGTTTATTTTAGCAAACTATTTTTACTCAATATTTATACACTTATTTCATTAAAAATAGTTTTAATAAATATTTATAAACTTATTTTAGTAAATTTACTTTTATAAATAACTTATTTTTATTTAAAACCAAAAGTTTAAAATTAAAAAGGAGTTTATTGCGTTTATGGAGAGAATTGGAAAGCAAACTATAAAATTTAATACTCCCCCAACTATTTTGGAAACATCTTCAATTGTTGGTCCTAAAGAAGGTCAAGGACCACTTGCTAAGTATTTTGACCAATGCTTAGAAGATGAGTTTTGGGGAGAAAAAACTTGGGAAAAGGCTGAAAGTAAAATAATACGAGAAAATGTAAATACATTAATTTTTAAATCTGGTATTCCTGCCGACAAAATTGATTATTGCTTTGCAGGAGACCTTTTAAACCAATGTATATCTACAAATTTTGGTTTACGAGATTTAAACATCCCTTTTTTCGGAATATTTGGCGCTTGTTCCACATTTGTTGAAGGATTGTGCATAGGTAGTGTTTTTATAGAAGGTGGAGGTGCAACAAATGTACTTTGCGCTACCTCTAGCCATTTTTGTAGTGCAGAAAAACAATTTAGATTTCCTCTTGAACTTGGAAATCAACGTACGCCAACAGCTCAGTGGACTGTTACTGGCTCTGGTGCAGCACTTTTAACAAAAAACGGCACTGGTCCATACATTACACATATTACTCCTGGTAGAATTGTAGATATGGGAATAAAAGACGCAAACAATATGGGAGCTGCTATGGCACCTGCTGCCCTTGACACATTAATTGCACATTTTCAAGATACAGGTAGAAAGCCAAGCTACTATGACCTAATAATTACTGGCGATTTAGGTTATATTGGAAAAGACATTTTAACAGACCTCGCAAAAACAAAAGGATATAATATAAAAAGTAACTACAACGATTGTGGTGTTCTTATTTTTAATAAAGATGAGCAAGACACACATTCTGGTGGAAGTGGCTGTGCATGTATTGCTACTACTTTTTCAGGATATTTATTTAAAGAATTAAAAAATAGAAAAATAAACAAAATATTACTTATGGCAACAGGCGCTTTAATGAATGCAACAAGTTCACAGCAAGGAGAATCAATCCCTGGAATTGCCCATGCAATTGCCATAGAAAATTAAGAGAAATATTATTATAAATTTTAAATTAATGCAATTGTACCTATAAAACAGCAACTAATTGATTTTTGCATTTTTATTTATATAGGTTATTCGCATTAAAGTAAAAGAAAGGAATTACAATAATTATGGAATTTTTACAAAGTATTGATTGGATGTTACTATTAAGATGCTTTATTGTTGGCGGATTAATTTGTGTAGTTGGACAAATATTAATTGATAAAACAAAATTAACCTCAGCTAGAATATTAGTACTATTTGTTACAATTGGAGCAATTTTAGGTGGACTTGGAATATACAAATACTTAATAGAATTTGCAGGTGCAGGAGCAACAGTTCCACTTTTAGGTTTTGGTGCAAACTTAGCCAAAGGAGCTATTCAAGAAGTACAAAATATTGGACTGCTTGGTGCATTTATAGGTGGAGTTAAAGCAGCCGCTGGCGGAATTGCAGCTGCAATATTCTTTGGCTATATTGCCTCTCTTTTAGCTAAACCTAAAATAAAAAAGCAGTAAGTTTAAAAAGCACGTAAACATTATTTATGCTTACGTGCTGGTTGTTAGCTAGACTTTACCAGGCAGATTGTCATGTATATAATATTAGCTTAATCATTACTTTGGTAATTTCATTGACATTTTTTCCAAAATATCATACCAACCATAAACTCTTATTATGTTTTCTCCTTCTATGTCCGCATTGTACATACAGTTATAGCACATAACTTTCATTTTACTAGATATATTTTTTACATTATTGGGGCTATCTTCTATCATTACATCTATTCCATTTTCTAAGCAATAATCTAGTTTTTCGCTGTCTGGTTTAAACACTAATTTATCATAGTATATTTGGTTATCTTCTAACCATTTTTTTGTAAATTCTGGCATTTTTTCTCTATCATCTAAAGGCAAGCCATAATCATTTCTAGCAGTTATTAAATATATTTCGTTATGTTCCTTTAACTTATTTATAACTTCTACTGCACAATCTCTAGGCTTAGAATTTTTTACATAGTTTTCTAAATAGTCATTCCAAAATTTTGTATCTTGTTCTTTATCCCAACCGAATAATTTTCTTTCATCATAGTATATATGCTCTATATTTATTGGTATATTATTTTCATAACAAAATTTTGTACCATAGTCACATATATATTTTTCTATATCTGTTAAAACTCCATCAATATCAATTCCTATTTTCATTAGTATTCCTCCTTATTTTTTTATTTATTTTTCATAATATACTCTAATATTTAAATTATTTTTAATAATCTATTTTGTAACAACTTATATTTTTATACTCTACAGCAATAATGCCAAACTAATATTATTTAAAGAAATTTTACGTTTTAGAATATTTTATTATATAAATTATTTTGGCATATAAATTATTTTTGAGGCAATTTTTATTATGCTTTTTATTTTTTGTTCTCTATTACTTAAAAATAGAACTTTCCTATAATATAAAAAAATCAATTGTATTATATAACAATTGACTTTCTTTTTTCTATATATTTAATAAAATTTTAAATATTTTATAGCTTAAATTTTAATTTCTTATAAAATTAATTGTTAAGCTTATATACATATACTATTAATATCTAAAATTACTAATAGCACTTATTATTTTGCTTTTTTAGCTATTTCTGCAAATGCTTTTGGATCTGTAACAGCTATTTCAGCTAACATTTTTCTATTTATAACAATATTTGCTTTCTTTAATCCACTAATTAATTTGCTGTATGTTAATCCATTTTGTCTTGCAGCAGCATTTATTCTAGCAATCCATAATTTTCTAAAATTGCTCTTTCTATCTTTTCTTCCTACATAAGCATATTGTCCAGATTTCATAACAGCTTGTTTAGCCATTCTAAATCTGTAATGTTTTGCTCCATAGTAACCTTTTGCTCTTTTTAATATTTTTTTATGTTTTTTACGTGTAATTAATGCTGTTTTTACTCTTGCCATTCTATTTCACCTTTCTTTCATTTCATATTTTCATATTAGTTGCCATATGGCAATAATCTTTTAATTCCTGCTTTGCAAGTCTTGTCTGCATAAGCATCTTGAACTTTTCCTCTTGATCTAGCTCTTGTTGATTTGTTAGATAAAAGATGTCTTCTATTTGATTTAGTTCTTTTAACTTTTCCAGTAGCTGTATAAGAATATCTTTTCTTAGCTGCTTTATTTGTCTTTAATTTTGGCATATAAATTCCTCCTTCTAATTTTGTAAGTAAATAATTTACTTAATTTATATTACTTATCAGCTTTTTTAGCTAATATAATAAACATATTTTTACCTTCTAATAAAGGTTTTTTCTCAACAGTTGTAATATCTGCTAGTCTTTCAATGAACTTATTTAAAACTTGCTCTCCTAATTTTACATAGTTCATTTCTCTACCTCTAAATCTAACTGTTATTTTAACCTTATTGCCGTCTTCTATAAATTTTTGTGCATTTTTTAGTTTAAATTCGAAATCGTGTTGTTCTATGTTTGGAGTAATACGAATTTCTTTTATTTCAAAAGTCTTTTGCTTTTTCTTAGCCTCTTTTTCCTTTTTAGATTGCTCAAATTTGTATTTCCCATAGTTCATTATTTTACATACTGGAATTTCTGCATTTGGTGCAACTAAAACTAGGTCTAATTTTTTGTCATAAGCTAAGTCTAACGCGTCATGTATGCTCATTACTCCTCTTTTTTCGCCTTGCTCATCAATTACTTGAACCTTGCTTGCTCTTATTTGTTCATTAATTGGCAATTCTTGTTTAATAATAAAACACCTCCTAAAATGTTACAAGTGCAACTTCATTTATGTGCAATAAAAAAATTGACTTGTAAAAAGCCAATCCACACATAAAAATAAATCTTATTTGATGTATTTACTAACCTTTTTCCATTAAGATAAGGTGAGAAGTGGATTGCTTCTTCTTAAAATTACTTTATTATAATACTATATTTTTTGTAAAAAGTCAACTGTTTTTTGGAAATTAAGTTTGTATGACTCTTGTTATAGATTATTGACAAAAGTAAAATATGTGATATAATTTTATATAGAAACAGGAAGCCACAAAAGTGGTCGCCGATTAAATTGGTATTTAATACACACTCTAACCGCCAAGCAGAGTGTGTATTTCTTTTCTATTTACTTAATATATGTATTATCACAATAATTAAGGTAATAGTAATGATAGTTACTGATACTAAACCAGCAAAAAGTAATATGATTAACTGTAATAATAAATCTATCATACAACCACCTCCTTACGTTGGTGGCGACACACTTCTGCTTTTTCCTATTTCTATATAAAATTATATAAATTGTTTATTTATAAGTCAATATATACTAAAACATTTTTCATAATTTTTGGCTGTTTGCTTGACTTTTTTTTGTTTTTGTAATAGAATAATATAGCATATTTGAATATGAGAAAAGTAAAAGCTTCTCCCCGGTGGTTTTTATTTTTATTTCATATAATTAAGTTTAAAATTGAATGGAGGATATAGATTACCATGAACAATACTACATATAGTGTTAAAAAAAGTGAAATTGAAAGAAAATGGTATATAATTGATGCAGCAAATAAGCCAATTGGTAGAGTTGCTACAGAAGCTGCAAAATTATTAAGAGGAAAACACAAACCAACTTATACAACTCATATGGATGTTGGTGACAATGTTATTATTATTAATTGTAAAGAAGCTATTTTAACTGGAAAGAAAATGGATCAAAAAGTATACAGACACTTTTCAGGATACATTGGTGGAATGAAAGAGCTTACAGCTAGAGAAATGATGAATAAGAGCCCAGAAAAAGTTATGACACATGCAGTTGTAGGAATGCTTCCACATAATAGTTTAGGAAGACAAATGGCTAAAAAATTAAGAGTTTATGCTGGTAGTGAGCATGAGCAAATAGCACAAAAACCTGAAGTATGGGAGGTAAAATAAAATGGCTAAAGCTAAAACAGAAAAAATAGTATTTTTAGGTACAGGAAGAAGAAAAAAATCTATCGCTAGAGTTAGATTAATGCCTGGTACTGGAGTTATAACAGTTAATGGAAGAGAATTAAACGAATATTTTGGACCAGAAACATTAAAAGTAATTGTAAAACAACCATTAGTTGCTACAAATACTTTAGACAAATATGATGTTGTTGCAAAAGTTATTGGTGGAGGAATTAGTGGTCAAGCTGGTGCAATCCGTCACGGAATATCTAGAGCTTTATTACAAGCAAACGGAGAATACAGACCAACATTAAAAGTTGCAGGATTCTTAACAAGAGATCCTCGTATGAAGGAAAGAAAGAAATATGGTCTTAAAAAAGCTCGTAAAGCTCCACAATTTAGCAAGAGATAATCAAGAATTTTACAAAAAATTATTAAAACTCGTAAGTTTAAATGCTTACGAGTTTTTTTGTATAAAATTTTAATTTGGCTTTTAATATTTATTATGCACTGTAATTCCAACCATACCCTATTACATATAATTTTGTTTGTTTTTATCAATATTTTTTATGGAAAACACTCAATATAATCTATATATCTGTCTAATAAAAGCATCATATCAATAATATAACTCACTTTCTCTACAAATTTTCCTTTATAAATCTTTCTACTGTACTCCAATATAACTCTGGTGCTACTTCTGAAGATTCCGCATGTTCTGCCCCTTCTACCACAAGTTTTTCTTTTTTACAAGCTGCTGCATTATAAACTTCATCTAACATCCAAAATGGTACAAATGTGTCTTTGTCTCCATGAATAAATAATGTTGGCGTATTTGATTTTTTTACTTGTTCTACAGATGAAGCCTCTTTAAAATTATAACCTGCTCTAATTCCTGTTACAAAATCTGCAGCATTTAATGCAGGAAATGTTGGTAAGTTAAATAATTTTTTTAATTGACCTGCAAATTCATCCCATACAGATGAATAACCACAGTCTTCTATTGCTACTTTAACATTGTTTGGCAATTCTTCTCCTGTTGTCATCATTGTTGTCGCAGCTCCCATTGATAAGCCAAATAATATAATCTTACTATTTTCATTTTTATTTACAATTTCATCTATCCATTTTTTAATATCTAGTCTGTCAGGCCATCCCATGCCAATGTAGTCTCCCTCACTTTCTCCTGCTCCTCTTAAATCTACAGTTAGCACATTATATCCCATATCATAAAACTTTTTAGTATAATTTGCCATTAGTTTTCCTTCACTAGCATATCCATGTATAACAATTGTCCATATATTAGTTGCATTTGAATTTACAAACTCATATGCATGTAGCTTTAAATTATCGTCAGATGTAATATAAACATCTTGTTTAGTCTCTTCAAACCACTTATTTAATTCGCTTTTTTCTGTATTTTCTTCTTTAATTTGTTCTTCTGTTTTTTCTGCGTTATCTTCTTCGTCGCTTCCTTGATTATTATCCAACACCATTGCCTTTGATGAGTCTGCACTTAAAGCGAAATCAAAAAAGTAATTTCCAACTACCACAAATGCAATTCCTGCTAATATTATTAGTACTAAAAATACTATCATAAAAATTTTTATACCTTTCTTCATTTATTTTTCTCGTATAATGAATATATAAACACTATACGTACTCCTTTCTTTCATTTTATAATTTTCTTTTATTTATGTTTATCTTCGTTTTCACTAATTTTTATTTACATTTATTGTTTTTCATTTTTATATTCTTTGCTTAGTTTCCTCATTATTGTATATTCTTATCACACATTTATTGATTTGCTCAAAATTGTATATTTCTCTTAATCATTTATCAGTTTTACTAAATTATTATATGCATCTTTTGCTTTATCATCATCATATTTTTTATCTGTATATCTCTTTATTAACCATATATGTGCTGCACCTTTTGTTTCTCTTATATCTAATTTCAAATTTTTCTCTTTAGCTAATTTTTCAAATGTATGTACATCTGGGTTTAAAATATCATATGTACCAGTATAAATTATTACATTTTCTAGCTTGTCCAATGGTCCATTTATTGGACTTACTAAGTACTTGTCCATATCTTTTCCTCCAGCATATGCTACTCCTGCAACTGTAAGAACTTTTTTGTTTAGCATTTTATCGTGTTTTTGTACTGTATCTATTTTTGGATTTTTCATTGTCACATCTAGCCAAGGTGATATAAGTATTAATTTACTAGGTTGATTTAGCCCTTCTTTTCCCGCTTCTTCCGCCAAAGCTAGTGCTATACCTCCTCCTGCTGAGTCCCCCATTAAAATAAAGTTTTCCTTTTCTACTCTTTTAACTATTTCTCTATATAAAGGTAATACCATTCCAAATACATCTGTATATCTATATTGCGGTGTTAATGGATAATCTGGCACAACAATAGTTGCTCCTGTATCTTTTATTAAATCTCTAAAAAAGTTCCAATGTTCTTTATATAGCTCACCTACATATGAGCCTCCATGTAAATACATAATAACCTTTCCAGAGCTTTCTTCTACATCTGGCTTTATAGTAAATACTTGTCTATGTAGGTAATCATATTCTTTTAAATTATAGCTCTTAGACACAGATTTAGGAGGTCTTGACTGTATATTTCCTGTAAACAAATATACTAATGCTAACATTGTAAGCACAATTAATAAAATAAGAACAATTAACATTAAGTTTACAAATCCCATGTTCTCCTCCTTTTATTATAAATGAAATCTCTTTTTCATTTCTTCGTTTACTTCTTTTGCGAACAAAACAATCGTTAGCAATAGTGAAAATACTGCTATTGGTGTAGCAATTATTGTTAAAATATTTGTCGGAACCCATCCTATTAGACATAATACAGCTGGTATCATACTCCACACAAATATAATTAATTGATATATAATATACCTAGCATATATTTTAAAAGCACACATTAGTAAAATTAGCATTGTTACATTTGCTGTTATAATGCTTATAGGAATTGCTATAGTAAATGACCAGCCTTTATACCCTATTATCCAATCTAACGCAACACACAATATATCTATTAATATAACTTGAAGCATTACACGTGATGCAATATTTACGTTCTTTTTTATTGAGTTCATTACCGTTATCCAAGTATAAATAACACCTGCAATTACCAATAACGACCATTTAAAATGCTGAGTAACAAAGTGATTTACTATTAAAGACGTTATTCCAATAACAAATGAAATTATTGTCATTATTAGCATAACTTTATCTATTCTATTTATATTTCTTATTTTAGGATATAACTTGCTTTCATTATTCTCACGTACACCATTTGTTTCTATCTGTACAGTCGTATTTTCTTTTTCTAAATATTCAAAAAACTTCTTCTCTACGCCATCATTTTTTAATATTGATGTAATAGTAAAAATAATATTATCTTTATATGACATTGTCGAACATTTTATTTTTTCTCCTCTATCTGGAGCAATTAAAAATAAGAAGTTATCAATATATTTTTGATATTCTGGAAGTACATTTACCTTTCCTATATTAGAAAGCGTTGTTGTACTATATTTTCTTATTTCTATGTAACTTATTTTTACTATTGGTCTTTTTAAAAATAATGGTATAAGTTTTACACCTATGTTATTACCCAGCTTTATATTTTTCATCATAGTTCTTGCAATTTCTGTTTTGTCCAACTTTTTCTTAAAGTCATCATGCACAAACTCTAGCACTTTGTTAAAGTCTAGCAAATCTAATTCTTTAGCACTTGCATTAATGCTTATATAAGAAAAGAAATTAGTTATTGTTGTAGACTCAAAATACTTTTTTAAATTAACTGGTATACATATTTTTATAGGCTTTTTTAATTTCCTATTTTTATATTTCTCAAGATACTCTTGGTATATTGCATAAATTAAAACAGCTGTAAAATACTGTGTTACAGTTACTTTTAATTTTCTACATCTCTTTATTATTTGTTTTAAATTTATAAAACCATGTGTGACATTCACACCATAAAGTGGTATTCTTCTTCCATGTAAAATGTAAGCTCTTTTACCTCCTTTTGGAGATTTTAAACTTTTTTGATAGTTTTTCATATAACTATCTTCTGTGTTTTTATCATTAACCTCAATATTTTGCTTTACTTCCATTTCTGGAATATTTTTAGTCTCATCTGGATGTGCTAAATCTATGTAATTGTAAGCAATTGCTTTTATAAACTCTATACTGCTACTTCCATCTGTTAGTGAGTGAAATGTATCAACATTAATTTTATTTTTATAATATGTAACCTTAAATAAATACCCATTATTAGTATTTTTATCTATATATTTACAAGGATAATTTTTTTCCTCATCTATAATTATCTCTTTTGTATTTTCCTCTAAATAATACCAGAAAAATCCCCTTTTTAAGCATACTTTAAAAGAAGTAAAACTTTCTAAAGTTTTATTCACTGCATCTTTTACAATCTTAGGATTTATATCTTCTGTTAACAAAACTGACATCCTATAAACAGCACTAAAATTTTTGTCTGAATCTATAGGAAATATCTTTGCAGAGTTATCGAGCTTTCTCCACTTTGTCATTTAAATTATTCCTTTCTTATTTCTTCTTATAATATATTACCATAAAGTTAGATTTGTGTAAATGAGAAATTGGGACCAGATCTAAATTTCCTCAATAAGGAAATTTAGATCTGGTCCCAATTTCTTAATTTATTATCTCTATAGCATCTCTGCTTTCTAACCCCTCTAAATTATAATAACTATCTGGAATTTCTCCTGCGATTATTCCTTCAACTAGCAATACTTGATTTTTTATTTCTTCACTTATTACTTGAAAAGGTGTAAGAATACTTACTTTACAAACAACGTCTAAATATATTCTATGTAGTGTCTGGTTTATTCCCTGTGAAGTAAATTCAGATTTTAAATCAGTCTCTACTGAACCATCTAATTGTATTTTTATATTTATGTTAGGTCCCATTCCAGAAAAGAGCTTACTTCCAAAAAAGCTCCCAAGTCTTATATTAAAATTGTTGTTTTCACTCTTTTCTAATTCTTCTTGTATTTTTATTGGTATGTCGGATATTATTTCATTTACAGAAATTATATTTGTTCCTATCATTTTTATATTTCCATTTTCATCTTTTATTATATTTATTAAATCCTCATATGTATAATTTGACATTACTATTGTCGCTTGTTCATTAGATATTTTTGTAGCAATAGATTTTGCAGTTGTTTTACATCTCTCCTCAATTATTGGAGTTACACTAAGAAGTACCGTTCTTGCTACAATTATAGCAATTACTAGTATTATTAAAATTTTTACAATTTTTCTTTTGTTTTTGCTATCTTTTATCTTTGGCAACTTAATTCTATGTCTAGTATAAATTTTTGTATCATTTTTATCCATTATATCTTGGAATAAATAGTTGCTGACCTACTAAAATATTGTCTATCTGTTCTATATTATTTACTTCTGCAATTGCTGAGACAGTACTTGCAAATTTTTTAGCTATTTTCCACAAACTATCGCCTGGTTTTACAAAATATATAACCATACTATATTTGTTAATATTTTTATTCTCGTCTATTTCTACTCCATCTATTACGTTTATTTTAGAATTATTAGACATAGAAACTTTAAATATAAGGTCTATTTTTATATCTATACTTTCATCTGAGGTTACAACAAAATTTTGAAGCCCAATTTCGATACCTGTATCTATATTAGTGTTTGCATCTATGTCATCACTTTGCATAGAAAAGTTAAATGGTAACACAATTTCTTTTGTATCTACTCCAGAAAAATTATTTACAGAATATACAAAATTTAGCTTTACCTCTCCCTCATATAAAACTTTATTATTTGCTACACTTTGCTTTATTATATATGGAACTACATCTACATCATAAATTTTTCCTCCATGCATTTCTGGAATTATTTGCTTATCTCTTATACTACATGTATCTTGAATTGTTTTCTTAGTATGCATAGCTTGAATTTGCTTTTGTGTAAAGTTTAGTTCAGCGCTTGGACTATATAAGTCTTGTATTACATTTAACTCCTTATTTTGATATGCTTCCCCATGAATTTTTATTTCAACTTCTATATATATTGCATGTTCTTCTACACTTTTTGGTTCTATTACAACATTACAAATCTCATATTTTACATCACAAACATTTTCTTCGTTTATATCTTGAATATCTATAAATCCCATTATAGGTATAATAGTTTCAACTGAGTTTATTCTATTGTCATCTGTTAAATAAAGTATTTTTGCCTCTAAGTCTGACTTAACTAACACCTTGTTATAGCTAATTTTTACATCTTTATTTAATATTCTAAAATTGCATTTCATTATCTCTGCTAAATTATCTGTTTCGCTTAATTTAATAGTATCTTTTGCATATGTTTTTGTTTCTCCGCTTCCCACAAGTGAGTTTACATTAAATGTTTTGTTTAGCACTTGAATATCTTTTACATTGTCTACTTGTTTTATAAAGTCAATATTCTCATTTGCAGATATTGAAATATTAGCATCAACAATAGCTCTTAAATTAATTTTTCTTCCATTTAAAACTCTACAATCTATACTTCTAACATTTAAGTCTAAGTTTAAATTCATTCCCTCCTGTGCTTCTGGTATATTAAAAGTTTGCGAAAATTCTAAATTTGTATTTAAACTTCTTATATATCCATCTTCTGTATCTGCCAAATACATTATATATGTATCTATTTTTCCATCAACTTTAACTCTTCCATTTAAAATTTCTTTTTTATAAATACACACTGTGCCACTTGTACTTACTGCATTTATAATATCTGGCTTTATATCTGGTACTATTACATCATCCTCTATTATAAAGTTATTAGTCTTCTGTGATATTACTTGATTTACACATAAGCTATCTTTTGCTGTTTCAATAGCCATCTTTATCCCTCCTTAAATTCTGATAGTTAATATATATTTATGGACATTAAAAAAAATTCCTATTTCTAGGAATTTTGTAATTTAAAATATTTTATTATACTATTGCTTTTTTCTTTTTGATATCTTCTGAAGGTACAAATAATGGACTATAACCTTCTCCATTAAAAACATCTACTTCAACAGTTCTTGTTAAAATATCTGTATAACTATAACTTACATTTCTATTTTCTTCTGTATATTTTATAACAAAAAGGCTAGGATATGCTTTTTGTATAGTGGCTTCTTTCTCAAACGATTTACTTCTTCCTAAGGAACCTTTTACTATTATCTTTTGTCCTATTTTTTCATTGATATCTGTCTTTAGTGTTGCAATATCATTTGGGCAAATCATTCTATCACCTACTTCTAAAATATAGCTAGATTATACCATTTGCGACATAAATTGTCAAAGCTATAAGCAAGCTCAAAATGGCTGTATTGCTCTATTGTTAAAGGTTTTAGCTTTATGTTACATTTATATTACAATTATATTTCATAACTGATACATTTTTTTAATAATAAAATTTTAGCTTTCATAAACTTAATTCATATAGTTTAGTTATGTAGTAATTGAACTATTTAACAATTTTTATTTCTCATATTTACGCGAACATTTTACAGTTTTCGACATATTATATAGTAATCAGCTTATATGAGGTGATTACATGGACAAATTACTGTACCAAAATTCATACCGGTAAAATATTGCACTTAGATGGAGACAAACGTTATACTGACAAATCTAGTTTGTATTATAAAAAAGCTGGTCTTCAAGCAGTTGTTAAGTATATACCAGAATATAGGCAACCTGCGGTCGTAAGAAATTTACTAAAAAAGTATAACCCAGATATTTTAGTTATAACCGGTCATGATGGAATGATAAAAAAACGGTACTAACTATAATGATTTATATAATTATAGAAATTCCAAATACTTTATAAAATGTGTTGAAAACGCTAGAAAGTTTGATAATCCAGATAATCATTTAGCAATTTTTGCAGGAGCTTGTCAAAGTTATTATGAAGGTTTAATATTAGCAGGTGCCAATTTTGCCTCTTCACCTGCAAGAATTTTAATTGATTTTGTTGACCCTTTGGTAGTTGCAGAAACTATTGCAACTACAGATAATTCTAAATTTGTTACTATTCGTGATTTTGAAAATGAACTGCGTGATGGGCAAAGAGGAATTAGTGGTATTGGTTCTAAAGGAAAAAAACATAATAATATTATTTAGTTATATTATTAATAATAAAAAATATTGTAAAACTTATATTTAAACTTCTTATGATAATAAAAATCCTCTTAAAATGCTAACTTAAATTTTTAACATTTAAGAGGATTTTTTATTGCTAATAATTTTAATTAAACCATATTTATAATAATATAAATAAAATTTTTGATTAGACAATTCTCAAACTAGTATAAGTAAAATTTTTATATTATATGTTAAACAATTTTTCTTTAAATATTCTTTATATTTCTCTTTTTAAATACTATGTATGTTGGTATAAGCATAATTATAAAGTATATTGCATTTATAACCATTGCAAACTCTAATGAAGTGCCTTCATACATTGGAATTGCACCAAAGAAATGTTGTGTTAAATCCCAGTTAGGAGTTACAAAATATTTTACCCAATCTAAGTCTAACTGTATACCAATCATATTTATCATAGATGAACCCATATAACCTAATAGAGTTAATGTAATTGCAACAGCACTATTATTAAATAATGTGCTTAAAGCAAATGCTAAGGTCATTAATAGCACATATATAGGAAGTTTTCCTATAGTTTGTATTAGCATGTAACTTGCTATGCTCATTTCTTGAATAGAGTGTGCATTAAAGTCATATTCTATAGCTTGGGTTTGCAAACTATCAAATCCAAATACTACTCCTCCTACAACAAACTGCATTAGCATAATAGAAATTATTATAATTGCTAGCATAATTAAGCATGTAATAAATTTAGATGTTAGTATTGTCGTTCTTTTATATGGTCTTATAAGTAATAATTTTACCGTACCCTTGTTAAATTCCTCACTAACAATTGTTCCTGCTATCATTACTATAACAATAACAATAAATATTTCGTATTCTGAGAAGAAGTTTACTAACATTCCTCTTGCATTGCTCTCGTCTTGTGTTCTTGTTCCATTTTCTATATCATATTTAGCCTTATTAGCTCTTTCTAAACTATCGTAATAATCTTGCTTCATTAAAGTTGTATCTGATTCACTTTTACTCATTTCATAATCTATAACACTAATGCTTGAATTATAATATTGATCTATTAATCCATTATAATAGCTAGACTCATAACTAATGTTTTTATCTAGTCTCCATTCTAATGTCTGTTTTTGTACTTCTAAATATCTTATCATTTTGTCTGCTTCTGCCATTTGTTTTTCTGTTTCTGCACTTTCTTTTATTTTCTTTTGCTCTTCTATTTGTTTATTTGCTTCTTCTAAATCATCTCGTGCAAAAGATTGCCAGTCTTCTTTGTCTAGTCTTGAAATTAATTCGTTATACTCATTTAAAGTTTCTTTATAAGCAACTTCATCTTTATTTATCATTGTGTCGTATGTAGCTAAGTCTCTTAAATATGGATTTATCTTAGTTTGAACTATTAAAAACTGCCATGAATTTACACCGTATTTTTTCATTAATTTATATGTTTCTAAGCTTGATTTATAATCTATATACTGTGATTTATCATTTTCATCTAATGGATTTAATTCCTTTAATTCTGCTTCCATATAAACTATTTGCTCATCTAAGTTCCCATAATAGTTAATATTTTCTGAATTACTTATGTTTTTCATTATTACGTTATAACCTATTATAAAAGCTAAAGTTACTAACATAACAATGTAAAAACTCTTTTTCTTAAAGATTTTAGCTAATTCATTTTTTATTAATCTAATCAATTACATTACCCCCTGTCTTTTTTAAGAACGCATCCTCTAATGAAATTTTTTCTTCATTTATAGAATAAATTTTTATGTCATTTTCTACAAGTCTCTTTACTATACTTGGTACTTCTTCTCTTTCTATATCAATTTTAAATTTTGTATTATCTATAACAGTAACGCCTTTAAGCATTTTGTCTACCATTTCTGTATTATCAATTTCAAATATATATCCGCTCTTTGCAACATTTTTTACATCTTCTATCTTATTTGTTTCCATTACTTTTCCATTTTTTATAATACAAATTTTGTTACAAAAAGTTTCTAATTCTAAAAGATTATGACTAGAAATTAAAACTGCCATTTTTTCTTTTTCTGCTAGTTCTTTTAAAAGCTCTCTTATTTCCTTTATACCTTCTGGGTCTAACCCATTTGTTGGCTCATCTAAAATTAACAAATTTGGTTTATGCAAAATAGCTTGGGCAATACCCAGTCTTTGTCTCATTCCCAATGAATATTTAGACACTTTATCATTTATTCTATTTTCCAACTTTACTAATTTTACAACTTCGTCTATTCTATCTTTTCCAACACCTTTATATAAATTAGCTATTAACTTTAAGTTTTCATATCCTGTTAAATACATATACAAATCTGGATTTTCAACTATTGCTCCCACTTTTTCTATTGCTTTTGTAAAATTATTAGTTATATCATATCCATTAATATTAACAGTTCCACTTGTAATACTTTGAAGTCCTAAAATTAATTTTATTGTTGTAGTCTTTCCTGCACCATTTGGTCCTATAAACCCTAAAATATCTCCTTTTTCTAATTCTAAAGAAACATCTTTTAATATTTCTTTTCTTCCAAAGTTTTTGTGTAAATGCTCACACTTAAGTACTACATCTCCCACTTTATCTCCTCCTTAATTTATATTTTTAGTTTCGAAACTTTTATAGCATTTTTCACAATTTTATAAAATTGCTTTAATTTGAATTTTGTAAAATTGTTTAAAGCTTTAATTGATATTTTTATAATACCATATAATTTATTAAGAAAAAATTAGCTAAATAATTAAGTTTTTATTAAGGAGAGTTTTTGCGCAAAAAAAGAAATGGCTGTACTTAAGATTCCAAGCCATTCCTTCTTATCTATATCTCATTTAAGGGTAATTATTTATATAACATTTTATGGGGTTATTATAATATCTATAATTTTACACTTATATCTTATATATTATTGTGCATCACATCTACTTAAATTACTTATAGGCACCACTCTCCTTTTTTATATATTACTAATTTATTATTTATTTAAAATATTTTTTTATTTCTTTATGTCAAATATTTTCAAAACTAATCTACCATAGCATTCCTCCTTTACAAAATTCCAATGCTATTTTCTTTATTCATTTTTTTCTACCGCCTCCTCTCTTAATATGCTTTTATTTTACATTTTATTTATGACCATTTTATGAATGAATTTTGAAGTCTTAGTAAAGATTTAATTAAAAACTTCTTAATGCAAAGTAAGATTTTTTTGTAATAAGCAATTAAAAATAGTGAAGTAATATTATTACCTCACTATTCTTCTTTATTCTTTGCTCAAGTCTAAATCAAAATAAAATTCCACACCATTTTCTTTATTTATAACACCATACTCATTTTTATAATTATTCATTATTGCTTTAACTAAAGCTAAGCCTATTCCTGTACCTCCATTTTCTCTATTTCTAGAAGTATCTACTTTATAAAATCTTTTCCAAATTCTATCTAAATCTTCTTGTGCTATATTTTCTCCAGTATTGTAAACATATAATCTAACTTTGTCCTTATCTTTTAATTTTTCTAATCTTATTTCTATTTCTTTTTTTCCATCTTTTTCTTCTGCATGTTTTATAGCATTAGTAAAATAATTTGTTACTGCTTGTTCTATATAAAACTCATCTGCATAAATATAAACAGGCTCATCTTGTTTAAAGTTTATTGCAATGTCATTTTCTTTAAGCATTACATCACATTTTCTAATAACTTCATTAACTAGTTCTCTTAAGTCAAATTTTTCGTTAGTAAATTCTCTTTTTCCATACTCTAATTTCATAAGTTCTAGTAATTGTTTTACTAATTTGTCCATTTTATTTGACTCGTCTAAAATAACTTCCGCATAAAACTTTCTAGATTCGTCATCTGTTGTTACATTTTCTACTAGCCCTTCTGCATATCCTTGAATTAAAGCTATAGGTGTTTTCAACTCATGTGATACGTCTGAAATAAATTGCTTTCTCATCTCATCTATTTTAGACTTTTCTTCAATGTCTTTTTCAAGTTCTATGTTGTTGTCTCTAAGTTGATTTATTATAGTTTCTAGCTTATTAGACATAGTGTTAATGTTTTTTCCTAGCTCATTAATCTCATCATCTACATCTTTTGTTACATATTTTTGACTAAAGTCTAATCTTGCCATTTTATTTGTTATACTGTTTAACTCTAAAATTGGGTCTGTAAATTTTTTAGAAATTACAGATGCTATAATTCCTGCAATAATTATTGTTATACATCCTATAAATATTAAAACATTATTAGAAATTCTAACACTTTCCTCTATTGGAGCTATTGGAATTCTTATGTATAATTTATAATCATTTACTAAGTTTCCGCTTAGTAATATATAATTCATAGAACTATTACTACTTACTACTTTTCTTATTGTCATGTCCTTATCTTTATATATAATATTAGTATTATCTTGGCTATTTGCTGCCTCTGTGTCCATTACTTGGTCTATAGAACTTATAAAATCTCTGTTAGTAGAAAATACTATAATGTTATTGTCAGCTTGAATTACAATATCAAAGTTATTTTTAAATGCAATGTTTTTTAATTCTTCATCTAAATCTATATTTATATTATTTGATGAATAGTAGTCATTAATTCTACTATAAACTGCTCTTACAGTGTTTGTTTTTGAATACATATAAAATGTTTCTAAAACAATACTATTTACTAGTATTAGACATAGTATTATAAATGCTATAACTACACACATTACTAAAAACAGTTTAAATCTTACAGATTTTAATCTTTCTCTTAACTTTTCCATTATATAATCCTCTTATTATTTTACTTCAAACTTATAACCAACGCCTCTAATAGTTTCTATGTATTTTCCCTTTTTACCAAGTTTATGTCTTATTTTCTTTATATGGCTATCTATAGTTCTAGAATCTCCATAATAATCATAGTTCCACACATTATTTAGTATTTTATCTCTAGATAGAGCAATATTAGCATTGTCCATTAAGTATTTTAAAAGCTCATACTCTCTTAAGCTCATTTCTATTTCTTTGCCGTCTACTTTTACAGTTCTTCCTTCTGTGTCTATAGTAATTCCGCCACAATCTATTACTTTATTTTCTTCTGCTTGAGTTCTTTTTAATATAGCTTCAACTCTTGCTACCAATATTTTTGGACTAAAAGGTTTAGATATATATTCATCTACACCTAACTCAAACCCAAATAACTCGTCTTGTTCCTCTCCTCTTGCTGTTAGCATAACTATTGGCACTTTAGAAGTTTGTCTTATCTGTCTTAAAACAGACCATCCATCTAATTTAGGCATCATTACATCTAATAAAATTAAGTTTATACTATTTTGATTTTCTTCAAATACTTTTAAAGCCTCTTCTCCATCTCCAGCCTCCAATATTTTATATTGTTTTTGGCTTAAAAAATCTCTAATTAGTTTTCTCATCCTTGATTCATCATCTACTACTAATACTGTTATATCACTCATATATAACCTCCTAATACACATAGTTATTATATATTATAACTATTTATTATGTCTATATTGTGAACAAAAAAATATATATTTGTTAAAACTGTTTTACTTTTTCAATTGACCCTTTGTTAAAACTTAATTTGTTTTCTAATTGTTTTATGTTTTACATTTTTAATTACGCAAAAAAATACCCCGCACAAAGGCGCGGGGATTAGTGTGTTAGCATTATTTTCTCTTTTTAGAGTTCCGAAAAATCGTCGTTACTTGGTCAAATCCAGTTCGATTTCCAAAAGACCAGCTTTATACTGTTCATCCGGCGGGCTATATTTAGTTTTATAGCCATTTCGCTCAGCTCTGTTCTTGAGAGCGTTAATGCGGTTGCAGTTGTACTCCAAAGCAAACTGGCGCTTAAGAGTCTTGTCGTCGCTACCTAAACGGTAGCTAAGCGAAAGCTTCTCCCAATCCTGAAAGATGAGGATTCGAGCCTTCATAAGAGGCGATTCGCTGAAGAGTACGCTTGTACGCAACAGCTCTGTTACCTCCATCCATAAAGACTCTTCTTCTACTTCAAGAGTAGGAAAACGTCCTGTGCTCCGCATTTCGTACAGAGCCTTCATGGTTTTTGCCTGCTTCACAGTCTCGTTGTTCATCATATTTCTATCTAGTCCTCTCTATAATAATGCCACACACTTATAAGGAACTCATATAAATATTATACACCCTTTTCCATATATTTGCAAATTTGTTTACTTATTTTGTAATTTTTTCATCTTTCTTTTTCGACTTTTTAGGCTTTTTTTCTACTTTAACAATTGCATCTGTAACTCTTTTTGCTGATTTTGTTATTTTAGTACTTATCCTATTAATTGTACTAATTTCTTCTTCATTTTCTTTTTTATTGCCATTATTTTTACTATCTAAAGTTTTATTTTGCTTACCATTTACTATTTCGTCTATATTTTTATTTATACATTCATTAAGCATTTTTTCTATTTTTTCATTGTTTAAAGCACTCTTACTAGTAACTTTTTTACTGCTTTCGTTAAAATCATTTTTATCTGCTACATATACTTTTTGTGTAGGATATGCAAGTTTTACATTTTCAGATTCTAATACCTTTAGTAACAATAAGTTAACTTGCTCGCAAAAACTTAAATAATCATAATATGAAACAATATTGGTATTAAAAAATATTCCTATTTCTATTCCATCATCTGCAATTTTCTGCAAATACACATTAAGGTCATTTGGAAGCACTCCGTCTGTATTTGAGAGAGCAAATTTTACTTTTCCTATTATATTTTCTACTACATTAGAATTTGTTTCTAATGCTAAATTTAATGTTGTAGAAAATCTTCTCATTGGAAGTTTTGCATAGTTTATAACAGGCTCATTTGATAATGTAGAATTTTGTATAGTAACCACTGTATTGTCTGTCATTCTAAGACGTGTACTCCTAAATGATATGTCCTCTACAGTTCCAGAATAATTAGTTGTTTGTATCCAATCCCCAACAGAAAATGGCTTATCTACTATAATTGCCATCCCTCCAAATAAATTTTTGGCAATATCTTGTGCAGCTAGAGCTACTATTACTCCTCCTAAACCAAGCCCTGCAATTAAACCACTTAGGTTAAAGTTTAGCTCAGCCATTACTAGGAATATTGCAATAACATAAATTATGCCTTTCGTTACTTTACTAATAAAATTTATTAAAGTTTGATTTCCTTTTATTCTTTTATGATTAGCAATTTTCTTAAATATTTTAGAATCTGGTGAGAACATATTAGCTATACCAACTGCTATAATTATTATTGCACCTATTCTAAATATTTTATTGCAAATAGCATTTACATTGCTTGGAAGACCTAATGTTAAAATTGCAATATGTAATCCAACCCAAATAACAACTGTTTTTAATGGCTTGTATAATGAGTTTTCCTTTATTTCTTTTCCTTTGCTTTTCCATTTAAAAATTTTTATTATTCCATATGCAATTAAAGAACTTAATAAACAGAATAATATTATTATAGCAAGTGCTATAACCATTGTTAAAATTTGCTCTGTTGTAATGTTTTTAAAATAATTCATTATTGAATTAACTACTTCCATTATTCCTCCAATCTAGCTATAACTGCTTTTATTTTTATTCCTTCGTTCATAAACATTTGCTCATGTTCTGTAAGAATATTATACCAAAAATTCTCTTCATTTTCTAAATTATATGTACATTTTTCTATTTTAAAACCTTCTTGCTTTAGGTAAGACAAACTATCTAAAAATAAGGCATCATCATCTGTTTTAAAATATATTTCTCCATTTTTACTTAAAAACTGTTTATATTTTTCTAATTGTCTTGTATGTGTAAGCCTCTTTTTATGATGCTTTCCTCGTGGCCATGGATTACAAAAATTTATATATATTCTTGTTACATTATCTGCTTTATCTAAAATATTTAAAATTCTTTCTATATCATATCTTGTTATTATAATGTTGTCAATTTCTTTTTTCGCCTCATTATATTTTTGTTCTATATTTCTTTTAGCTAGACCTAGCATTGCATCTACTAGGTCTATTGCTAAATAATTTATATTATGATTTTTAACTGCAAGTTGTGATATAAAACTTCCTTTTCCACAACCAAGTTCTAAGTGTAATTCGTTATCTTGGTTTTTAAAAGCCTCTTTCCATCTACCTTTATATTCTTCTGGATTGTCTATATAAAATTTACTTGCTTCTAATTCTGGTCTTGCCCATGGTTTATATCTAATTCTCATAATTTATTCCTTTTATTTTACATATTCATTTAGTGGTTTTACTCTATACTCTAATTCTCCCATTCTATCTGTTGGAACATATCCTGCTTCACTATTTATTACATCTGGAATTCTGTTTACTATAGATGCACAAGTTAATTCTACTGTACTTGGTCTTGCTACAACTATAGTAGTATTTGGTTCTCCTTCTATTGTCCACTCATTTTTATCATAATCTTCTTTAGAATATACTTTTCCTATACATTCTGTCTCTAAAGTAATACCTTCTTTTGTAGTTGTAGTAACAACTGCACTCATTCCTGTAGCATTTCCTGCTGGAACGTTCATACCTAATGTAGTTGAGTAAATATCTTCTTTATATGTTTGTGGAACTGTTTTTTGAGTTTGTCTTTCAACAGTTAATCCTAATTTTTCACATAGCCAACCATTTACGTTCCACATATATGAAGGTAAATAATCTCCTGCTTCTATTACTTTATTTCTTTCTTCATCTGATATTTTATCTACAGAAGCAACTTGGTCTTCAAATTCATCTAGTGTAAGTCCTGCCCCATGAGCTTTTGCCAAAGCTATTCCATAATCTTCTACGTTATAGCTAGAGCTTCCTTTTATTTTTGTTATTTTATGTGTTGATCCTGCTATAGAACTTATAAGTTGTCCCCAATAAATATCTTGATAACCGCTTCCTGTAATAGTACAATTATTTTTCTTTGCCAATTCATCTAATTTTTTTGTTATTTCTGGATTAGAATTTGCTGGATAAAAAGCTTCTTCACATGTTGTAATAGCATTTACTCCCATTTTAGCACATAACATTAATGCATCTTCTACATCCTTTATTAGGCTCATGGTAGTAACAATAACAATATCTGGTTTAGTTTCGTTTATAATGTTTTCAGCCTCGCTAACATTTTTTACTGTAACATTTTTGTTGTCTGTTTTCATTATTTCTCCAATGTCTTTACCAATAACTGCTGGATTCACATCAACAGCTCCTACTACTTCTGCTCCTTTTTCAAATACATAACGCATTGTATAAGCAGACATTTTGCCAGTTCCATATTGCATAACTCTAATTTTTCTATCCATAATATCCCTCCTAAAAAATTAAGCTTGAATATTTTATTATTCAAGCTTGTACTTATAAATAATTATATACTAAATTAAAATATTTATTCAATATGTAATTTTATAAATTTAATATATTTTTTATATTTCTATTTTTATCTTACTTTTTTAAATTTTCTCTATTTAATATTTGTGTTATTTTTTCACCTTCTCTTTTTTATTCAATCTATATATTAATAATTTTGCTTTTGTTAATATTTATTATACTAATTGCTAAATAGTCCAGAAATCATTTTTCCTATTCCATTAAAGATACCTATAAATATATTTACTACTGTTTTTATAAATATATTGTTATTATATAAACCTAACATCCAATCATGTGTTGGCGGGATAATCCATAAAATAAGCCCTATAACAATTAGCACCACTATTACTATAAGTAATGTTAAATATTGTTTCCAAGTCCACTTAAATTTTACTTTATACCCTAAGCTCTTTAAATACTTATAATATGCATTATTATATTGTTTTTCCATCTCTTCCTGTTGTTTAATATATGCTTCTTGTTGCCTTCTTAAATCTTCTTGTTGTCTTTTTAATGCCTCCTGCATATTTTTTTGTAAGTCTTTGTCACTCTTTATATTTCCTTGTGTTGCCTGCGAATTGTACATATTATAGTTATTTTGGTCACTGTGAGCCATGTCTGAATACATACTTTGCTGTTTTCTTAAGTTTTCTTGCTTTTCTACTTCTCTTTCACTTGCAAGTTCCTCATCATACTTTTCCCTTGCCGCGTCATCACTTAAAACATTATATGCCTCATTTATTTCCTTCATTTTTGCTTCCGCTTTACTTTTATTTTCTTCTGCCTGCAAATCTGGATGATACTTTTTAGCAAGAACCTTATATGCTTTATCTATTACCTCCTTAGAAGCCTTTTCACTAACTTCTAATATATCATATAGTGTTTTTTTCATCTTTCCCCCATAATAAAACAATCTTAGTAAAGTATAACATTTTTAATAAAAAAATGATAGTATTTATTAATAATTTGTGTTATAATGATGAAAAAATATTTAGGAGTGAGCGAAGTGAAACTTTCATCAGACAATGAAACATTAGCAGAAAATAAAATACTAATACTATACATTTTAGACAAACTATATGCACCAATAGATAATGCAAACTTATACAGAATAATTCTTTCAACACAAGATATGAACTATTTTTACTTTCAACAATTTTTGCTAGACTTAATACAATTAAATTACATTAAAGGATATAAAAAAGATACTAAAGATGTCTATGAAATAACAGACTCAGGTAGAGAAGCTTTACATTTAACTATAGACATGTTACCTGGAATAATAAAACTTAAAGTTGATATTAACTTAAAAAATGAAATTTCAGCAACCAAAGAACAAGAATCTGTAATTGCTGAGTTTACTCCCAAGAGTGAAACTGAATATACTGTGACTTGCAAAATAAACGAAAACAGTAAATGTATATTTGAGCTAAAAATATTCTGTGGTTCACGTGATGAAGCAAAAAAAATTGTAGACAATTGGAAAACAAATGCCTACAAAATTTATCCAGAAATTTTAAATACAGTTAATAAAAAGTTTTAGGAAATTGGGACCTGGTCCCAATTTCCACTAATATTGTCTACCCCAGTAAACCATTGTAGTTGCTGGTTTTCCACAACATACACATTTATCTGATATATGCTCTTGCTCAAATGGAATGCATCTAGATTTAGCTCCTGTAAGTTCTTTTATCTTGTCTTCGCAAGCTTCGTCTCCACACCACATTGCTTTAACATATCCTTGATTTTCTTTAAGATTTTTTTCAAATTCTTCCATGTTTGTTGCAGTTGTTGTTTTTCTTTTTACTCTTTCTACACATTCGTCATACATATGCTTTTGAATTTCTTTTAATAATTCTTCTATTTTTTTAGATAGTTCATCTAATTTTACAACTTGTTTTTCTAAGGTGTCTCTTCTAACTACAACGCATTGCTCATTTTCTATATCTCTAGGACCTATTTCTATTCTTACTGGTACTCCTCTTAATTCCCAATAATTAAATTTATATCCTGTTGAGTAATTGTCTCTTAAATCTAATTCTACACGGAACTTTTCTTCTAGCTCATTTTTTAGTTCTGTTGCTTTTTCTACAACGCCCTCTTTATGTGCTGCAACTGGAACTATAACAATCTGTATTGGTGCAACTTTTGGAGGTAGTTTTAATCCTCTATCATCTCCATGTGCCATAATAACTCCACCAAGTAATCTTGTACTAATTCCCCATGAAGTTTGATAGCCATATTCTTCTTTTCCTTCTTTGTTTTGGAATTTTATATTAAATGGTTTTGTGAAGTTTTGACCAAAATAATGTGAAGTTCCTGATTGAAGAGCTCTTCCGTCATGCATCAAAGTTTCTATTGTATATGTGTTTTCTGCCCCTGCAAACTTTTCACTTGGTGTTTTTTCTCCTTTTAATACTGGTATTGCTAACAAATCTTCTACAACCTGTGCATAAATTTCAAGCATTTGTATTGTGCGTTCTCTTGCTTCTTTTTCTGTAGCATGAATTGTATGACCTTCTTGCCACAAGAATTCACGTGAACGTAAAAATGGTCTTGTTTCTTTTTCCCATCTTAATACATTACACCATTGATTATAAACTACTGGTAAATCTCTCCAAGAGCTAATCCACTTAGAGTAAAGTGTTGAAAACATTGTTTCAGAAGTTGGTCTTACTACAAGTTTTTCTTCTAGTGGCTCTCCTCCAGCCTCTGTTACCATTGCTACTTCTGGTGCAAACCCTTCTACATGGTCCTTCTCCTTTTGTAGTAAACTTTCTGGAATTAATATTGGGAAATATACATTTTTAACTCCTGCTTTTTTAAATAAGTCATCTGTATATTTTTGTATATTTTCCCATATAGCATATCCATATGGTTTTATAGCTATACATCCTTTTGTATCTGTATAGTCTGCAAGCTCAGCTTTTAAAACTATATCTGTATACCACTGAGCAAAATCTTCTTCTATATTTGTAAGCTCTTTAACATATTCTTTATCCATAATATTTTTGTATGATATATTTAATAATTTAAATAAACCATACTCTCCTTTCTTTAAATTTTTGTTAATATTTAATTTTCAGTATCCTCGCTCTTTCCCGGGACTTCTAGCTCTCCAGTAGTCTCTCCTGCCTCTCCATTTACTAAGTCATCTATTACAATCTGTTTATTACTATCTAACTTATATCTCGGAAGTTCTGGTAAATCTTTTAAACTTGAAAGTCCAAACATTTTTAAAAATTCGTTTGTTGTAGAAAAAGTTGTCGGTCTACCTGGAGCATCTAGTTTACCTGTTTCTGCAATTAAGTTATAGTCCAATAGTTTATAAATTACGCCATCTGAGCTTACTCCTCTTATTGCCTCTATTTCAGCTCTTGTAATTCTTGGATTATATGCAATAATAGATAAAGTCTCCATTGCTGATTGTGATAATTGCAATTTAGCTCTTTTATCAAATATTTGACATATATAATCGTAATTTTGTTTTTTAGTACATAATTGATATGCACCATCTACATTTATTATTTGTATTCCTCTATCTTCGTTTTCGTACTTTTCTTTCATCTCATTTACAAAGTTTATTATATCGCTAGATTCAGCTTCTAATACTGTCATAAGCTCTTTTATAGTTACTTCCCTTCCTGCTGCAAATAAGATTGACTCTATAATCCCCATTATTCTTTCTTTTTCCATTTATCACACTTCCTAGTTATATTTATTTGCTCTTCATCATACAAAACTCAAGTAAAACTTTCGGCTTTTCATATCTATCCATTCTTTCTTCTGAAATTCTATATATTTCAAATTTATTAAAATATTTTTCTAAACATTCTTTGTCAAAAAATCTTTTATAAATCGGTTCTTCATAGTAAAAATTTTCTTCAATTTTTACACTACCTTTATTTAGTTTTTCTATTTCCTTTAATTCGTTTACTCTTCCTATAACATATCCATCATTTTTTAAAACTCTATATATTTCATTAATTATATATTGAGTTGTCTTATTATTAAAATAATGTAAACTCAAATCTGCTATTATAATATCTATAGAATTATCATTAAAAGGCAATCCTTTACTCATGTCGAAATTCATAGTTTTTAAATTTTTATTTTCTTCTCTTACCACTTTTAAAGCTTCCTCTGAAAAATCGCAGGCAGTAATATCTCTAAAACCTTGCTCCATTAAATAATTACTAGCATACGCTCTTCCACATCCAAGCTCTACTATTACGTCATCATTTTTTAACAAGTCTATATATTTATCTAACCACCCATCATAGCAAGATGTATAGTTTTTATGAATATTATCCCAATATTTATCTAACTCTTCCATAACAATTTCTCTTTTCTTAAAACTATTTTATATAATACCATATTTTTTAATCCCTTTCAAGAGTAAACTTTTGGAGCGTGGAGACGAAGTTGTCACTGGGGACGGAGATTTTTGACCACTTTTACGAGAAATCAAAAATCAAAAAGCAAAAAGGTTGTCAAAAATCTCCGTCCCCAGTGACAACTTCGTCCCCAGTGACATCTTCGTCTTGAATATTTATTTCTTTTATGTTATATTATAAAAAATTATTAGATAGGTGGTGCGTTTTATGAACAGTTCAAATGAAGATTTAGAAAATATAAATGAAACTCCTGAAAAAAAGGAAATTCAAATTATTTCAGGAGATGGAGATGGTTTAAACATTTCTCCAGTACGTGAACACATAGATATTGAAAAACCACATGAGAAACCAAAAAAAGATAAAATAATTATTCCAGAAGAGAAAAAATAAAAAATTCAGCTGAACTAGCTGAATTTTTTATTTTTGATAATCTTATTTTAATAATCTATTACATAGCCTCTTTATTTTCGTTTTCTGCATCTTCTTCTGTCTTATTTGTTGTAGTTCCTTCTCCTGCAACTTCTAAGCTTCCTACTGAAACCTCATATGCCATTCTATTTTCAATTGTTCCGTCCTCGTGTTTTTTCTCATAAGCTCTTGATTGAACTCTTCCTACTATTTTAAGTTCTGTTCCAACTGGCATATTTTCGCAAAATCTAGCATTTCTTCCCCATGCAATACATGGAATATAGTCTGACTTGTTATATGCTCTGTTTACTGCTAATAATACATCTGCAATTTCTCTTCCAAATGGAGTTTTACGATAAATAGGTTTTTTACAAATATAACCTGTTAAAGTTACTTCATTTGAAATTATGTCTTTTCCAGCCTTTATTTCTTCGTCTTGATTTTCTGTAAGTTTAATGTCTTTTGCAAATACTGTAAGTACTAATCTGCTCTTTTCGTTTTCGTAGCTATTATATGATCTAAATTGTCCATCAATAATTACTTTACTGTCTAATTTTATGTCCTCTCCTATTAATAATCTCTCAGATATTGTAACTGGTATAATATCTGAACTTCCACTTAAACGTGGTACACTAATGTCAAATATATAGAATTTTTCTCCATATATTTCGTGACTAAATCTTTTTTCGCTTGTTACTTTACCCATTAATGTAATATGGTTATTCTCCTCATAAATAGTATTCAATTTAATTTCCTCCTCTTATTTGTTTCTTAAAATTTATAATATCTCTTAAGCTGTAACCCAGCCATATTTTATATTATACCACTTTATATTCACTTTGTCTACATAAAATGTTATATTTTTCTATTTTTCCACAAAATATTTCACTTTTATAATTTACCTTTTACTGCCAAAACTCTTTAAGTTTTACATTTCAAATTACCCCTTATGTGCTAAAACTATTATAATTGTATCCATTAAAATCCATTTTATACATACCTTTCTATTTGCCAGCATAGTTCATCTTATTTACTTTACTACATTATTGTTTATATATTTATCTACTAAATTATAGTTACATATTCATATTGTTCCCTAAATTATTATCTGTTTTATTCATTATATTTGTAATACTGTCTGCGTTTTCCATCTCATTTATAACATTACCAGATGTAACAACTGTGTTATTATCTGTAGTTAGCATTGCAAAAGATAATACAAATAGCACAACGACTGTGCAAATAGTTACAATATATGTATATATTTTATTTTTATTAATTACCAAAAACATATTTCCTCCATATAAAAAATCTATTTTATTATTATGTATAAATTACACTTTTTATTCCTTATTAATTAAATTTCTTCTATGTCGAAATAAGTCACATTTTATTTATATTCGAATAGTATATATTATAAATACTAAAAAGGAGGAATTTATAATGGAATATGATAAGGGAATTTGCCCAGTTGTTAATGTAGATGGTGTTTTAGCAACAGGAAAGCAATTTGACTTAGACATTACTTTACCATGTGATGACCGCAGTGTTATATATGGAATTGTTAAGGATTGTTATGGTGACCCTGTAGATAATGCAGTTGTTAAACTAGTAGAAGTTGTTTGCGATTGTGGAAAAGAAGAAAGAAGACCTGTTTCTCATACTTTTACAGACAAGAACGGTGAATTTGTATTTGGACCACTATGTGCAAATAGATATTATGAGATAAACATTTGGGTTGATGAAGTAAAACATTGTAAAGTTTGCGT
The DNA here is from genome assembly GCA_944392105.1 of uncultured Clostridia bacterium. Taxonomy (GTDB): domain Bacteria; phylum Bacillota; class Clostridia; order TANB77; family CAG-508; genus CAG-273. The sequence goes on along the minus strand of CALXVM010000001.1, from coordinate 122,708 downwards.
AGAAGGAAAACATGAAGGAAAATGTTTAAAAGGAATAAAATTAGATTGTCCACCATGTAAACCAGATAAACCTTGCAAGCCAGAGCTTCCATGTAAGCCTGAACATTGCAAACCTGAATGTCCATGTAAAACAGAAAAAGATTGCTAATTATTTAAGCTTTTAAATTCAGGCTTTAACATGAATTTATTAAATAATTAATAAAAATACAAAAACTCTAAATTTTTCCAGGTTATTGACTAAGTTTTTTACTTTGCCAACAGCCTGTTCAAAATTTTACTTTTTTATGATTTTTTTAATATAAATAAAAAAAGAGTTTCCTAGCAAACTTAAGCTAAAAGTTAGGATGTTAGAAAATTTATGTTAACCTTGAACTTTACACAAATTATTCTATATACTAAAAATACTTCTAAAAACATTCAACTCTTTACTTAGCTTGCTCTGGAACCTCTTTTCTTTACATAGAAACTAATTTTTATGTTTATTTTGTGTCTGCAATTTTTTATATAGCTTTTATTGTTACATTATACCTAATTTTCTAGCAAATTGTTTTCCCTTTTTCATAACTTTCTTTTTATTCTGTTCCATAGTTCCTGCATAAATCATAGCAACTCCTGCAGATAATAATCCTCCTACTAACATACCTTTAACAAATTTCATTTAAATTCCTCCTTATTTTATATATTTTTGTAATTTTGAAAATTTTTATTTCTTAACTTTAGTATGTCTTATTTTTTTCTTTATATACATCTTATACCAAGAATAAATTTCATAAATTGCTATAATGAGTAAAAAAATTCCAAAAAATTTTTTTAATAAATTAACGTTCATTTTACTAGAAATTATAGCTCCTATTGTAGCTCCCACAACTCCTACTATTATTACTACTACTCCTGCTCTTAAATCTATAATTTTCTTTTTTAAACTAATAAAAATTGCAGCAATTGCAGTAGGCACAAAGAATACTAAATTAGTAGCTTGTGCCACATGTTGGTCTAGTCCCATAAATATAGAAAGGAGTAATATTAAAATAGTTCCTCCTCCCATTCCCGTTCCACTTATAATCCCTGAAATTAATCCTATTAAAACTTCTATCATATTTATTAATTATATCCTTTTTATTCTTTTAATATTTAACCTTGTAATTTATTAATTAAGCTTCTAATATTTATCAATTTTATTTTTTAGTGATTGATATTATTTATAGGTTATAATATTTAACCGTAACTATTATTTTAGAATTACTTAAAATAAACAAGAAGAATACGGTACAGATTACTTAAAATTAAAAAATTAGCAGGAAGAAATAGATAAAATAAATTCTATATGTCTTTTAATTTTCCTTAAATCAATAAATATATTTAATATCTTTCTTATTAAAAGTTTTACTTTATAATCATGTTAATTCCCGCATATACTAAAAATAATGCAAATATAATTTTTAAATATTTATTTGGTATTTTTGTAAGTAATTTTGCTCCTATAATTCCGCCTATTACTCCTCCTATTGCACATTTTATTCCTATATTCCAATGTATAAAGTTATTTTTTCCATAAAAAAATGCTGTTACTAATACCATTGGAAGTATACAAAAAAGCGAAGTAGCCCTTGCTTTTTTTTCGTCCATATTTAAAAAGTACACAAATGAAGGAACTAAAATAAGTCCTCCACCTGCTGAAAAAAATCCACTTATAATTCCTGCAATTAAACCAATTATTAATTTTTTCCACATAATAATCACTGTAAACCTAATTTTTTCTTTAGTATTTCCACAATTTATTAATTTATTCACATAAAATATTTGTGTAGTTATGTTAATTGCTTATTTCCAATATTTGTGCTATAATTATACTAGTATTGCTTTTATTTTAAGCATCGCTTAGCGTTTTGGTCTAATGACCACAATGCATTTCCATATTGGAAGTTGAGCTTTTTTGCTCCTTACAATATGTTTATATATAAAGTTTTTATATATAGGAGGGATTGGCTTTCTAGCATTCACTGTACATTGAAAATTTTAAACTTTTCGGACTTTTAGGAGGAATTCTTATGTTGAAAACTAGTAAACGGCTTATGGCTGCTGTTCTTGCAGTAGTCATGATGCTCAGCATGTCTACCGTAGCATTTGCTGCTACCGGAAGCATGAAGGTGTATGTCGACAACGACTACACTGGCGTAAGTGATGCCTATCAGGACCGGCATGATGACGTTTATGTTGATTCCTGGGACGATATCCGTGATATTTTCCCGGATGAAACCGAGGATATGCTTTCAGCATCTCCTAACGACGATGTCTGCCTTAATGATTGGGCTGACGAATTCGGCTATGACATTACGGTAAAGAATAACAAGGTTTACTTGTATTCTGACAGATACCACGATAACCCCGTCATCGATGATGACGATTATCCTTGGTACGATGACAGTGAAGACGAAGAACCGTATATCCGCACTGTTAAAGTGTACAGAAACGGTTTTTACGTTTCCAATGCTGCTTACACGTATGGTAGCAACACGGGTAGTGTCTATGTGAATTATCCTCAGACGGACAGTCTAAAGGCAATTTTCGGAACCACACCCACAAACGTAAGTACTTCTTACCAGACCCTGCAGCAATGGGCTACTGCTCTTGGCTACAAGTACTACCGTTATGACGATAGTGTCTTTATTAACAACGATGGGCGAACTCCCATTATTGTTATGCTGAACGGGGAACGCGTAAACTTCCCCGACCAGCAGCCTATTGTGGTAGATCCCGGTTACACAATGATTCCGGTATACGCACTTGGCGAAATGCTCGGATATGATGTAAAATGGGTCGGCGGTCAGGCTCAGCAGGTCAATATCAGCAATCGTAACCACACTATCAACCTCTATATCGGTTACCCGTATATGAGATATGATGGTAAGTGGCTGCAAATGGCAGTTGCACCCATTGTTACTGGTGATCGTACTTTGGTTCCTGCCCGCTTCGTCGTAGAAGCGTTTGGCCTGAATATCTGGTACGACAACTCCATGCTCACAGCTGGAGGTCCCGGTGTAGTTCATATTTATAAGTAAGCCTCTTGTAGGCAAACTAAACTTATGAACCTGGCTTTACTTCTTGTATAGTGCATGCCACAAGTCAAAGCCCCTGCAGAAATGCAGGGGCTTCCTCTTTTATTTTTTACTATCTTCCCATCTTAGTACTCTAATATTTTTATATGCATCAAGTACTTTTTGATATTCCCTATATTGATCTTCCCATATTACACTTGGTATTTTGTCATATGCCTCAAATATTTTTTCCGCTTCCTTTAAATATATTACTTGTTCTTGCGGAGACATATTTTCATATCTTCTCGCGAATCTTGCTAATTTATCTAACATTTGGTTTGCTTGTATAAAACCATAAAAATCTTTTATTTTAATACCTGCCATCCTTATCTGAAAAACAGCAAGTAGCACTAATGCTATAACTATAAATAATAAAACAAAAACACATGCTATTATAAAGTCCATTTCATACACCTTCTCTTTTGGTATGAACTTATTATAGCATGTGGTTTTATTTTTAGCAATGCTTTTATATTTCAAAAAACACAAGTAATATTAATTTTAAAATAGACATTAATTTTAGAATTTGCTATACTAAAAGTTATTTTTTTCTATTTATTTAAACAATATTAAATAAAATGCATTTTTGTTACAATAAATATTATTTTATCACAATTTTGTCATCTTCAACAGTTGCTATGTTTTTCTTTCCTTGTTTTACCTTTCCGTCTAGCATTTCTTCTGCAATTTTGTCCTCTAACATATTCTGTATTGCTCTTTTTAATGGTCTTGCACCATAGTTTCTGTCTACACCTTTTTTAGCAATAAGGTCTTTTACTTTGTCGTCTACATCTAATGTAATATTTTGAGCATTAAGTCTCTTTTCTAATTGATTTATCATTATGTCTATAATTTTCTTTACATCTTCGTCATTTAATTTATGGAACACAATAATTTCATCAATTCTATTTAAAAACTCTGGTCTAAATTGTTTCTTTAATTCTGCCATTACATCTTTTTTAATGCTTTCATAGTCTTTATCTACGCTATCATCTTTTTTGCTATCATTTGAAAATCCTAAAGATGTTTTGTCTGTAATTATTCTTGCTCCTACATTTGATGTCATTATAATCACTGTATTTTTAAAGTTTACAGTTCTTCCTTGTGCGTCTGTTAAACGTCCATCATCTAAAATTTGAAGCAACATATTCATTACATCTGGATGTGCCTTTTCAATCTCATCAAATAATATTACAGAATATGGTTTTCTTCTTATTTTCTCTGTTAATTGTCCACCATCATCAAAACCTACATATCCTGGAGGCGAACCAATTAATTTAGAAACAGAATGTGGCTCCATATATTCAGACATATCAATTCTTATCATTGCATCTTCTGAGCCAAATAGACTTTCTGCTAATGCTTTTGAAAGTTCTGTTTTACCTACACCAGTTGGACCTAAGAACAAGAACGAACCAATTGGTCTATTTGGATCTTTTAATCCTAATCTGCCTCTTCTTATAGCTTTACTTACAGCTTCTACTGCTTCGTTTTGTCCAATAACTCTCTTGTGAAGCTCTGCCTCTAAGTTTTTTAATCTCTCATTTTCATCTTGGCTAATCTTTTTTACAGGTATTCCTGTCCAATTTGCTACAACATCTGCAATATCTTCTTCGGTTAAAGTAACAACATTTTTACTATTTTTATTATGCCATTTTTCTTTTCCTTTAGAAAGTTCCTCTTTTGCCTTATTTTCCTCATCTCTTAATGTGGCAGCTTTTTCAAAATCTTGTACCCTTATTGCCTCTTCTTTTTCTTTGTCAAGTTCTGAAATTTTATCTTCCAATTTCTTTAAAGAATCTGGCACTGTGTAAGTTTTCATCCTTACCCTTGATGCTGCCTCATCTACTAAGTCTATTGCTTTATCTGGCAAAAATCTATCATTTATATATCTAACAGATAAGTTAACTGCTGCTTTTATAGCTTCTTCACTAATTTTTACATTATGATGTGCTTCATATTTGTCTCTAATACCATTTAAAATTTGAATAGTCTCCTCTGCAGTAGGCTCTCCAACCATAACAGGGCTAAATCTTCTTTCCAAAGCTGCATCTTTTTCAATATATTTTCTATATTCATTTAAAGTTGTAGCACCAACTACTTGAACTTCTCCTCTTGCTAAAAGTGGTTTTAAAATATTTGCCGCATCTACTGCGCCTTCTGCAGAGCCTGCACCTACAATAGTATGAATTTCATCTATAAATAGTATAACATCTTTTACTTTTTTAACTTCTTCTAAGCATTTTTTTATTCTCTCCTCGAAGTCTCCTCTGTATTTCGCACCTGCAACCATACTTGATATATCTATACTAACTACTCTTTTATTTTTTAGCATTTCTGGTACATCATCTGAAGTAATTTTTTCAGCTAATCCCTCTACTACTGCTGTTTTACCAACACCTGGTTCACCAATTAAACATGGATTGTTTTTAGTTCTTCTTGATAAAATCTCAATTACTCTATCTATTTCCTTTTTTCTACCAATAACAGGGTCTAACTTTCCTTCTTTTGCTTGTTTTGTTAAATCTGCACCATATTGATTTAAAGTAGTTGTTTGATTATAACTTCCATAAGTACTATTATTATTTGACTTTTCATTATTAAAAGCATTTTCGTCTTCGTTTATTACTTTTAAAATTTCTGTATATAATCTTTGAGGATTTATATTTAAGTTCATCATTATACGAACTGCAATACTATCTCCTTCACGCATAATTCCTATTAATAGATGCTCTGTTCCTATATACTCAGAACCTAATTTTCTTGCTTCTCTAAATGCATTTTCTATAACTCTTTTAGTTCTTGGAGTAAATCCTACTGTTCCATTTTCTAATTCTGCACCAACACCAATTAATGCTTCTATTTCTTCTTTTATCTGTTCTGGTGTAACATTTTGCATTTCCAAAACTTTACTTGCAACACCAGTGCCTTCTTTTGCCAAACCATATAAAATATGTTCTGTTCCTATATAATTATGTCCTAACTCTGTTGCTAAGTCATTTGCTATTTCTAAAGCTTTTTCAGCTCTATTTGTAAATTTATAAACCATATGTAACACTTCCTTTCACTTAATTTTCATTTATTATTTTATTAATTAATTTAGGTCTTTCTATATCTCTTTCATAGGCATTTAACTGATTACCTAAATATTTTTGCAAGTTTCCAGATTGACTATATATTTTAATTTTGTTTACTTTTAAGTCTGTTAATCCATCTATTATTCCTAAGTCCATCCCTAGCTTTACATCTGACCAAAGTTTTAAGCACTCTTCTGATGTAAGTTTTCTTGCATTAGTTAATATACCGTATGAACGGCATATTCTATCTTCTAACTCTAAAGGTTCTTTTGTTAAGTTTTTTCTAGCTAATCTTTCTTGCTCTATTATTTTTGACGTTATTATATTCAAATTTTTAATAATCTCATCTTCTGTTAAACCTAAAGATTGATTATTTGAAATTTGATATATATTGCCCACACTTTGAGAACCTTCACCATATAAGCCTCTTATATTCATCCCAAAATTATTAACAATTTGTAATACTTTGTTAATATTTCCTGTCATTGTTAAAGCAGGAAGATGAACCATAACAGAAGCTCGCATTCCTGTACCAACATTTGTTGGGCAAGCTGTTAAATATCCATATTTTTCGTTACATGCATAATGGCAAGCCTCATCTATTTTTTCATCTATTTCTACTATTAAATTTTTTAAATTTTCCAAATCTAAACCTGCACCAAAAACTTGTATTCTTAAATGATCTTCTTCATTTATCATAATACAAATATTTTCATCATCATTTAACAATATTGCTTTTAGATTTTGTGTTATTGTGTTATCATTTTTTGAAATAAACTCAGGACTTATTAAATGCTTTTCTACTAAACTTAATTTAGTTATATTGTCTATTTTATCCATTTTGAAAAGTTTTAAACCATAACCTAAGCTATTTACAACATTATTCATTATATCAATTACTTTTTCTAAGTTTTCTTGATTACATTTTGTTATAAAAGGAATTCCTTTTATATTTCTTGCTAACCTCACTCTTGAGCTTATAACAACATCTGAATCTTTACCTGTTTGAACATACCAATTAGACATTACTTTTCTTCCTCCTAATTTTGTATTATTTTTCTCTTATAATTATTTTTTATTATTGTCTTTGTTCAACTTCTTGTCCTCTTTTTTTATTTCATCTCTTATTTTAGCTGCATCTTCATAACGTTCTTCTTTTATAGCTTTATTAAGTTTTTCTTTTAGCTCTTCAATTTTTGAAACTTTTTCTTTTTTATTATTTTTTAGTTCTTTTTCTGCTTTGTTAAACTCATTTAAATTATTATTACTTTCTATAAATTTGCTTATTCTTCCTACGTGTCTGTTTGAGCCATGAATATTTTTTAATAATGAGTCTATTTTATTTGAAAATACATCATAACAATTTTCACAACCTAGTAGCCCTCTTTCTATAAATTCATCATAGTCTGTTCCACAAGTATTACATTTAGAAGTTGCTATGCTACTAAAGCTTGGTAAAAAAGCTTCTTCGTAGTTGCCAAGCATATCTCCTAAAAAGCTTGACATACTAATTGGCATACTAAAATCCATATCATTATATAGTCCTAATTTTCTTGCACAATCCTCACATAAAGCCATTTCTTTTTTTACGCCATTTACAATTTGAGTATATCTAAAATTAACCTCTTTTTTTCCACAATTTTGACATAACATAAAAATCTACCTCCTTTATTTTTTATGTTTGTTTATTTTTTATCTGTTTAACTTAATTTTTTTCTAAAATCTTATTGTAATATTCATTTAACTTTTATTTAATTAACCTTTTTATTATTTTAATATTTATCGTCATTTGTTTTTTCTTCTTAATTCCTATTCTAACTTTTACTTAATCTTCCACTAAATTTATAAGCATATTCTTAAATATTTTTGCTCTTATAATATCCTTTATATCATTTGATATTGTAAGTACATTATCACTTGTTGCTACTTTTAATAATTTAGCTTCATTTCTATTTATATAGTCTTTAGAAAGCAAGTTTCTAATAAAAATATCTACTTCTTGAGCGGTTATTTTATCTCCTATACTAGATATAATATGCATTAGTGCATTACTTTTAGTTGTGTTTATCCTTTTTATAGTTATATGTCCGCCTCCACCTCTTTTGCTTTCTACATAATAACCTTGTGACGGTTTAAATCTTGTGGAAATGACATAATTTATTTGGGATGGAACACAATTAAAATGTTGTGCTAAGTCATTTCTTTGTATTTCTATAAAATCTGTATCGTCAAACATTTCTTTTATAAAATCTTCTATTATATCTGATATTCTCATTTTATTCGCCTCTTTTCTTTATTTTTGACTTTGACTTTCTTTGACCTACATTATTATTATACTACGTTTTTTTTATTTTGCAATACTTTTTTTAAAATTCTTTACCTTTTTTGGTTATATTCTCTAATTTTTTTGCTGTTTTCTTCTGCCTGTCAAGTGTAAGCCATGCAAAATAAGAAGATACAAATTCTCCATATTTTGTAGTATCTTCTATTTCTCCTATCTCTTCTTTTGTCTCATCTATTTTTTCTCTTCTTTCTATTTCTTCTTTTATTTCACTTTGGCTTTCTTTCTCTTGTAACTTATTTTTATAACTATCAAAATCTTTACTTATATCTATCTGATTTTTTTCTTCGTTATCCATAAAAAAACACACTCCTATCAAAGATAGTTATGTGCTTTTTTTATATTTTTTATACAATTTTTAATTATTTAAATTACGGCTATATTTTTATTAGCCAATTTCAACTTTTATATTCCATTTATTATTATTTAGTCTCATTTTAATATATATTTTTCTATTACATTTGCTACTCCTCCAGAATTATTATCTAGAGTTACTTCCTTAGCCATTTCTTGTATATAAGGTGCACTATTTCCCATTGCAACGCCTATTCCAGCATTTTTAAGCATTTGTTCATCATTTACATTATCACCTATTGTAATTACTTCATCTGTCTTTATTTTATACTTATCAGCTAAAAACTTAACTGCGTTCCATTTATCAGCATCTTGATTCATTATTTCTGTTATGTAATATTCTACAGGAACATAGTCTGTACCGTTTGCAATAAGTTTTCTTGCCATATGTGCTACTTCCATAACATTAACATTTTTTACTTCTTTTAACTTTTTCATAATACCGCCAAATATAATGTCGTTCTTATCACATATACAAATTTTTAAATAATCTTCTTTTTCTCTTTCTTCAACATATTTATATATGTTTGGTATAATATTTATATTTGTTTTTTTGCTATCTGGCTTTTTTACATTTTCTTGATTATAAAACAAAACATTATAGGCAAGCGAACTTGTTAATATTGTATCTTCTGTAAATACATTATAATATATACTATTTTCTTCGCAAATTTTAATAATTTGTAAAACTTTTTTCTTATCTATATATTGGTTGTATATTATTCTATCTTCTTGTAAATTATATATTATAGCTCCATTTCCACAAATAATATCACCATCTATTTCAAGTTCATTTGCAAAATTTTTAACAGACATTGTACCTCTTCCAGATGTAAGAATTACTTTTACACCTTTTTTTATTGCTTTTTTTATTGCCTCTTTATCTATTTCAGATATTACTCCATATGAATTTAATAATGTTCCATCAAGATCTATTGCTATTAATTTGTACATATATTTTTCGTATAGTTTATATAACCATACTCTCCTTCCTTTTTAAATTTTTGATTAAATTTATTACAAGTTTAGACTTATTTTTTACATTTATAATTATTATAATACAAAAAAATATTTTTAAATACATTTTTTTAGAATTTTAATTATTTAAAATAAATTTTTATAGCCCTAATTATTGTCTATCTATTTATTTTACAAAATTTTAAGCAACTATCAAATTATTATTTTAAATTACATTTTTAATATTTTTTATTGTGTTAGTTACAATATTTGTATTCTCATAAATTTCCAGTTTATTTTTTTCGTTATTGCACAATCTATATATTGAAAAGACAAATCGTTTTTTCAAAGCTTTATTTATCACAATTTAGGAGGTGAAACACATGGCAAATAACAACAGCAATTATTCTGTAGTTCCAGAAGCTAAAGAAGCTCTTAACAGATTCAAATATGAAGTAGCTAACGAAGTTGGTGTTAATTTAAAACAAGGTTATAATGGAGATTTATCTTCAAGAGACGCTGGTAGAATAGGTGGACAAATGGTTAAGAAATTAATCCAACAAGCTGAAAACCAAATGAAATAGTTTTTGCGTTCATAGCGTAAAAAAAGAACCTCCTTAAGTATTACATATTTAAGAAGGTTCTTTTTATTGTACGTATAACTACGTTTTAATATTTAATTTTATACATAACTTAATATATTTAAAGTTGTTTTTTGTTTTAAAATTTTTTATTTTGTATATTAATTCTAAATAGTTTTTATTTTGTATTACGCTTTTACTTCTTCTTGTTCATAAGTAATTTCGTTGTTATTATCAAGTTGTTCTTTCATTTTTGTATATGCCTCATCTAGCATTTTCTTTATTCTTTCACCTTTATTTTCTATTGTTATATCTGGATATATTGGCTCTAATACAACTTGAGTAAATAGAGGTTTTCTTTTAAACCATTTGTATATTCCATCTGGCTCTCTTGTTAAAATAACGCTTGGTACTATTGGCACATTGTTTTCCACCGCCATTGCAAAAGCACCTTTTTTAAACTGTAATAAATCTGTAGCATATGGTCTAAGCATTCCTTCTGGATATATATGCACTGTTTCACCATTTTTTAATAAGTTTGATATTTCTTCATAAAATTTTTCTTTTTCAGATATTTTTAAAGGTATTGGTATTCCTCTTAATAGTCTTACAAGCTTTCCTATAAAAGGCAAATCCACATTACTTTGAAGTGTAATAAAATAACAATATTGTGGAAAATTTACTATTCCATTCATTGAGCAGTCTATAGTATGTACATGATTAGAAATTGTTATTTTAGCTCCAGGTACTTTTTTTATATTTTCCTTTCCTATTAATTTATATCCTAATACTACTTTATTTACTACAAATAAAATTGGAACAGCAATTAAGTAATAGAATGTATCTTGCAAGAAATTAGTTATTCCTTTCAGCAATTTCATCTTCAAACATCTCCTCTATTTTTTTCATACTATTCTCTATTCTATATTTATTCGCACTTTCAGCATATATTTTTCTCATTTTTTCAAGTTCTTGCTTATTACTTAGCCAATTATCTATTTTTTTAGCTAAATCATCACTATTGCCCGCTTCAAATAGGCTTCTATCATCTAATGCAAATTGAGGAGTAGCAGATTTATCACTATTTGATATAATAGGAACATTTCCACACGCAATTGCTTCTATACAAGATATAGCCTCTATCTCTGCATCTGATGTATGTACATATAAATCTGTTTTATGTAATAATTCTAAAAGTTGTTCCTCATTACAAAACTGTATAATAGGCTTATTTGTTAGCTCTTCCCCCATTTTTACATATTGCTTATATTTAGGTCCTTTACCTGCTAAAACAAGTTGAATATCTTTCTCATATTTAGATTTTTTTATAGCCTCAAAAAGTAAGTCTTGCCTTTTTTCGCCAGATAAACGCCCTACCATTGTTATAATTATTTTTTCATTCTTTTCTTTTGGCATTGGTTTAAATTTTTCCTGTATACCATTTGAAATTACATATAATTTAGCTGTATAGTTATGCTCCCTTAATTGATTTGCTATAAATTCGCTTGGACAGTGAATTCTATTAAATTTATTAAAAAAGTCATCTCTAAATTCTTCATATATTTTATCGTTTATTAATTTAACTTTTCCCATTTTTATAGTATAAGTTATATTCTCTGGCTGTACATGAAATGCAGCTGTATTTGGAATTTTTAATTCATCTGCAATTTTTTTGCTGTTCTTGATAACCAAAAAGGCATATAAAAGTGTACTATATCAACGTCTTGCATTGCTTTTCTTATTATTTCTTTATCTGGGACTGCAAAATTCATTCCTTGAGATTTTATTATTTTAGAAATTCCTATAGGTAATTTTAGACTTTTTACTATAAATTTATTTTCTCCTTCTTGTCCAGTTGTAAGTACTGTTACAGTATGACCTCTTTTTTGCAAACCTTCTGCAAATCTTCTTGCAGAAATTGTTGTACCATTATTACCATTTTGATATTGATCTATAACTAGCAGTATTTTCACTAAACATACTCCTTTTGTTCAAATTTTATACACAATATATATTATAACACAAAAATTCCAATAAATATAGAGGAATTAGTCGAATTTTGTTGTACTGTTTTTACTTAAATTTCATTAATTATTTGTCTTATGTATATTTTTATGGTATAATATTTATACGGCTTTTAGCCAAATATATAGAGAAACGAGGTAAAGCTAAATGAACGACAATCCTAGTGAGGGCATCGTTGTTAGCGCAACCTTCCGGTTGTTGCTAAATCGTGCCAAAGACAAGAAGATTCAACTTCTTAAAAAGTCTCTGGCTGAGATTGGAGAAGTTGAACAGTGTGAAGTTACGTTAAAGTTTTATCGTAGCTTTGACGCCAAGGGATACCGTATTGGAAGAAAGGCCTATGTTCCTTCTAACGGTACCGGAATTGCTAAATTTGTAATCCATACTGTTTATGGGATCGAAATTCCATTCCATGTGGTTTGTAGGTTTAGTGAAATCGCCCTCTTTTTGTCTGAGGTAGTTCCTTACATGAAGGACTCTGAATTCCGTAAAAGTTTCTGTATTGAGCAATCTGAAACTTTGCAGAACTACATTGTCATTAATGTAAACCTTGCCACTTAATCTCAATCTCTAGAGCACAATGGTGCTCTAACCAAAAGAGCTGCACAGTAACTAATGTTATCTGTGCAGTTCTTCTTATATATTAAAAATTTATAATTATTAACAATCTAATTTTTAGTTTATGTATAATAATTTATATGTATATTATACAAGCTTTATGTCATTATTGTTTTTATATTGTGTATTTAACATTATGCTTCTGGTTCTACTATACCAAAGTTTTTACCATCTTTTAAACGATAAATTACGTTTACTTTGTTGTTTTCTAAATTAATAAATGCTAAAAATTTATCTTGTGGTCTTTCTTCTAATTTTAGTTTAGCATCCTCTGGAGCTAATGGTTTAATTTCATAATATAATGTTTTTAATATTTCTCCTTCTACCTCATGCTCTTCTTCTGCTTTTAAAGTTTCTTTCATTCTAATAGACTCTGTCATATTTTGTTTATCTTTTTTAGTTTTTACTTTTCTAGCTTGACCTTCTAATATATCTATGTCTTTATCTATAGATGCATATAAATCTCTATGTGCTGTAACTGCTCTTAGTCTGTCACTTCCTGCTTTCACATCCATCTCTGCAATTTGTTCAGCCCCTTCTGTTTTAATTGTTGCATATAAGTCAAACTCTTCTCCAAAATATTTTACTAATCTGTCTGCTTTTTTCTCAATGTAATCTTTTATTGCTTCTGTTGCTTTTAACTCTTTTCCTGTTATTTTTATATTCATAAAAATCGCTCCTTCCAAAATTTATATAATTGTCATTTGTGAGTTATTTTAATTATATATGTTTTTTTTAGTTTTTGCAAGTTATTTTTGCCAATAATATAATGAAAAATATGTTTAAAACTCTTGTCAAATACTAAATTTCATGGTAAAATATATGTTGATTTTATTAACTTAAGGGAGGTGCAAACATGCCAAACATTAAATCAGCTATTAAACGTGTTAGTGTTATTGAAAAGAAAACTCTTAGAAATAATATGATTAAATCTGGATATAAATCAGCTGTAAAGAAATTTGAGCAAGCTGTAGAAGCTGGAAATAAAGAAGAAGCTACAAAATTATTTTCAGAAGCTACAAAAAAAGTAGACCAAGCTTGTACAAAAGGTGTTATTGTAAAAAATACAGCAGCTAGAAAAAAATCAAATATGGCTAAGAAATTAAACGCTATAGCAAAATAATTTTTAAAAGATTGTGCACAGTTTTTTAAAAATAAAAAACTAACCTATACGACATAGCCTCTTATATGAGACAGTTTCGTATAGGTTAGTTTTTTGCTTTTATTTTAGACTTTGGTTATACTTTCCATTGAGGCTTTTTTGTTTTTATGTTAACATATAATTAATAATATATAAAAGTGAGGTACACATATGAAAAAGATATTAAATGAATTTAAAAATATGGATAAAAAAATTTTACATATAACAAAATTATGCTTAAACTTTTGCTTTATCCTACTAATTTTATCTACTGCACTTCTTTTTACTTATTCTATTATTGATTCGACTCCTACTTTATTTTATGTGGGAATTTCAGTTTTTACTAGTAGCTTATATTTTATTGTAATAAGCTTAATTTGTAGTTTATCATTTAATAAAATAAGAAAAGAATTAAAGTTGTAAATAAGGATTTAAGAGCAAACTTTAGTCTCTATATAAATGCCAAAAAAGTAGTATTTTTTTCGTTCAACTACGGAAGCACGGCTACTTTAAATTTATATACATAAATTTAAAGACCTTGTTTCACTACAAAATACTACTTTTTCTGCTTAATTGCTATAAAATTTTAATAATCTAGTCTTAATTTTTTAATGTAAGAAATTTATAGCTGACCTGTCCCTTTTTTCCCGATTTGGGAAATTGGGACCTGTCCCTAATTTCCGAGTTCTTCTAAGAACATTTTATTTAACATTTGTGGGTTTGCTTTCCCTTTTGTTTCTTTCATTGCTTGACCAACTAAGAAACCTAAAGCTTTATCTTTTCCGCCCTTAAAGTCTGCTACTGATTGTGGGTTGTTTTCTAACACTTTCATTACTACTTCTTTTATAGCACCTTCGTCAGATATTTGAATCCATCCTTTTTCCTTTATTATTTCTTCTGGGTCCTTTGGATTTTCAAATAGTTCTGTTAATACTTTTTTAGCTATTGCAGAGCTTATTGTTCCTTTGTCTATTAGTTGTATCATTTTTGCTAATTGCTCTGCTGTAAATGGAATATTTTCTGGTTCTAATTCTTTTTCATTTAGTATCCTAGATATATCAGATAATATCCAGTTTGCAACAGCTTTTGCATTACCACAAATTTCTAATGCTCCTTCAAATAAGTTAGATAAATATTTTGATGATGTTAATAATTTT
Source organism: uncultured Clostridia bacterium (assembly GCA_944392105.1). GTDB lineage: Bacteria > Bacillota > Clostridia > TANB77 > CAG-508 > CAG-273. Next base: position 107,362 of record CALXVM010000001.1, on the reverse strand, counting down.
GCATCTTTTTCTGATAAGTTATATTCTTTAATATATCTATCTCTTCTACTTTCTGGTAATTCTGGTAATGATTTTCTTATATTTTCAACATATTCATCAGATAAACGAATAGCAACTAAGTCTGGGTCTGGGAAATATCTATAGTCTTGTGCATCTTCTTTGTCTCTCATAGATGATGTTCTTCCGTTTATATCGTCCCATCTTAATGTTTCTTGCTCTATTTTTCCGCCTTCTTCTAGCACTTCTATTTGTCTATCTTTTTCGTATTCAATTGCTCTTACTATTGCTCTAAATGAGTTCATGTTTTTCATTTCTGTACGTGTTCCAAATTTTTCTTCGCCTTTTTTTCTTACAGAAACATTGACATCTGCTCTTAAAGAACCTTCTTGCATTTTACAGTCTGAAACTTCAATATATTCTAGTATTGATTTTATTTTTCTTAAATATTGCTCTGCTTCTCTACTTGACCTAATGTCTGGCTCAGATACCATTTCTATTAATGGAACTCCTGCTCTGTTTAAGTCAACTAAACTTCCTACACCAAATTCATTATGATTTAACTTTCCTGCATCTTCTTCTATATGGATTCTTAAAAGTCTAACTTTCTTTTTATTCCCGTCGTCATCTTCTATTTCTATATATCCATGCTCGCAAAGTGGTTTATCAAATTGTGATATTTGATATGCTTTTGGTAAGTCTGGATAGAAATAATTTTTTCTGTCATTTTTACTATCTTTAGAAATTTCACAATTTGTTGCTAAACCTGCTTTTACTGCATATTCTACTACTTTTTCATTTAAAACAGGTAATGTTCCTGGCATAGCTGTACATATTGGGCATATATGTGTATTTGGTTCTGCTCCAAATGTTGTTGGACATGAGCAGAATATTTTTGTTTTTGTAGAAAGCTCTGCGTGAACTTCTAGCCCTATTACTACTTCATAATCTTCTTTTGACATAATCGTCCTCCTTTATTTTAGCCTATTACCATCTCTTACTATTTTATAAAACCTTATTTATATATTCTATATATGTTTTATAAATGTTTATATTTCACACAATATATATTATAATTTTCAATTCATGTTTTATATATTATAATTTTTAATTTTAACTATGTGTTTTAGTATATATTTACAGTTTTAACTATAACGTTCGTCTTTCCTTTATTTTTTAAATTCTGGTTTATAGTTTTCTCTAAACTTAATTTCTTGTTCAAATGTATATGCAGCATTTAATATTTTTTCTTCTTCAAATCTATTTCCTATTAATTGCATACCTATTGGCATACCTTTGCTGTTTACACCACAAGGAACAGAAATTCCTGGAAGTCCTGCAATATTTACAGGAACAGTACATATATCTGCTAAATACATTTCTAATGGATTGCTAGATTTTGTACCTACCTCAAATGCTACTGTTGGTGAAGTTGGTGTTAATAAAACATCGTATTTCTTAAATGCTTCATCAAACTCTTTTTTAACAAGTGTACGTACTTGTTGAGCTTTTTTATAATATGCATCATAATATCCAGATGAAAGAACATAGGTACCTAAAATAATTCTTCTTTTTACTTCTGGTCCAAATCCTTCACTTCTAGAATTTTTGTATATATCTTTTAAGCTCTCATAATTTTTAGTTCTATATCCATAACGTATTCCGTCAAATCTTCCTAAGTTAGAGCTTGCTTCTGCACAAGCTATTATATAATAAGTAGCTAATGCATAGTCTGCTATGTCTAAAGAAAATTCTTCTACTGTAGCTCCTAATTTTTTATATGTTTCTATTGCTTCTTGCAATTTTGCTTTAACTTCTTCGTTTATTCCTTCTCCATAATACTGTTTTGGTATTCCTATTTTTAAACCTTTTACATCGCCTTTTAAAGCTTTTGTATAATCTTTTTTAGGTATATTTTCAGATGTTGTATCTTTTTCATCATGACCTGCAATTAAATTTAATAACATTGCACTATCTGTTACATCTTTTGTAATAGGGCCTATTTGGTCAAGTGATGATGCAAATGCAACTAATCCAAATCTTGAAACCAATCCATATGTTGGCTTTAAACCTACAACACCACAAAAAGATGCTGGTTGACGAATAGATCCTCCTGTATCCGAACCTAATGCCCATGGAACCATTCCAGCTGCTACTGCTGCCGCACTTCCTCCAGAAGAGCCACCTGGTACTGTATTTAAGTTCCAAGGATTTCTTGTTTTCTTAAATGCAGAATATTCTGTAGAAGCTCCCATAGCAAATTCGTCCATATTTAATTTTCCTAAATCTATTAAATGCTCATCATTTAATTTTTCTACAACTGTTGCATCATAAGGTGCTACAAAGTTTTCTAACATTTTTGAACTACATGTAGTTTTTACACCTTTTGTACACATATTATCTTTTATTCCAATGGGAATACCTGCAAAATCTCCAGTAATTTTGCCATCTTCAATGTCTTTTTGTATTGACTTAGCTTGCTCAACAGCTTCATCTTCTAAAGTAGTAACAAAAGCTTGTACATCTCCTTCTTTTTCTTTTATTCTATCTGCATAAGCTTTTGTTACTTCTTCTACAGTAATTTCTTTACTTTTTAACTTTTCTTGTAACTCATGTACTGTCAAATCTATAATTTCCATAGATACCTCCTAGTATTTATTTATAATTTAAGTAATCTTTTGGTTATCCTTTAAACAATTTTTAGTTTTTATTTATTAGTATTAGTTTTATTTTTTTATATAAGAATTTTAAACTTTATATTTTAATAAAACCTAATTATATAACTTTTTATAAAATTTAAAATTAATACATATTTAATACATATTATTGAATAACCTTTGGAATTTTGAACATATTTCTTTCTTGTTCTGGTGCATTATCAAGTAATGCTTCTTTATCTTCAAAATCTACAACTTCATCTTTTCTAAAAACATTGCAATTATTATTTGCAGCAATTGTTTCTCCCAAGCCTTCTACAGGAGCATTATTAACTACTTCAGCAAAATTTAATATATCTTGTAAATTTGCTAAATAATTATCTACTTCCTCTTCTTTTAAGTTTAAGTTAGCTAATTTTGCAATATGCAAAAGTTCTTCTTTGCTTACGTTCATGCTATCATCTCCTTAATTCATTATGTTACTTATTATAACCTCTTTGGTAAAAAAATACAAGTAAAAAATTAAAGTTTGGAAATCACCATTTAACTACCAACTTATTAAATTTAGATTTAATGTATTTTTCTAGTTTTTCCATAAATTCATCTGGTTTTATTTCGTTTTTAGCAACCATATCCAAGCCTTTTTCCCAACTTGCTGTTAACTTTGGATTTAACATGTCTGGCATTGACATATTTACAACATCATATATTGCTTCTCCTTTATTTGTTGGAGTAATTATTTGTGTTTTATCATTTATTTGTATATATTTTATTCTTTCTAACTTTTTTATAATTTCTGCTCTTGTTGCACTTGTTCCAATTCCTGCTCCTTTTATTTGTTCTCTTAATTCTTCGTCTTCTATAAGCTTTCCTGCGTTTTCCATGGCAAGAATTATTGAGCCAGAGTTATACCTAGATGGAGGAGATGTCTCTGCTTCTTTTGTTTCATAGTTTACTGCAATTAGTTCTTGTCCCTTTTTTAGCTTATTTAATATATCTAAATTTTGATTTTCTTCTACGTCTTCTACTTTCTCTATATTACTATTTTCTACTAATTCTCTATTTTTTTCGCTTTCTGCTTTTGTTATATTTCCATTTGCATCACTTTCATTAGTTTTCAATTCAGCCTTTTTAGAGCCTTCTACTACATCTTTATCACTTTTTGTTTCTATATTATTATTTTGATTTGCCTTTTTATCCTCTTTTAATACTTCTTGATAACCTAGGTTTACACATACTTTTCCACTTGCTGTGAATTGTTCTCCTTCTACATCAATTGTAACAGATATTTTATTAAATTCTGCTGGCGGATAAAATATTGCTAAAAATCTTTTTACAATTACTTTATATACATCTTTTTGTAGTTGTGGTAAAGAGTCATAGTTTTCATAGCCTTGCCCTGTTGGAATTATCGCATAATGGTCTGTAATTTTGCTATCATTAACATATTTTGTTTTTACAAGATTTGTTGAATATTTTTCTTCTGACATCTTTTTTATATAGCCTTGTACTTCTTCATCTTTAAAACCTTTTGCTATTCCGTTTAAGTTTTTTGTTATTACTTTTGCTATTGCGGTTGAAAGCACTCTGGCATCTGTTCTTGGATATGTAACAAGCTTTTTCTCATATAAATTTTGTATAATCTCCAAAGTCTCATCTGGCTTTATTTTAAATCTTTTTGTGCATTCATTTTGAATTTCTGCTAAATTAAACAAAAGAGGTGCATTTTCTTTCTGTTTTGATTTCTTTACTTCTTTTACAATAGCTTTTTTATCTTTTAATGAGAGTATAAAATCTTTAGCATCATTTTCTTTTTTAAATCCTGTTTCATTGTACAATTTAGGTGAATTAAATGTACTTGAACCTTCAACTGACTTCCAGTCAGCTTTAAAGTTTCCATCTTCTTTTCCAAATGTCCCTACTATTTTATAATATTTTGTCTTTTTAAAATTTCTTATTTCTCTTTCTCTTGAGACTACCATTCCTAGTACACATGTCATTACACGCCCAACAGAAATTGAGACTTTATCTTCTTCAAGGTCTTTTGCAAGCCTTCTACCATATATTATAGAGAGTAGCCTAGAAAAGTTAATTCCTATTAAATAATCCTCTTTTGCTCTTAAATACGCAGAATTAGATAAACTATCATATTCTGATAGTTCCTTTGCCTCTTTTATCCCTCTGTTTATCTCTTCTTCTGTTTGTGAATCTATCCATACTCTTTTTTTGTCTTTTCCTTTTACATCAATTGCTTGGTCAACTAATCTGTATATGTATTCTCCTTCACGCCCAGAGTCTGTTGCTACATAAATTGTGTCTACATCTTCTCTTGTTAAAATTCCTTTTATTATATTAAATTGATTTTGTACATTTGATATTACTTCATATTTATATTCTTTTGGCATAAATGGCAAAGTATCTAGTCTCCAAAATTTTAATTTTTCATCATACTTTTCTGGATATGACATTGTAACCAAATGACCAACACACCAAGTTATAATCCAGTTTTCCGCTTCCATGTATCCATTTTGCCTTTTAGTATTTATTTTAAGTACTTTTGCAAACTCCATTGCAACAGATGGCTTTTCTGTTATTAGTACGCTTTTTCCCACTTCAATTGCTCCTTATTAAAATATTAGTACGTAATTTTTGTATTTATACAAATTTTATAGATTGAAACTACAATATCTTTTCATTAATAGATTTATAATTGTAGTATATCACAACATTTGTTTTTATATCAAGCCGAAATATTATTGGTATTTTACTATAAAAATAGACCTAAGACCATTATTTAGCCTTAAGTCTATTAATTAAATCTTATTTATTTTTTTGCTATAATAATCAGATTTTAACCAGTACCAAATTTTTATAATGAGTAAAAAAATTTATAGTTTTACAATTATTAGTAATTAGATTTATAACTAATTTAATTATTAGTGTCTTTATTTTTTACCTAACTTTTTTATTCTTATATAAATAAATGCTGATAAAACAATTAATACTGAAATTATTAGAACAATGATACTATTAAATCCTGTTTGTGGTAATTTTCCAGTTGCTAAGGTATTATCACTCTGTCCATTTTCAGATTTCTTATTTGTTTCTCCATTACCAAAGTTTAATATTTCGTCTAATTCTTGTTCATTGTCTTCGCTAGGCTTATTATCTGGATTTTGTTCATCGTCTTCACCTGGTTTTTCGGCTGGATTTTGTTCGTCTTCTTCTCCTGGCTTCTCATCTGGTTTTTGTTCATTATCTTCGCCTGGCTTTTCGTCTGAATTTTGTCCGTCATCTTTACCTGGCTTCTCGTCTGGGTTTTGCCAGTCATCTTCTCCTGGGTTATCGTCTGGTTTTTGTTCATCGTCTTCACCTGGTTTTTCGGCTGGATTTTGTTCGTCTTCTTCTCCTGGGTTATCGTCTGGTTTTTGTTCGTCATCTTCGCCTGGGTTTTCGTCGTCTCCTGTACCTGGTGTTTCTGTATCCTCTTTAATCCAAGTTACACTTGCTGTTGCAGTTCCAATGTTACCTGCTTCATCTACAAATTCAAAAGTAAAGCTACCATTTTCTTTAAATGTATAAGTGTCTTTTCCATCATTATTTGTAATTGTTACTTTTTCACTAAAGTCTGATATTGTAGCTCTTACAGGTTGGTTTGTTTCTTCCTCAATATCATAAGAAATTGTAGCTGTAGGTATTATTTTATCAATCCAGTCTACTATTGCTGTAGCTGTACCTTTGTTACCATACTTATCCTCAAATTCAAAGGTAAATTCGCCATTTTCTGTAAATACATATGTGTCTTTTCCATTATTATTTGTAATTGTTATTTCTGTACTTGGATTTACTAAAGTAACTGTAACATCTGAATTTGTTAATTTTTCAATATCATACTTAATTTCTGCAGTTGGTGTTTCGGCTTTGGTAATGTCTTCATATAAATTAATCATGGCAGCAGTAATAAAACTTCTTCCATCTCCATAGTTTTCTGTTGCAACTAGTTTTACATATTGAGCTTTTACTGACTCATCGAATTTTGCCACTTTAGAAGCTGCACTATTTGCCCAATTATCTATATTATATACTTCTATCCATTCTTCGCCGTCCATACTTACAAGTATTTTTCCATTTTTTATTCTTCCATTACTTCCGCTTTGTCTTGGTACATATTCTAAAGCTGATATATTTGTAGGTTCACTTAATTTTATTACAATATATCTGTCTTTGTCTTGTCCATTCCAATTGCTATGCCATAATGTATTGATATTACCATCTATTGCATTCTGTGCTGGAGCACTATGTCCAGGTTCTTCACTAGATACATCATAAATTGATAATCTATCAATCGAAATATACTTTTGTGTATCTTGTTGATTGTCTTGAGTAAAATTGTATGTCTTAGTACTAATGTCTGCTAAATGTACTCCTGTTGCTCCCATTCTAACTATTATGCTTTTATCTCCTGTTAAATCTGGCTCTTTTTCACTATATCTATTCCACTCATCGCTTTCGTTATATTTCCACTCCATAGTATTTGTAGCACCAATTAATTTATTTTCTAAATCATTAGCATATAAATTTGATGGCAATCCTAATGAATTTTGAATATCTATTGTGTAGACATTTTGTTCTGAATAGTCTACTCCCATTATATGAACTTTAATATCTAACTCAGTTGTAATAGATTTTATTTGTTCTTCTGTTAGTGGTAAAATATGCTCTTCTGATAAAGTCCAAGTTTTTCCGCCATCTAAACTATAATCCCAAGCCACATCTACTCCATCAAAACGACTAGAAAGTACTATGCTACCTGCATTTTCTCCATCAAATGAAAAATTTGCAATTGATGTGTCTATATTGCCTAGTAAAGCATTTGCTACTTGTTTTACTGCCTTTGCTTGTATAGAGTCTTCATCTGTTGCCAAAGTAGCTGTTGTTAACGTTCTAGTTTGTAGTAAAGAAAATATGGTTTGATATTCTACAGATGTCATTTTTGGTTTTATTAAATTTAGTAAATCATACATTGGTCTAGGATAATATGTATATGTTTTAGCAATTTCTTCTGCTAGATTATAATAATCTTGCTCAGTTTTAGTAGAATCACTATTGTATAAATTTACTAACCCAAGCCATGCATCAAAGTTTAGTTCTTCCTCTTCTAAAGCTTTTCTATATATTTCTTCTAATTTTTCATTGTCATCATTATAAACTTTTGCAAGCATAAGGATTTCTTCTGCTTTTTCATATTTATCATACTCATTTTGAGCTGCTTGTGCTAAAAGTATATAACTTGCATTCCATCCACTTGTATAACTACCATTTCCCCAATCATTCATAGTTCTTACATTTAAATGTTCTGTTCTTCCAGATTGTCCCCAACCTGAAATGTCATTACCTAAACCCCATATTCCATTACCGTTTTCATCTTGAGTATAATATATGTAAGCACAATGTCCTGGTTGACTTACACAAGTATTTGGTAAGCCTTTATATGAACCCCAAATACAACTTCCTGTTTTAGAAAGACCTCCACAAACAGCACCTTCCTCAAAAACAATCCAAAGTTTTGGTTGTCCTTTTTGATAAGTAATATTGAATTTCGATAAATTATATTTTTCATCCCATTTATCGTAATTTTCAGGGTCATAATATTGGTCTTCATTATAGTTGTAACCAAAAGTATATGTTATATAAGAATATGGTCCTGTTGCTCCATTTTTTTCGTTTCTAACATAATCATTTAGCCATTTTATTTCTTCGTCATCTATAACTGTATTCATTACCCAACGCATTTCTTCAACAGTAAGGGCTTCAAATGTTTTATTTTCTATTAATTTTTCACTATGTAAGTCTTTATAAATTTCATAACGAGTAATTGCATCAGAACGATTTACTCCATCTATCCATAAGTACACATTACCTGATTCTGTTAGTGATAATGAAAGCATCATTGTGCGGTACAAGTCCCCTAATTTTGTACCATACTCTGTTTTGTTTTCGTTTTTTAAGTCATCTTTATATTTTGTATATAAATCTGATAAAACTTTTATTGACTTGTAGTAACTTCCCTCTGGCTTTCCTCCTGCTAAATAAAGTCGTAAAGTTTCTTTATCGTTAATTAGCCAATAAATAGTATCTTTGCAGTCATTACTATATCTCGCTAAGGCTTGTAAATTAGTATATCCAACATTATTTACTAATTCTCTCTGTAACAATGTTAATTCATAATCACCACTTATTTCTTCTCCATAGTGGCTTTTAATAATTTCATCATATTCATCAACTATTTTTATAAAATCAACATTTGATGTATTTTCTTCGTAACCTTCTTTTATTAATTTTGCATTTGCAAAACAAGTCTCATCATACCAGCTTGACCACCAATCTCCAGCATATTCTTTATTTTCGTCAGCAACTAATTTTAAATAATTTACATTTTTTATATCTACTTTTACAAACTGTGCTTCGCTCCATCCATAAAGCACATTAGATGCATATTGTTCCTGCCAGTCTTCTCCATTTTCTGATGTATAAATATAAAATTTAGCCCCTCCATTAAAGTAATTGCTTTGCTCACTTATATCAACACCAATATATGATGTAAAGTAATCGTAGTCATATTCTCTTAAGTCATACACAATTTCCGATGTAGCCCATGCGCAAATTCCTTTGATAAATGGTTTAGATTTATCATTTACTTTTAAAGTAATTAAATCATTAGCCTTATTTTTATCTAAGAGAATAGATTCCCCACTTGGTGCAAATGACTTATCTTTTATATATGCAATATCTGATAAATAGACATATTCAGAATCGTTGTTTTCCTTCGGAGTTGCCCCATAGCTAATAGTTATACTTGTTAAAGTCATTATTATAATAATCCCTAATATAAATAATACTTTATTTTTTACTTTCGTCATGCTTTTCTCCCTTTTATTTGTATGTATTACAGTATTATATTTTATCATATTTATGTAAATTTTACAATGTTTTGTATACAATAGCAGGAATTTGACAGTTAATTTTTTATACTGTTTGTTCAAAATCCCATAAACTTATTGATATTTTTTTTATTTGCTAGTATACTAACTAAAGTAATTATTTTTTTAAGGTGATTTTATGAGTGAAAATTTTGTTCCATCTAAGGATAAACTATATCCTGAAACTTATATCGATAATTTCAGAGAACTTTTAGATTCAATTTCCAAATATTCCTCGAAAAATGCTTTTTACTTTAAAAACCATAAAACAAATGAAATTATAAAGATTACTTATAAACAATATATTGACGATATTATTAGTTTGTCTACTAAGTTTTTAAATTTAGGACTCTCTGGAAAAAGAATCGCTATTATAAGCCACAATAAGTATCCTTGGCCGGTAAGCTATATGGCTATACAAACAGGTGGTATGATTGGAGTTCCTCTAGATTATCAGCTTCCAATTAATGAAATAGAATTATCTTTAATCAGAAGCAACACAGAAGCTGCTATTTTTGAAGAACATTTCATGGATACTTTTAAGAAAATTAGAGAAAATGGTAAAACAAATGTAAAATATTATATTTGCATGGAATTAGAAGAAGATAAAGATGGTTTTTTATCATTTCAAAAGCTAATAGATGAAGGTAGGGAATTAGTTTTAAACGGTAATGATGAATTTTCCAAAGTCAAAATAGATTCTACTAAAATGTCTATATTATTATTTACATCTGGCACTACTGGTCAATCTAAAATAGTAATGCTTTCTCAAAGAAATATTTGTTCTAATGTATCTGCTATGACAACTTTAATTAAAATGCGTGATGATGATAATGTGCTTTCATTTTTGCCTCTACATCATACTTTTGAGTGTACTGCAACATTTTTGTATTGTAATTATACAGGTTGTACAATTTGCTATGCAGATAGTATTAAACAAATACCAAAAAATCTTTTAGAATACGATATTTCAGGAGTCGTATGTGTCCCTGCTCTTTTAGAAATCGTATATAGGCAAGTTAATAGAACTATAAAATCTAAGGGATTAACTATACCTTTTAAAATATTAATGGGTATATCTAATTTTTTAAGACTATTCCATATTGATATTAGAAGAAAAGCTTTTAAATCAATCTATGACAGTTTAGGACACAAGTTAAGACTAATTTTATATGGTGCTGCATCAGTAGATAAAAAAATTATTAAATTCTTTGAAAATATAGGTATTGCAGTTGTAGGTGGTTATGGCTTAACCGAAACTTCTCCTGTTATTACCTGCGAAAATGACAAATATAGAAGCCCTGGAAGTGTTGGTTTTCCCTTGTTTTGTGAGAACGTAAGAATAGACTCTCCAGATGAAAATGGTAATGGAGAAATATTAGTAAAAGGCCCAAATGTAATGCTTGGTTATTATGAAAATGATGATGCTACAAAAGAAATTTTAGAAGATGGCTGGCTTCACACGGGAGACTTAGGTAGATTCGATAAAAAAGGATTTTTATACATTACTGGTAGAATAAAAGACATGATAGTTCTAGACAATGGTAAAAAAGTATTTCCTCATGAAGTTGAAACTTTGCTTAACAATTCAGACTTAATTACAGAAAGTTTTGTATATGCAAAAAAAGAAAATAAAAATTTAAAACTTGGTGTAAAATTAGTATATTCAGAAGATAATGAATTATTAAAAGGTAAGTCTAAAGACGAGATATTTAATCTGTTATCTGATGAAGTAAAAAAAGTAAATAGCGAAATACCAAAATATAAACATATTCAATATATTACTATCACAACAACACCTCTTATAAAAACTACTACACAAAAAATAAAAAGATTTGAGGAAATGAAACACATAGATGAGTAAAATTTTTGAATATATTTTATTTACTATAAAAGAGTAGTTTAATTTTAATTTTAAACATTTAAAGTTAAACTACTCTTTATAATTATTTGTATTATATTCATTAATAACCAATTTCATCTATTATGTCTTTTACTGTATCCTTATATTGAGAATCCACATTTACATATAAAATGGTATTGTTAATTTTGGAAACTACACTGTACTTTCCATTAGCCTCTAATGTATATTTAGAATAATTTTTTCCACTTATACTTGAGTTCATAGAAGAACTTCCTTTTGTATTATCAAAATTAGCAACACAAGTATTGTAAAAAGATGTTGCCATTGCTTCATCTGACATTTGATAAAATTCTAATTGATAGCTATAACTACCGTCCATCGCTAAATATACTTGATCCACAAAGTTATACTGTAACACTTGATATTTAGCATCAACTATTTCGTAACTTTTTTGCTCCATAATTTCTTTAAATTGATCTGCAGTAATAGAGTCTTTTTCTTTATTTAGTAAAGATATAAGTCCTATTATTCCTCCTACTACTAATGCCATAAATATTAATACTGCTACAACTACTATTATTACTATTTTTGTAGATTTTTTCATTTTTTTCTCCCTTTCATATTTCATTTTTTATAAATTATTTTACACTATATTTTTCTCTAGAAGTTATTTTTTCTATATTGAATATAAGAAAAAGTTCCTGCTCCAATAAGTGCTACTATTACTGTTATTAATGCAATATGTATACCTGTTTGAGGTATCTTTCCTGGTGCTACAGTATTGTCTACTACATCATTTTTACCAGTGTTTAAACTTACATCTCCAAAATCTGCCCATTTAAAATCTGAAGATCCATAGAAAAACAAATACCATGCATCTGGATAAACACTAGCTTGAGATAATGTTACAGCTTCTTGTGCAATATATTTTCCGTTTTCATCATCAACTTTTACATATAAAAAGTAATATTCTCCATCTTCTAACCCTTTTACATCAAGAGCAGGTCTTTGTGTATAAGAATTAGCATTATATTCAATAAGCGTACTATCTTCATCTGTAGTATGTGTTTCGTTGTAAATTCCGTTATTTGATTTTGCAAAAGTTAGTAAATCTGCAAATCCAGATGAATCTTGATTTTTTATTTTTTGTAAAATAGATTTATCTGTAATTTTACCTACTTTTATTTGCATCTTTCTAGTCTCTACTCCAGAACTTGTAAATGTTGTTATTATTTGGTCTGAATCATCTGTCATATGAGTAAGATTAAATGCATCACTATACTTAGGTTCTGCATATCTTTCTAGCTTTTTGCCATATATAACTATTTTTTCATCTTCATAATTTTGTACTTCTATAATTGATGCATATAACTCTTGATTTAGTTCTACATATCTAGCTATTTCATATCTATCACTTGTTTTTAATATTTTATTATCACTGTTATATTCTAATGTAATTGAGTCTTCACTTGTAACATTAGGTTTACTATTACTTGAAGTTATAACTAAATAATATTTGCTATTTTCTTTTGGAGTTACACCTGAAATTTGTACCATAGCTCCAGCAACTCCATCTCTTTTTAGTTCAATCTTTGCTTTTGTAAAATCGGTCCAGTCTCCGTCTGTATCATCAGGCTCTTCTTCCGAAGAAGGATTTGATGTTATATTTGATGTGTATAAACTTACATCATAATATGTATTTGTTCCATTTGTTATTTTAGCCCATAGTACAAAGTAAACTGTTCCTGGTGTATAACTTGTAAAGTCTAACTGAACATTATTAGAAGAGTTTGTTGTGCTTTTCCAGTTGCTTGTATAATCTGGCATTAAAGCATAATATTCTTTTTCTAATTTATCCATATTAGCCTTTACTGTGTCTACATAATCATTATAATCTAGTCTAGCTTCATTATACTTGTTATAAGCTTCTGTTATTGCTTCTTGCTCTGCTGTTCCGCTACTATTTAACTTTTGGTATTCTTCAAGTAAAGCTGTTACATTTTCAGCTTTTTCTTCTAATGTTTTTTCGCTCTCTTCTGAATATTTACTTGCTTCTTTACTTTTATTTTGGATATTATTATAAGTACTTTGAGTAATATCTACTTTTTGATAAGAAATACTGTAACCTGTAGCTTGCGATGACAAACTAATTGTACCTTTTCCCTCTCCACCAGATATATAAATTATACTTGGTAGATATATGTAATTTTCTGGATCTATTTCTCCGCTATATGCCTTTACATTATAGGAACTTACAGACATTGAGAAAATAAAAAATATTATAAGTATACCCACAATTATTTTTCTTTTCATCCTCTTTTTCCCCCTTAAATATTTCTTCTTTTTGTTGTTTAAGACTTATTGCTTTTGTTTAGATATATCTTTTATATCTTTATAATAACTTTTGTTTTATATTATCAAAACATGTACTTTTTTTCAAGCTTTTTTGTTGTTAAATATATATTTTTTATACTACATTTTCAAATTTATTGTGTGTAAAAATTATAAACTAAATTGTTGTACTTTTCTTATATGTAGTATTACAATTATAAATTGTTGTATTTTTCTTATAAATATTGACATTTAGTGGTATACTAGTGTAAAATTATGTGATATGGGGTGTGTTTTCGCTTTATATTTTTTAAATTACTAAATGAAATGGGGAATTAAAAAATGAGTATTTACAGAACTCATACTTGTAATGAAATTAGTTTAGACGATGTTGGAAAACATGTAAAAATTGCAGGTTTTGTTGAAACAATACGTGACTTTGGAGGCTTAGTATTCTTAGATATCCGTGACATGTATGGTGTTACACAAGTTGTTACATCTGGAAAAAGCGAAGATGTAGATTTTGCATCAAGAATTCCAATTGAGTCTAGTGTATCTGTTGAGGGAACTGTAAGAAAAAGAGCTCCTGAAACAGTAAATGAAAAAATAAAAACAGGTCTTGTTGAAATTGCTATTGAAAAAATAGAAATCTTAGGCAAAAGAACTAAAGACCTACCTTTTGAAGTAAATTCAAATCAAGAAGTTAGAGAAGATTTAAGACTTCAATATCGTTTTTTAGACTTAAGAAACAATAAATTAAAAAATAATTTAATATTAAGAGCTAAACTTTTACAATATTTAAGAAATCAAATGATTGAGCAAGGATTTTTAGAGGTTCAAACTCCTGTACTTACTAGTTCTTCACCAGAAGGTGCAAGAGACTATTTAGTACCAAGTAGATTACATCCTGGTAAGTTTTACGCTTTACCACAAGCTCCTCAACAATTTAAGCAATTACTTATGGTTTCTGGCATAGATAAATATTTCCAAATTGCTCCATGTTTTAGAGACGAAGATGCAAGAGCAGACAGATGTCCAGGTGAATTTTATCAATTAGACATGGAAATGTCTTTTGCAACACAAGAAGATGTTTTTTCTGTTATAGAACCAGTTATGTACAATACATTTAAAACGTTTTCTAATAAAAAAGTTGCTGCATATCCTTTTCCTAGAATACCATATCGTGAAGCAATGATAAAATACGGAAGTGATAAACCAGACTTAAGAAATCCATTATTTATTATAGATTTAACAGACTTTTTCCAAAAATGTACTTTCAAGCCATTTCACAATAAAGCTGTTCGTGCAATAAAAGTTACTGGTCATATGTCAAAAGGATTCCATGAAAAAATGCTTGAATTTGCTAAGTCAATTGGTATGGGCGGTCTTGGATATTTGGAAGTACAAGAAGATTTAAGTTATAAAGGACCAATAGATAAATTTATTCCAGATGATTTAAAGAAAGAATTGTTAAATATAGCAGATTTAAAAGTTAATGATACTATATTCTTTATTGCAGACGACGAGCCAATTGCAAATACTTTAGCAGGTCAAATTAGAACAGAACTTGGAAAAAGACTAAACCTAATAGATGAAAACGTATTTAGTTTTTGTTGGATAATAGATTTCCCTATGTATGAATTAGATGAACGTGGAAAATTAGACTTTTGCCATAATCCATTTTCTATGCCACAGGGAGGTCTAGAAGCATTAAATACTATGAAACCATTAGATATTTTAGCTTATCAATATGACATAGTTTGTAATGGCATAGAACTTTCTTCTGGAGCAGTAAGAAACCATGACCCTAAAGTAATGGTGAAAGCTTTTGAAATTGCAGGTTATACAGAAGAAGATGTAAAAACCAAGTTTGGTGCATTATATAATGCATTCCAATATGGTGCTCCACCACATGCTGGTATCGCACCAGGGGTTGACAGAATGTTAATGCTTTTAACAGACTCTGAAACTGTACGTGATGTTATAGCATTCCCAATGAACAGTAAATCTCAAGATTTATTAATGGGTGCTCCAAGCATAGTTACTAAAGAGCAATTACAAGATGTCCACATTAAATTAGATTTACCAGATAAGAAATAAGTTTTTAGGAAATTGGGACCAGATCTAAATTTCTCATTTGAAGAAATTTAGATCTGGTCCCAATTTCCTAATTTCCAAGTTTGCCTCTCACATACTCGTATACCATAATCCCTGTTGCTACAGATGCATTTAAACTTTCTGTTTTTCCTAGCATTGGGATTTTTACTTTTTCGTCTGCAATTTCTTGTATTTCTTTTGAAACACCATTTGCTTCATTTCCAATTACTATAACTTTATTTTTATATTGTATGTTATAAATACTTTCATTAGTATCTAGAGAGGTTACTACTACTTCAAAGTTATGTTTTTTTACTTCTTTTAAAGTATCTAATAAATTTTCCGCTTCTATTATATTTACTCTAAATATTGCCCCCATTGTTGAGCGTACTACTTTTGGATTATATGGGTCTGCACTATTTTTTGAAAGTATAATTTGTTTTAGGTCTGCACTATCTACTGTTCTTAGTATTGTTCCCAAATTTCCTGGGTCTTGTATCCCATCTAATGCTATAATTATATCTTCATTATAATTAATTTTATTAGTATTATTTTTCTTTTCTACAACGGCTAATACGCCCTGTGGAGTTGTTACATCAGATATTGATAAAAACACTTTTTTAGTAACATATAAACAATTATTTTTTGCAATATCATATAATAAATTTTGCTCTAGTTTTACCACTTCTTCGCAGTCTTCACAAATTACTATATACTTGATTTCTGCATTTTCTTCTATTGCTTCTTTTACTAGCTTTATGCCCTCTATAATGTAGCAATTTGTTTCATCTCTATACTTTTTCTCTTTTAATTTTTTTATATACTTTATTGTTTCGTTATCTTTACTTGAAATAACCTGCATTTTTCCTCCTTATCACTTATTTTGACTTCCATCTTTACCTTCAGTAAGTTCTTTATTATTTTCTTCTATGCAACTGCATACCAAACGTAAAAACTCTTTTACATCATCTACAACATTTTTTACATCTTTTAATGTTATATATGGCTCTACACCTGTAGAAAATCTAATTCTATTTCCGTATTTTTGAATTAATTTATTTATCATATCTTCTGGATAGTTGTTGTTTTCAAAATAAAATACCACATTTTCCATTCTTTGTGTAATTTTTGCAATACTTACTTTTCTTGAAAGTTCTTTTATTCTAACAATTTCAATTAAATTCTCTAACTCATCTGGCATTTTTCCATATCTGTCTATAATTTCGTCTATTACATTTTGTATATCTACTTCTGTTCTACATAATGCAATATTTTGGTATATTTCAATTTTTTGACTACTATCTTTAATAAAGTCATCAGGTATATAACTTGAAATATTTAAGTCTATTTGTACATCTTTTTCTTCCTCAACTTGTATTCCTTGACTTTCTTTCATAACTTCATCTAATAATTTGCAATATGTATCATATCCTACTTGCTCCATATGTCCATGTTGAACTTCTCCTAGCATACTTCCTGCGCCTCTTATTTCTAAGTCCCTCATAGCAATTTTAAATCCAGAGCCAAACTCTGTAAATTCTTTTATTGCTTTTAGCCTTTTGTCTGCAACTTCTGATAATAGTTTGTTACGTTTATATGTAATATATGCATATGCTTGTCTATTACTTCTACCAACTCTACCTCTTATTTGATATAACTGTGATAGCCCAAGCCTTTCCGCATTTTCTACAATTATTGTATTTGCATTTGGCATATCTATTCCAGACTCTAAAATTGTTGTACAAACTAAAACGTCTATCTCTTTATTAATAAAAGCTTCCATTATTTCTTCTAGCTCTTTGCCTGACATTTTTCCATGTGCATATGATACTTTTGCTTCTGGCACAAGTTTTGCAACATCATCTGCTTTTTTCGCTATTTGCTCTACATTGTTAAATAAATAAAATACTTGTCCTTCTCTTTCAATTTCTTTTAAAATAGCTTCTCTTATAATTTCTTCGTCATATTCTAATACATATGTTTGAACAGGTCTTCTATTTTGAGGTGGCTCATATATTACAGACATATCTCTAACACCTAAAATAGACATATGAAGTGTTCTTGGTATTGGAGTTGCTGTCATTGTTAGTACATCTACGCTATTTTTTAATTGTTTTATTTTTTCTTTATCTTTTACACCGAAACGCTGTTCCTCATCTATAATAAGTAATCCTAAGTCTTTAAACTCTACATCTTTGCTAAGCAACCTATGCGTTCCGATAACTACATCTAACTCACCTAGCTTTAATTTTTTTATTACTTCTTCTTGTTCTTTTTTTGTTCTAAATCTATTTAGCAAATCTACCCTTATTGGGAATTCTTCCATCCTAGATTTAAATTCTTCGTATTGTTGGTTTGCAAGAACTGTTGTCGGTACTAAATAAGCAACTTGTTTTTGATCCATAACAGCTTTAAAGGCTGCTCTTATTGCAACTTCCGTTTTTCCATAACCAACATCTCCACATAAAAGTCTATCCATTGGAATAGGCTTTTCCATGTCCTTTTTTACTTCTTCTATACATCTTAGTTGGTCATCTGTCTCTTGATATGGAAAACCATCTTCAAATTGTTTTTGCCATGGAGTATCTTTTGAAAACTCAAAACCTTTAATATGTTGTCTTTTAGCATATAGTTCTACTAGGTCTTTGGCAATTACTTCTAAGTTTTTCTTTACTTTAGATTTAGTATTTTCCCATTCTTTTGTACCTAGCTTATTTAATTTTGGTGAAGTATCTCCTCCCCCTATATATTTTCTTACATTGTCTAAGCTATCTGTTGGAACATATAAAATATCGTCATTTCTATATTTAATTTTAATATAGTCTTTTGTTATTTTATCTGCAGTCGTAATAGTATTTACTCCCATAAACTGCCCAATACCATGAAGTTTATGTACAACCAAGTCCCCCTCTTTTAGGTCTGCAAATACAATTTTTTCTCCTTGCTTAAATGCACTGCTTTTATACTTTTTCCTTTTAGAAGTTTCTTCAAAACTATTTGATAAATTAATTACAACTAATTTTAGGTCGTAGTTTTGAAAACCTGCTGAAAAAGCTCCAAGAGTAACAACTATTTCTCCTGAATTTACTTCTTTTATTTCTTCTTCATATTTATAAATTATCTCTTTTTCTTTTAAAAGCTCACATATCTTATTTGCAGTAGTTTCGTTTCCACCTAGTATTATAACTTTATTCTTTTTTACATATTCTTTTAAATCTGATATAAGTAAGTCTATTTCTGCTTTATAATAATTTATTTCTCTTATTGTAAAACTAAATTTTAAAATATTTTTTATAATATCGTTTTGTTCCAAATATATTATTTGCTTTTTTGAATAATCATATTCATAGTCACTAACATTTTTTATAGATTCTGGAACAATCCTTTCTTTTTCTATTAATGACTTTATTAAATTGTTATTTTCTATAACTATATTTTCTTTTCTCTGCTCTACTTTAGAGTTTTCATCAATAAAAATTAAGTATTTTTCTGACAAATAGTCTAAAAAATAATCTTGCTTTTCATAAAATTCATTAAAATATTTGTCTATTTTACTTATAGTTTCTCCATTTTTTATTAGCTCAATATCTTCATCTATATTTTTATAGTTTTCTTCTATCTTTTTTATTACTTTTGAGATATCATTCGTTATAAACTCATGTGCTGGAAATATTGTAATATTTTGTATCATCTCTGTAGATCTTTGTGAGTCTATTTTAAAGTATCTAATAGAGTCTACCTCATCTCCCCAAAACTCTATTCTAACACCTACTTTATCTGAAAGTCCTACGTCTACAATACCTCCACGAATACTAAACTGTCCTTGTCCTTCTATTAAATTACTTCTTTCATAACCAAGTTTTACAAAAGTTTGCTTTAATTTTTCTATTGAATAGCTTTGCCCAACTTTAAAATCTACTATATTCTCATAAAGCTCTTCTTTACTAATCATTTTTTGCATGACCGCTTCTATTGTAGTAACAATTATAAGTGGTTCTTTAGATTTTTCTTGTAATACCATTTTATTTAAAATAGCTATTCTCTCATATGGTAAGTCTTTACTTTCTGCAATATAGTCATATGGTGCTATTTCTCTTTTAGGAAAGAAATAGACTTGTTTAAAAAAGTATTTTAAATCTTTTACTAACTTTTTAGCTTGAATTTCGTTATATGTAACTACACAAACTTTTCTTTTTGTACTTTCTAATATTGCAGAAATCACATTTGCTTTTGACACGTCAGATAAGCCCGATATTGCTATCGGACTTATTTTTTCTTTTACATTTTCTACTATTTCTGCAAACTTTTTATTATTTGCTAATTCTTGCACTAGAAATTTCATTTTAATTTTCCTTCTTAACTATTATACTTTATTTTTATAAAAATTGGAAGTTTTTTTAGTTAATTTACTCTTTTAGTTTTACAATCTATTTTTACTTTTGCAATTAACCTATATTATATATTCATTTATAAAAACAGCACTACGTTATTTACTTCTTTAGTGCTGTTTCTTTGCGTTACACTCCTATTTTCTTAAATTCTTCTGCTCTTTTTACCTTTTGGGTTGTTGTTTTTATTAAAGGCTCATCTGTAACTTGAATTTCTTTAATGTGCTTATATTCTGGCATTTGTGTGTTTATTTTTTCTTTTATTTCTTTCCAAATAATATCTTTGTATTCACTTTTTTTAGCATCTGGATATAATCCTTTCATTTCCTCTTCACTATAAACTATTTTAGCTGAAATTACATAGTCTTTATCTTTATTTGGTTTGCCATATACAATATTTTCTGCAACAAATGGTAATTTACTAATTAGAAATTCTATTTCTTGTGGATATATATTCTTACCATTTTTTAGTACAATAACATCCTTTTTTCTACCTGTTAAGAATAAAAATCCTTTTTTGTCTAAATATCCTAAGTCTCCTGTATAAAACCAACCATCTTTTAAAACTTTATTAGTCTCTTCCTCATTTTCATAATATCCAAGCATTACATTAGGACCTTTTACAACAACCTCTCCTATTCCTTCTTCATTAGGATTATCTATTTTCACTTCTTCATTTACCATTACTAAACCTGCTGCTCCAGGATTTTTCTTATAGTCTGCCTCTGCAGATACAACTGGTGAAGTTTCTGTTAATCCATAACCTTGAATTATAGAAATTCCAAAACTATTTAATCCCAGTATTGTACTTTTATCTGCTGGAGCTCCACCAATTATTACGAGTCTTATTTTTCCTCCAAGGTTATCTATAATTTGCTTATATACTTTTTTTCTTAAGTCTATATGTATTTTAGTAAGCCCATTTGTTATAGGTTTCATAAAATTAATTAATTTCTCTTTTCCTTGTTCTTTTATTCCTTTATTTATTTTTTTATAAACAATATCTACCATTAATGGAACTGTTATAAATACAGTTATTCCATAGTCTTTTAAATTATCTACAACATATCTTAGTCCATCACAAAAAGCTACTGTTGCTCCACAATATAAGCAACCATAAAGAAAAGTTATTGTACATTCAAATGTATGGTGTATTGGTAAAAAAGAAAGAAGTACATCTGTATCATACATTAAAACAAAATATGGCATTGCATTAATATTACTGCAAACATTATATTGAGAAAGCATAACTGCCTTTGCTGCCGCTGTAGTTCCTGATGTAAATAACATTATAGACATTTTTTGGTTGTCTATTTTAATATTCTCATACCTATTATCTCCACTATTTAATAGTTCCTCACCTTTTTGTATTAACTCACTGTATTTTATTATATTAGGATTTTCTACGTCATCCATGCAAATTAAATATTGTAAATTAGTGTCGCCTTCTTTTTTTATTTCTTCAAATACATTAACATATTTTTCATCAAACACTACTGCATCTGCTTTACTTCTTTTAATAAGTGATTTTATCTCTGTATCTGGTAAAGCTTTATCTAATGGAACTATTACCATATCTCCTGTTACTGTCGCAATATATGTTACACACCAGTTATAACTGTTATTACCAATTACAGCAACTCTTTTTCCTTCTAAGCCCATATTTAAAAGAATTGTTGACAATTTTTTCGCATCATTTTTAAATTGGTTAAATGTTTTTACTATAATTTCTGAATTCTTATTTGTAGCATCTTTTTTATATTCAAATGCTATTTTATCTCCATATTTTGTAACTGCTCTGTCTAGTAATTGTCTAAAATCTTTAATATCTCCCATTACATGTCCTTTAGTTGGTTTTATTTTTTTACTCATTAGACTTCTCTCCTTAATTTTATGTTTTTTATTGCCTATAAAACTTAGTTCTCGTTTACATTTCGCACTTATTATAACATAATATCTAACTAAAGTAAATTACTTGTTATTTTAAATTTAATGCTATATTGCCATTAATAATTCAAAATAACAAGTAATTTATAAATCAATTTATATTATAAGTTAAAAATTATATTAATTCACTTTTATCTAGTTTATAACCACTCGCCATATTTTTTTATATATAATTTTTTTACTATAGATGCAAGCATACAATATAAAAATGCAACTCCTAATATAACAACTATATAAGTAAGAGGTATTGGCACAAAACCTATAATAGAGCCTAGAGGTGTAAATGGTATTAACAATGTAACTAAACTTATTAATATTGTTGTAGCATATACTGCATTTGAAGCATGTGTTTCAACAAAAGGTCTTTTACTACTTCTTATTACATGTAAGCCCATCATAGTAGAAATAATACCATAACAGAACCATGTTGTTTGGAATAACTCTGCTGTTCTTATACCAAAAGCAAACCATAATAATGCAAATACCACTAAGTCAAATATAGAACTTGTTGGTCCCATATAATACATAAATCTTTTTATGCTCTTCATGTCCCATCTTCTTGGTTTTTGTACATATTCTTTGTCTACATTATCATATGGAAGCGAAAGTTGTCCTAAGTCATATAGCAAACTTTGTACTAACAATTGTATTGGTGTTAATGGGAAAAATGGTAATACTAAACTTGCAATCATAACAGATATTACCTCTCCAAAGTTTGAACTTACCGCAATTTTTATGTACTTTAACAAATTACCAAAAGTCTTTCTTCCTTCAATTACACCATCTGTTAAAACATTTAAGTTCTTTCTTAAAAGAATTATATCTGCTGTTTCCTTTGTTATATCTACCGCAGTGTCTACAGAAACTCCAACTTCTGCACTATTTAATGATGGGGCATCGTTTATTCCGTCTCCCATGTATCCTACAACATTTCCTGCTTTTCCTAATACTTGTACAATTCTAGATTTTTGTATTGGAGATAATTTTGCAAATACATTGGTCTTTTTTAATAATCGCATTAACGCTGTATCTGACAACTTTTCTATCTGGCTACCTAAAACAATTTTATCTGTATTTATTCCTACTTCTTTACATATAGCTTTAGTTACATATTCGTTGTCACCAGTAAGCACCATAACGCGTATTCCGTCTCTATTTAATCTCTTTATTTCTTCTTTTGCACTTGCTTTTGGTGGATCTAAAAATCCAACAAAGCCAATAAGTGTCATTTTTGTTTCATCTTTTACTGTATAATCTTTTAGCTCTTCTATAATTTCTTTTTTGCATATTGCAATTATTCTTAAACCTTCCTGGTTTAAGTTTTTAGCCATTTCTTCTAGTCTTTTTTTATCATCAGTTTTTAGTGGCGATACTTTACCCATATATTCCATTGATGTACATTTAAAAATTATTTCTTCCACTGCTCCTTTAGTAATCATAAGTTTTTCTTTGCCATTACTTACAATTACAGAAAGGCATCTTCTAGTAAAATCAAATGGGATTTCGTCTAATTTTTTATACTCTTTTGAAATTTTATAAAGTTTTTCTTGTTTTATTTTTTTAACAATAGCCTTATCTATACTTCCTTCTAAGCCTTCTTGGAAATATGCGTTTATAAAAGCATATTTTAAAACTTCTTCATCTTCCTCTCCATTTACATTTAAGTACTTTTCAAGTACTATCTTATCTTGTGTTAATGTTCCTGTCTTATCAGTACAAAGAATGTTCATAGCCCCAAAAGATTGTATACTATTAAGCTTTTTTACTATTGTCTTTTTATGTGCCATGTTTATAGCACCTTTTGCTAAACTAGAAGATAGTATTACAGGTAAAAGTAATGGAGTAATTGCTATAGATACAGCTACAGCAAATGTAAAAGCAACTAACGTATCGTGTCTCATACTGTTTATAAAAAATGCAACAGCTATAAATACCACCATAAATCTAATAAGTAATTTACTTACACTATCTATCCCATTTTCAAAACTAGTTTTTGGCTTTCCTACTTGAATTGTTTGTGCAACTTTTCCAAAATAAGTATTGTCTGCCGTTTTAAAAACTATTCCCTTTCCTGTACCACTCATTACATTTGTGCCCATAAAACAAATTGTGTCTATATCTGTTATATCTTCTATTTTGTTTTCTGTTTCATGCTCTGATATCTCATTTTTTCTTACTGCATCAGACTCTCCAGTTAATGAAGATTGTACTAAATACAAGTCATTTGCCTCAATTACCTTTAAATCTGCTGGTATTAAATCTCCTGCTGCCAAACTTACAACATCTCCAACAGTTACTTGGTCAAGTGGTATTTTTTCTTCTTTTTCATTTCTTATAACTGTTGTCTTTACAGAAACCATTTTCTTTAGTTTTTCTGCTGCTTTATTTGATTTATATACTTCAAAGAATTCCAAAAACGAACTTATAATTATTAAGACTAAAATTACTATAATATTAGCATAACTTGGAGTCTCTGGTAAAACTACATCTGTGTAAATAAGTAGCAAAGTGATTACCAGTAAAATTATATTAAAAGAACTAAATAAACTTTTAAGTAAAAAATGATACCATTTTTTAGGTTTTGCTTGTTTTATTACATTTAAACCATATTTTGCTTGATTTTCTTTTGCTTGTCTTTCTGTTAAACCTTCTTTATTAAAATTATGCTTTTCCAAAAATTCTTCTACAGAATAAATACAATCTTTTTTATAAATTTCATAAATATCTTTATTTTCTTCTTTAGTAGCCATTTTATATTATATAAGACATTTTAAAAATTTAAAATAATATCTCCTACTGATATTTAGTAGATTTAAAAATTAATTAGTAATTTTTTAATGTCTTATTCTCCTTTCCTCTTTTTTTCTTTTGTTATTTTAACATTATTTCCTCAATATGTTAATAAAATTTAATAAATTTATAAATTTTCTAAATATATTTTACTTTTTCAATTGACCTTTTAATTTTATAAATTTATTAATATTATTTTTATTGTCTTGTATAATTAACTATATTATTTTTTATATCTAATTTGCATCTGTATTTTTTAATTTAATCTTTCTATTTATATTTTTTTTAATTTTATATTACTCTACTTTTCTTTCCCCTCTATAGTTTTCCTGTTTTCCACATAATTTTTCATATTCTTTACATTTTATTTTATACTCTAATTGCTGAGTTAAATATCTATAATACATATATGCCTGTTCATATTGCATAATAGGATTAAACATAGTATTGTCGCCCATCATAGGGTCATATCCCATGTCATAGTTCATATAAGGTGGATATCCGTAATTATTCATATCCATATTTTTATCCATAAGCTCCTCCTTATTTAATGTAAGGCTATAAGTCTTACAAGTTGCCAATATAATATTGTTTAAAACATAATGTTTATCTAATTATTTTACAAAATTTTAAACAACTAATATCTATACCTCTTTATAATAATTTATATTCTTGATATAAAAAAATATTACAACTTTTTAGTCTGCATATTTTTCTGCAAAAAATTTTTTATTATAATACCAGCCAAAATAATTAATACACCTAGCAAAACTGTGGATAGAATAAACTTAATATTTATACTTTGTATTTCAAAATTTGGAATAAAATTTAATATAAAAAATACATATATGCTTGCAATTACCCCTTGAAGTAATTTTCCAATTACATATTTTTTCATAGATAAGTCTGTTTTTGCTACAATACTTGAAACTTGCAATAGCACAGAAATCCCACCAAATCCTAATAAAAATGCTGAAAGTATAATGCTTAAATTATAATTTACAATTGAAGATCCACTTACAAGTTTTACTCCATTTGTAAGCTCGATAAGCCCTGCTAATATTGGCTTTACAAACTCTGTATTTATTCCAATATTTGTTGCTATAGGAGATGCCATTTTAGATATTATTTCTAGAATACGACTATTATTAAGTATAGAAATTATTATAGAAAATATAACTACAAACCCACCAATTATAAGTATTGTACTAATTGCATTTTTTATACTTTCACCTAAAATTCCACCTAAAGTTTTATTATCTTTTTGTGTTGTGTCTACACTATATCTATCCCATTTCATCTTATCTTTCTTTTTCATAAATCCAAATAAAATTCCTACTGTAATACATGCAAGTATATGCGTAACTAACAAAATGATGCCTATTGTTTGATTTTTGAATAAACTTATTCCAACAGTGCCCACTATAAATAGCGGTCCTGAGTTATTTGTAAAAGCCAGCATTCTTTCTCCTTCGTCTTTAGTACAAAGGCCATTTTCCCTTAAGTGACATACAATTTTGGCTCCTACTGGATACCCACTAATCAATCCCATTAAGAACGCATATGCCCCTTCTCCAGGGACTTTAAAAATTGGTCTCATAAATTTATTTAAGTGCTTACCTATCATTGGAATAAAATTAGTATGATTTAAAAGTTCAGTTGCTACAAAAAATGGAAATAATGTTGGCACTACAGAATTTGCCCATAAAAGTAGCCCTTCTTTTGCAGAAGGTAAATTAGTACTAGAAAATATTACTAAGCATAAAATAAAAGTGCAAAAAATTATAATATATAATTTATTTTTTAATGAAAACGTAACACATCTAAATTTTTTATTTTTCATATAAATTTATATTTTTAGACCTTTCAACTTTTTATATTATTAGATATGCTAAATTTTATTTTTTATGATTAACTTCTTCCAAACTAATATGTTAAAAGTGCGTTAGATTATAAAAATAGCATATCTCAAATTCATTGAAATATGCTATTTCTGTACATTTATTAAAACATTGGTAGCGACGATGTGATTCGAACACATGACCCTTCGGGTATGAACCGAATGCTCTAGCCAACTGAGCTACGTCGCCATATCACGTAAGTATTATTATACTTGCATAAATATAATTTGTCAAGAAAAATTATAAATTTTCTTGACAAACTTTTTATAAACTATATTTTACTTTTAGAATTTACCCAAATTTTTTATTTTTACAAGCTGTATTTTAATTTTGCAATTAATTTAAATATTGTTTATACAAATATATATCTAATTAAATTTTATTATTTGTTATTTATACTAAATTTAATCTGTAATTTCTTTTTCTCCTTGCTGTTGTTTTGGTTTTCTTCCTCTAGTAGATTTTTGCTTTTCTTCTTTTCCTTCCACTTTTTCTTCTTGACCTTTAATTGTACCATCCTCATGCACGATTAACTCACTAGCAAGTTTTGAACGTTTTGTTGGTTTTGATTCCCATAATTGTTCTTGTGCTTGTTCTAGTTCTGCAACTTTTCCATTTTTTGATGATAAAAGTTCATCTTTTATATCTGCTGGGAAATCATTTTCGTCTTCATCATATACGTCTTGTCCTAAATCTTCCCAAAATTTATTTAATCCTTTTTTTACTTTTTCTAAAACACTCATATTTTTCTATAACTTAAAAGTTATATACCTTCCCTTCATTTTTATAAACACTATATATAGTTTAACATAATTTTCTAGGCTTGTCAACGTATACAATTTACATTTGGGATTTTTTTACATTTCTGACCTGTCCCCAATTTCCCAAATCTGGAAGTTGGGACCTGTCCCTAATTTCCTAATTCATGTAGTCTCTTAATTTTTTGCTTCTGCTTGGGTGTCTTAGCTTGCGTAATGCTTTTGCTTCTATTTGTCTAATTCTTTCTCTTGTTACATTAAATTCTTTTCCAACTTCTTCAAGTGTCCTTGCTTTTCCGTCTTCTAGACCAAATCTTAGTCTTAATACTTTTGCTTCTCTTGAAGTTAATGTTCCCATTACATCGTTTAGTTGTTCTTTAAGCATTGTATATGCTGCAGAGTCTTGTGGTGCTGGACTGTCATCATCTTGGATAAAATCTCCCAAGTGGCTATCGTCTTCTTCTCCTATAGGTGTTTCCAATGATACAGGGTCTTGTGCTATTTTTTGTATTTCCATTACTTTTTCTACTGGAATTTCCATTTCTTCTGCAATTTCTTCTGGAGTAGGTTCACGTCCATTTTTTTGTAATAAATGTCTTGAAGTTCTTATTAATTTATTTATTGTTTCTACCATATGAACTGGTATTCTTATTGTTCTTGCTTGATCTGCAATTGCTCTTGTTATAGCTTGTCTTATCCACCATGTTGCATAAGTACTAAATTTATATCCTTTTGTATAGTCAAATTTTTCTACTGCTTTTATTAATCCCATATTTCCTTCTTGAATTAAGTCTAGAAATAGCATTCCTCTTCCTACATATTTTTTTGCTATACTTACAACTAGCCTTAAGTTTGATTCTGCAAGTTTTTGTTTTGCTTCTTCATCTCCAGTTAATATTTTTTTGGCTAAATCTAACTCTTCGTCATATGTTAATAGAGGTATTTTCCCTATTTCTCTTAAATACATTCTAACAGGGTCATCAATACTAACCCCATCCATATTGGTAAGGTCTACATCTTCTACTTTTATATTCTCTACTTCTTCTAAGTCGTCAATATCTGGCTCTATGTCTAAATCATCACTATCTTTTATATCAACACCTAAATCTTCAAAAGTATCAAATATTTTATCAAGTTGCTCTGGACTTGTATCATCTAATTCATTAGCAAGCTCTCCATAAGTAATTTTTCCGTTTTCTTTTGCTTTTTTTATTATGTTCATTACTTTTTCCTGCTCTGCATTTTTTACACTATTATTTTCGCTTTTATTTTCTACTTTTTTCTCTTTCTCTTTATTAGGAGCTTGTTCTTTACTCTCTACAACATTTTTAGTTTTTTCTTCTTTTTCTTTCTTTTCGTCTTTTATGTCTTCTTTTGTCTCTTTTTGGCCTTGCTTAGTATCTTTTTTTGCTTCTTCTTTCTTTATGTTGTCATTTTCCTTTACTTTTTCTTCTTTGTCTGCTGTTTTTTTAGCAACTTTCTTTTTATTTTCTTTTTTTACTGTATCTTCGTCATTTTTTACAACTTCTTCTACCTTATCTTCTTTCTTTTTCATATTATACCTCCTATTTCATTTTAGCCAGTTGTATAATAACATCATTTAATTCTTTTTCAAGATTTTGTCTTTCTTCTACATTTTGAACGCTCTCTATTTCTTTTAGTATAGTATTTCTTCTATTAACTAAACTTTCTTTCTTATAGGTAAATATTACATCATCTATAGCTTTATCCACATCTGAAATTTCAAAATCATATGACATTATTTCTGATAAATGATTGATTGTTTCTGTATCTTCAAACCAATTCATGACATCATTAGTATTAATATTTCCTTTTTCTAATTGCTCATACAATTTTTTTACAATATTTTTGTTTATTTCATTTTTAAAGTTATCAACTGATATATTTTTTAATTTGTTATAACTATTTTCTGGATAATTTATTAAAAGATAAATCACCATATTTTCTCTTTTTGTTGTTGCTTCGTCCACTTTTTGCACAGATTCATTAACAACTTGAGTTTTTACTGGTCTTTGTAAAACTTTTGCCCCTGTATTATTTGAATAAATTAGTTTGTTTATCTCGGCTTGTATTGCTTCTTTTGAAATTTCATAATCTTTTGCTATTTTATCTATGTAAATTTCTCTTTCAACACTATTTGTTATTTTAGAAAGTAATTTAGCTATTTGATTTAAAAATTTAATTTTGTCATTTACATTTTCTATATTTAGCTCTTTTTTTAGTACTTTAACTTTAAATTCTACTAATGATATGGCTCTATCCATATAATACTTAAATTTATCTGGCCCGTATTTTACAACAAATTCGTCTGGGTCCTTTGCTCCTTGTATCTGAAGCACTCTTATGTCACAGCCTAAATCTTGTAAAATGTCCATACCTCTTATAATTGCTGCTTGTCCAGCTCCATCTGCATCATACCCTAGTATTACTTGCTCACAACTTCTTCGCAAAAGTCTGCCTTGTGCTTCTGTAAGAGCTGTTCCAAGTGATGCAACTACATTAGTAATTCCTCTTTGATATAAAGAAATTGCATCCATATAACCTTCAACTATTAAGATTTTTTTGCAATCTCCCTTTTTTGCAACATTAAGCCCAAATAAATGCCTTCCTTTACTATAAACTATATTTTCAGGCGAATTTATATATTTAGGTTTACTGTCATCTAAGACTCTTCCTCCAAATGCAATAACTCTATCTCTTACATCTTTAATTGGAAACATAAGTCTGTTTCTAAACTTATCTATAAATCCACCATTTTTACTTCTTGCCACTAAGCTTGATGCCAAAATTTCTTCGTCTGTAAAGCCTTTATTTTTTAAAAATTTATATGTATCATCAAAATTACCAGAATAGCCTATAGAAAATGTTTTTAATGTTTTATTATCTAAGCGTCTTTTTTTTACATATTCCTGTGCAGTTTTTGATGTTGGCTTGTATAAGTTTTCGTGATAAAACTGGGCAACTGCTTCGTTTATTTCATAAACTCTTGACTTTAGTCTTAATGTTTTGTCATCTTCATTATTATTTAAAGTTGGGAGTGTAATTCCTGCTCTATTTGCAAGCAATTCCATTGTTTCTACAAATGAAATATTTTCTATTTTGCTTACAAAATGTATAACATTTCCACCTACTCCACAACCAAAACAGTGAAATATTTGCTTGTCTGGAGAGACAGAAAAAGAAGGTGACTTTTCTTTATGAAATGGACATAAACCAAAAAAGTTTCTTCCACTTCTCTTTAAAGTCACATACTGAGAAATTACATCTACTATATCATTACTACTTTTAACTTCTTCAATAACTTCATCACTATATCTAAACAATTTTATTTACCTTTCTTCATATATTAATATTATTCGACATAAAATGGTTAAATCCTTCTAAAAAATGCACCTCCGCTTAGTTTTTATTATATTACTAAACGTGGTGCACTTATGTAACACTTTAATATTGAGTTTTTACTAATTTACACATTTGTTGTTCCTTCGTTGTTGAATGGAATAAATTTATTTACTGCATTATTACTTAAGTTTGTTTCTTCGTGAGGAACTTTATATTCATCAAATGAAACATTTATTTTATTGTCTATTAATTGTTCTACTTCTTCTGCTGAAGCATGTTCTGCTAAAACTAATTCGCTTATTAAAATTTGTTTAGCATTTGAAAACATTTTCTTTTCTCCTGTAGATAAGCTACCTTTTTCTTTTTGTTTAAAAGCTAGGTTTCTTACTACATCTGCTACCTCATATATATCTCCGCTCTTCATTTTATCCATATTGTCTCTATATCTTTTATTCCAATTTTGTGACATTTCTGTTTCGTTATGCTCTAAAACTGAAATAACTTTATTTGCCTCTTCTTTATTTATAACACTTCTAACTCCTATTTGTTCTGCCTTTTCTGTTGGAACCATTACCTTAACTTCACCAGGCATTTTTATTACATAATAAGATTGTTCTTCTCCTAAAATATTTTTGTTTTCTATTGCATCTATTGTTCCAGCTCCGTGCATTGGATATACAATTTTATCTCCTACATTAAACATGTAAGTATCAGCTCCTTTCAATATTTTATGTTGTTCTATTGAGTTAGGAAGGGTCTTTTCTCTCTTTCAACTACACTTCTATTATACTATAAAAAATGGCAAAAGTCAAAACTTTTACCATTTATTTTTTTATATTTTTACATAAATCCATTGTCGTGCAAAGCTTTTATAATTTTTATTTTTTTGTTGTTTTATGTTACCAATACTAGTCAGTCATTTTTTTATTTTCTAGTTGAGCCAAATCCACCTGTTCTTTCATTTTGGGCATTGTCATTATCTACTGTATTGAATTTTAAGAATATTCCTTGACCAATACATTCACCTTTTTTTATTTCTACATCTTCATCTTTTATATTAAAATATGTAAACATTATATGACCATCATTATCTACATTTTCATAATAGTCACTATCTATTATTCCAACACCATTTGCCATAACCAATCCCTTTTTCTTTGGGTTTGAACTTCTATTACATAACATTAAATATTCATCTTCTGGCATATATGCTTTTATACCTGTTTTTATAAATGTTGGAGCTTGTCCTAACTTAAATGCAGGTACTATGCAGTCTTCTGCTGCCTCAATGTCATATCCTGCTGAATATTTTGTTTTTCTCTCTGGTAAGTTAATATTTTTATCTTCAAATCCTTTTGCTACTTCAAATCCTCTTACTTTTTCCATGTTTTTCTTCCTTTCTTTTTTGATTTTCTTTATTATATTATAACGAATCACTTTTTACAATATTCCACATAAAATATAATAGTAATTTTAATCAAAGGAATGATAAAAACTTATGAAAACATCTCTAGATACGATAAAATTAAATACTTCTGTTAAAATTAAGTCATTAAACTGCACAGGTTCATTAAAAAGAAGACTATTAGACTTTGGTTTAGTAGAAGGTGCTATAATTACACCTGTTTTATTAAGCCCTGCAGGAGAATTAATAGCTTACGAAGTACGAGGAACTATTATAGCTATAAGAATAGAAGATACCAAAAACATATATGTTGCTTAATATCTTATTTGCAAAAAACATTTAAAAAATAAACTATTTTTATTATCTTTTGTAGGAGGCTCTTGTTGTTTATGCTTTTTAACAAAAATATAGAAAAAATAAATTCTGCCAACTATACTATCGCTTTAGTAGGAAACCCTAATGTTGGTAAGTCTACAATTTTTAACGCATTAACTGGTATGCATCAGCATACTGGTAACTGGCCTGGAAAAACTGTAGAAAATGCCAGTGGTATATGTAATTATAAAAATAAGAATTATCGTTTAATAGATTTGCCTGGTACATATTCTTTAATGTCACATTCTGAGGAAGAAGAAATTGCACGTAATTGTATATGTTTTGGTAAATCAGATGCACTTTTAATTGTAGTTGATGCTACATGTTTGGAAAGAAATTTAAACTTAGTTTATCAATCTTTGGAAATAACTCCTAATGTTATTCTTTGTGTTAATTTACTAGATGAAGCAAAGAGAAAAGGTATTAATATAAATTTGGACTTATTGTCTAAACGTCTTGGTATCCCTGTAGTTGGAACCATTGCAAAAAGTAAGAAAACTTTAAAAAGTTTAATGAGTCAAGTAGAAAATATATGTACTAAAAAAATACATCTTTCTCCTATAAAATTAAATTATGGAGTTGCTATTGAGGAAAGTATTGAAATTTTGGAGCCACTTATCCACAAACAATTAACTAATGCACATAGTTATTTAGCTAGATGGATTTCTATTAAACTAATTGAAGGAGATGCAAAAATTTTAACTTCAATTAGCGAACAACTAAATATTAACTTATCTTCAAATGAAATTTTAAAAGCTTTAAATTTGGTATATTCCAGATTAGAAAAGAGCAATATTAAAAAAGAAACTTTTAATGATAAAATTATTTCAGAAATCTTTTTTAATGCCGAAATGCTTGCTAAAAGTGTTTGTTCATATAACAAAGGTAGTTATAGTAATATAGATAGAAAAGCCGATAAAATATTAACTTCTAAAAAATATGGAATACCAATTATGTTATTGTTTTTAGGTTTAATATTTTGGCTTACAATTGTAGGAGCAAATTATCCATCTGAGCTCTTATCTAGTTTTTTTGCATATATACAAGAAAAGCTATTGTCTTTCTTAAATTATATAGGTTCACCCGCTTGGCTTACAAGTCTTTTAATTGATGGTGTATATTCTACCTTAACATGTGTTATAGCAGTTATGTTGCCTCCGATGGCTATATTTTTTCCGTTATTTACAATTTTAGAGGACTTAGGGTATCTTCCACGAATTGCTTTTAACTTAGACAAATTTTTTAAAAAGGCATGTGCTTCCGGAAAACAGGCTCTTACTATGTGCATGGGATTTGGTTGTAATGCTGCAGGTGTTGTTGGAACAAAAATTATAAATTCACCAAGAGAAAAATTGATTGCAATATTAACAAATTGCTTTGTTCCCTGCAATGGTAGATTTCCATTTTTAATTACAATTGCAACTATATTTTTTGGAGGAATAGCTGGCGGATTTTCTTCTTCAATAATTGCTACAATAGTGGTACTACTAGTAATTGTTTTGGGAGTATTTATGACTCTTATAGTCTCTAAGCTTCTTTCTAAAACAATATTAAAAGGGCTACCATCATCTTTTACTTTAGAGCTTCCGCCTTACAGAAAGCCTAAAATTTTAGAAGTAATAGTAAGGTCAATTTTTGATAAAACGATTTTTGTATTAGGTAGAGCAATATCTATTGCAGCACCTGCCGGACTTGTTATTTGGTTATTCGCCAATATTCAAATAAATGATATAAGCATTTTAACATATGTAGCTAATTTCTTTGATCCGTTTGGAAAGCTTTTAGGATTAGACGGATACATTATTACTGCATTTATATTAGGCTTACCTGCAAATGAAATTGTTCTTCCAATAATTTTAATGAGTTATGCTAAAACTGGTACTTTACTACATTTAGAAAATTTAGCAGATATATCACAAATTTTAATAGAAAATGGTTGGACTCTTCTTACCGCAATTAATATAATGATTTTGTCATTACTACATTTTCCATGTGGAACTACTTTAATGACCATAAAAAAAGAAACTGGTAGTTTAAAATGGACCGTTCTTTCTTTTATAATTCCAAGCATTTGTGGAATTATATTATGTATGGTAACTACTGCTATATGGAATATTGTGCAAATATAATGAATAATTATAGCAATTAATCATTGACTTTTTAATTCCAATGGTATATTATTATTTTGAAAATGAGAATAGTTCTCAAATTTATTTTAGGAGGAAATTAGTATGGAATTAAAAGGATCAAGAACTGAAGCTAACTTAAAAGCAGCTTTTGCTGGAGAGTCAGAAGCTAGAAACAAATACACATATTTCGCTAGTGTAGCAAAAAAAGAAGGATATGAGCAAATTGCAGCTATATTTTTAGAGACTGCAGAAAATGAAAAAGAACATGCAAAACTTCATTTTAAATATCTAAATGGAATCGGAAATACTATGGAAAACTTACATTCTGCAGCTGCTGGAGAAAATTACGAGTGGACAGATATGTACGCAAACTTTGCTAAAATCGCTGACGAAGAAGGATTTACAGAAATAGCTGCTACATTTAGAGGAATTGCAGAAGTAGAAAAACATCATGAGGAAAGATATAGAAAATTAATAGACAACTTAGGTAATGGAGAAGTATTTAAAAAAGGAAGTATTACAGTTTGGAAATGTAGAAACTGTGGTCATATACATGTTGGCACAGAAGCTCCACAAATTTGCCCAGTTTGTAAACATCCTCAAGCTTACTTCGAAGTAAACGCAGAAAATTATTAATTAGGAAATTAGGGACAGGTCATTTCTTCCCGATTTGGGAAATTAGGGACAGATCACTATTTCTAGATTTAATAAAAAACAAATTATTTATATAAAAAAAAAGAGTAATATTTTGTAGTGAGACAAGGTCTTAAAATTTGTGTTTACACAAATTTTAAGTAGCTCCGCGTCCGTAGTCGAACGTAAAAATAATACTCTTTTTTATTTTTGTTTTTATATTTAAATATATAAATTGTTAGTGATATGTCCCTAATTTCCCAAATCGGGAAGAAATGACCTGTCCCTAATTTCCAAGTAAGTCATATTCATTTATTGATGATTTTATTGTGCATGTTGTAAAATCACCACTTTTTAATTCTTTTGAGGTTTCTAAATATATAACTCCATCTATATCTGGCACATCCATGTAACTTCTACATACATAATATTTGCCATCTTTAGTTTTTCCTTCTACTAAAACTTCTAATTCTTTTCCTATATATTTATTTAAGTTTTCTTCAGATACTTTTTGTTGAATTTCCATTATTTTATTGTATCTTGCTTTTTTTGTTTTTGGATGTACTTGTTCTGGCATTTTTGATGCTGGTGTTCCTTCTTCTTTTGAATATGAAAAAGCTCCTAGCTTGTCAAATTTTGCTTTTTCTATAAATTCGCATAATTTATCGAAATCTTCTTGAGTTTCTCCTGGAAATCCCACCATTACAGTAGTTCTTATTATTACTCCAGGTATCTTATCTCTTAATTTTTTTATTAAAAGTTCTATACTTTCTGCATTACTTTTTCTATTCATTCTTTTTAAGACAGTATCAGAGATATGCTGAATTGGAATATCAAAGTATTTGCATATTTTATCGTTCTTTTTTACAACTTTTATTAGTTTATCATCAATTGTTTCTGGATATGCATATAAAAATCTAATCCATTTTACACCATCTATTTTACATAGTTTTTTTAGTAATTCTGCAAGTTTTGGTTTTCCATATATGTCTATTCCGTATTTTGTAGTGTCTTGAGCTATTAAAATTATTTCTTTATATCCTTTTTCTGCTAAGTCTTTTGCTTCTTCTATAATGTCTTCCATTGGTCTACTCTCAAATCTTCCTCGTATATATGGAATTGCACAGAAAGTACAGCAGTTATTACATCCGTCTGCAATTTTTATGTATGCAAAGTTCTCTCCAGTTGTTATTACTCTATCTTTTAATTTATTAAATGGTATATCTTCCTCTTTTTCATGTATGATATCTTTATTTATTAAATTATCTATCTGGCTCCAAATTGTGTCATATTCACTATATTTTATAAATAAGTCCACTTCTGGTAACGATTTTTCAAGCTCATCTCTATATCTTTGAACTAAGCATCCCATTGCTATTATATATTTACAATTTTCTCTTTTATACTCTGCCATCTCTAATATAGTATTTATTGCCTCTTCTTTAGCAGCCTCTATAAATCCACATGTATTTATTACTATTATTTCCGCTTCTTTTGGATTATTTACTATATCATACCCATGCTTTTTAAATAAATCTATTGTTTTTTCTGTATCTACTAAATTTTTACTACATCCTAATGAAACAAATCCTACTTTCATTTTTCTACCTCTTCTTCCTATTTTTCACTTCATATTGACTTATTATTCTATTATCCATATATAATTTTACTATTATCCATCTTTTTGCTTATATATTATAAATATAAAGTAACCTCTCAAATTTTAATCTTTGTCTTAGGTTACTTTATATTTTACAAATTTTATTCTTGTTTTAATATATTTTCTAATAAATCTAATCCGCTTATTAGTTTATTATATGTATCTCTTGTTACGGTTCCATTTCCACTTGCATATTGTAAAGCAGTATTTTTCATGTCTATTATTTCGTATCTATTTTCTGAAAGAGAACCATTATCTAACATATATAATGGAGTATAATCCACTTTTCTTAAATAAACTTCTCCGTCTTCTCCACTTTTTCTAAGCTCTATGTTTAAAATTAATTCTACTTTTGCGTTATCTTCTGAAATTGATGAACAGAAATTTCCTAAAGAATATGCTACCAATACATTTTTCCCTTCTTTATTTTGTCTTATTTCCATTGGTTGAACAGTAGCAGGATGAGTACCAATTATTAGTGTCACACCATTATCTACTAAAAAATCCGCAATTTTCCTTTGTTCGTCACTTACTTCATTTGAATACATATCTCCCCAATGCATTAAAACACAAATTGTATCTGCATTTTCTTTTGCATATTCAATATCTTTCTTTGCTTGTTCTTCGCTAAAAATATATACTGAATCCATTTCCTTGCTTGTTTTGCTGTCTTCATCATTTACTCCATAAGTATAAGCTAAAAATGCAATTTTAACATCTTTTACTTCTTTTATTAAAACATTGTTTCCTTCTAGTCTATCTCCTAAAACATCATATCCCATTTCTTGTAGATATTTTTTTGTATCCTTTAGCCCGTTTATACCATAATCTAAAGCATGATTATGTGCTAAACTTACCACATTTACTCCTGCTTTTTTTACTGCCATTGCAAACTCTCTAGGTGAATTTGACTTATCATATCCGGAAAATTGAGCATTTGTAAAGTTTGTTTCCATAGTTCCTACTACTAAGTCGCTTCTCTCTATAAATGGATTTACATTTTTAAATACGTGATTAAAATCATAACTATTGTCATTATTTTTGGCATCCATTAACATTTCATCACCACATAAAATGTCTCCAACTGTTGATATTCTTATTACTTTGTCCATTTTATCTACTTCTTGATTTGTAGAAGAAATATTATTTAATGTTTCTGTAAAAATAGCTTCTATTTGATTGTCTAACTCTTCTTTTTGTTTAGCTAATAATTGCTTATCTTGATAGTTTCTATAAATCATTATACCTGATGAAATAACTATGATTAAAGTTAAAATTGCAATTATTATTAAAAAATTTCTCATAGTAAGTAAATCTTTAATTCTTGTAATTTTTCTTTTATTTTTTCTTCTCTCGTTTGGCATCTACTTTCCTCCATTTAACAACTTAACATTTAACTTCATTAATAATTTAACACATTTTAAAAAATAAGTAAATGCAAATCTTAAGTTTTTTATAAATAAAAAAGCTTTTAATCAGGAACTAGAATTTACTTTTTCTATATTTTACTTTTTTAATTTGTTAAATAAAAAAAGGTGACCTGTCCCCAATTTCCCAAATTGGGAAGTTGGGACCTGTCCCTAATTTCCAAATATTTTTTTCATTTCAGCTTCTCTTTTTACTTTTTGCGTTGTAGTTTTTATAAGAGGCTCATCTGTTACAATTAT
This sequence comes from uncultured Clostridia bacterium, assembly GCA_944392105.1. Classification (GTDB taxonomy): domain Bacteria; phylum Bacillota; class Clostridia; order TANB77; family CAG-508; genus CAG-273. Next base: position 68,420 of record CALXVM010000001.1, on the reverse strand, counting down.
TTCTCTAATATATTTATATGCTGGCATTTGTTTATTTATGTTATTACGTATGTCTTGCCACACTATATCGTGATATTCTTCTTTGCTTTTATTTGGATATAATTTTTCCATTTCTTCTGCATTATAAACTATTTTTGCACATATTGTTAAGTCATCGTCTTTGTCTGGTTTCCCATATACCATGCTTTCTGAAACATATCCTAATTGGTTTATTAATATTTCTAATTCTTCTGGAAAAATGTTTTTTCCGTTTTTTAGCACGATAACATATTTTTTTCTGCCTGTTATAAATAAAAATCCATCTTTATCAAACTTTCCTAAGTCACCTGTATGGAACCAGCCGTCTTTTAATACTTCATTTGTAGCTTCTTCGTTGTCTAAATATTTATGCATTACTACAGGTCCTTTAGCTATTATCTCTCCTATTCCTTCTGAATTAGGTTTATCTATCTTTATATCTATTCCTGGAAGTGCAAAACCTACTGAACCATCTCTTTTATACACATCATTTTCTCCTGCAAGTACAGGTGATGTTTCTGTTAACCCATATCCTTGTAAAAGGTTTATTCCTATATCTCTAAAAGCTTTTATTGCTTCTTTACTTATTGCTGCTCCACCAGATATAAACATCCTTAAATTTGGTCCTAATGATTCAAATATTTGTTTAAAGACTTTTTTTCTTACATCTATTTTTACTTTTAATAGACCTCTTGTTATCTTTCTCATAGTATTAACTAGTTTTGTTTTTCCTTGTTCTTCTATTGTTTTCATCATTTTTTTATACATTATTTCAAGCATAAGTGGTACACATACAAACCCTGTAATGTTAAACTCTTTTAAGTTTCTTTGAATATATTTTAAACCATCGCAAAATACTATTGTAATACCACATGATGTTCCATACAAAAATGTTGTTGTTGATTCAAATGTGTGATGTAATGGTAAAAATGATAAAAATCTATCTGTTTCATATATCTTTGCTATCTGACTTAAAGCTGTAACATCAGCACAAATATTTGACTGAGATAAAGCAACTGCTTTGGCAATAGAAGTAGTTCCTGATGTAAACAATATTATAGAAATTTCGTCTGGATTTATTTGTACATTATTATATTCATTATTATCTGCTAGTAATAGTTCCCTTCCTTTACTTAAAATTTCTGAATATTTTATAAATCCATCTGTATCATCCATGCATATATAATATTTTAAGCTAGACTTCTTCTCTTGATTTATCTTCTTAAATACTTCTGAATATTTATTGTCAAATATTACTGTATCTACTTTGCTTCGTATAATTAAACTTTCTATTTCATTATCTGGTAAGGATTTATCCAATGGCACTACTGTAAGCCCAGCTGTTCCTACAGCTAAATAGCTTACACACCATTCATATCTATTTGGTGCAATAATTGCTACTCTTTTGTTTTCCATGTTTAGAGTAAGCAAGCTAGAACCTAAAGCTTCAATGTCATTTGCAAACTCTGCATATGTAACTTTTATTGTTTTTTCGTCATGTACATCGTGCCTATATTCAAAAGCAACATTATTTGCATATCTGTTTTTGTACCTATTTACTAATTCCCTATAATCTTTTAAAACTTCCCCTTCATAAAGTTTTCTCTTAGATTTTTTCATAGAATTCATACCTCTTATATTTATTTTTATAGCTTTATATATTTTACAGTCGATTTACAAAAAAAGCAAATAATAGACCGTCCAGTCTAAAATTTGCTCCTAATCATTACTACACATATGTTTCCTTGTCATTTCTAATAAGTCTAAAGGTGTAAATCCAATAACTTGAGTCTTAGATCTATCCTTTTTTAAGCATTCGTTTAATTCTTCTAATATTTTTGTCTTAGTTTCTTCTTTTTCCATGTCTATATAATCTATAATTATAATTCCGCCTATATCTCTTAGTCTAAGTTGTTTTGCAATTTCTAAAGTAGCTTCTTTATTTACTCTGTATACTGTTTGTTCTAAGTCTTTCCCTCCAACATATTTGCCAGAGTTAACATCAATTGCAGTTAATGCCTCTGTTTTATCAATTGTAATAAATCCGCCACATTTAAGCCATATTTTTCTAGCTTTAGCTTTTTCTATTTGATTTTCTAAGTCATATAAATCTAGAATATTAGCTTTTTTCTTTAATTCTAATTTTATTTTATTTGCTCCTGATTGCTCCAATATATTTGAAATTTTGTTATAAACTTCTTCATCATTAGTCATTATTCTTTCTAAGCTTTGGTCAATTAAGTCGGTTAAAAGCTTTCCTATTATTCCTTCATTTTCGTATATTAAAGTAGGTTCAAAATCTTTTTCTTCTTTAAGATTTTTCGCACTTTCTTGGATTAATTCCCATAATTTAATTAAGCTTTTTACATCTCTTTTTATAAGTTCAGCATCTTTATTTTCGGCAGATGTTCTAATTATTGCACCATAATTTTTAGGTAATTCTTCTTGAACAGCCTTTTGCAATTCTTTTCTTTTATTATTATCTGTTATTTTTTTTGAGATTGTAATAAAATTTGTATCTGGTAAAAGTACTACAAATCTTCCAGGCAAGCTAATATTAGTAGATACCCTTGCACCTTTTTTATTAGTACTATCTTTTTTTACTTGTACTAATATTGGCATACCTACTCTAATATAGTCCTTTATATCATATTTGCTTAGTAATTCATTTTTGTTTCCAGTTTCGTTACTAACTTTTGGAATAACATCTTTTATATGCATAAATGTATTTTTCTCTTCGCCTATATTAACAAATGCAGCTTGCATACCTTGAAGCACATTTTCTACTCTACCCAAATAAATATTTCCTTCAAGTCTATGCATATCAGGTCTTTCATCATATTTTTCTATTAGTTTTCCATTTTCTACAAGTGCTATTTGTTTATTTTCTCCATCACTGTTTATAATTAATTCTTGCATACAAATCCTTTCCTTATAATAAGTTTAATTAAACTTATTCATAGCATAATTTACTCCATGTTTTAATACTTCTACTACAGCTTGCTTAGCTTTTTCTGTTCCTTGGTCTAATATTTTTAGTTCTTCTTCTGGAACATACCCAATAACATAGTCTATCATAGCAAGCTTTATAATAGGTTGACCTATTCCAACTCTTATCCTTGGAAACTCTTCTGTTCCTACCTCATGTACCACAGATTTCATTCCATTATGTGTACCAGGTCCACCTTTCATTCTAATTTTTATTTTCCCTGGTTCTACATCTATGTCATCATAAATAACAAGCAACTTTGAAGGAGCCACCTTATAGAAGTCCAGCATTGGCTTTATAGCCTCTCCGCTAAGATTCATATAAGTTTGTGGCTCTAACAAAATTACTTTTTCATTTTCTATTATGCCTGTTCCATATTTTCCGTTAAATTTACTTTTGGTAATAGGTATATTATATTCTTCTGATAGCTTATTTAATACTTTAAATCCCATGTTATGTCTAGTGTTTTCATACTCTTTTCCGGGATTTCCAAGTCCTACTATTAAATACATTTTGACCTCTTTTTATAAGTTTACTTTTATACTGCTGTTTCTAACATGTATTTTGTTTCGTCTCCATAAGGAGCTTCGTCAATTGTTTCAAAACCATGTTTATGATAAAATGCAATAGCTCTTTGCATATTGCTGTAAGTATCTAAAGTAATCTTTTTTAAATTCATTTCTTTGGCAACTTCGAATATACCTTCTAATAAGTCACCGGACAGCCCTAGTCCTCTATACTCAGGATGACAGCACACGCTTCTTAATTTTCCTGAGTCTTGTTTTTCGATATCTAATGACATTGTTGCAATAACATCATCATTATCATCTTGAATATACAAGACTACTAAATTGTCCCTGTCATAATCTTCTGTTAAATAAGTGTTTCTCCACTCTTCATGTCCTTGCTCTACTGATAAAATGTTGACAATAAGATCTTTGATTTTGTATTCAATTTTTTTATTGCCTTCGTATTTTCTAATTACATATTTTTTCACTTTCCTCCCCACCTTTATAAATTTATTTAATTAACGTATTTATTATATCAAAAATCCCTTGTAATGTAAACTACTTCTGCAAATTTTGCTCCTAATATTTTTTTAAAATATTATAAAAAAATTAGTTGATACATTCATAATTTAATTTTTATTTATTATGTCGTCTTTTTATTTTATAATATAAATATGAAACTACATTTTTCTTGCTTTTATATTTCTATTATGCTATAGTTATTGATATAAAGGAGTGTGAATTTATGAAAAAAGTATGTTTTATAATTCCAAACTTTTTTCCTATTCCAGCTACTAAAGGTGGCGCAGTTGAAACCTTAGTAACAAACCTAATTAATGTAAACGAAAAAGAACATTTAATAGACTTTTCTTGTGTATGTCCTTATGAGGAAAAAGCTTATGAAATTAGCAAGAGCTACAAATATACTACAATGCATTATATAAAATTACCAGAAAACACAGCAAAGTTAGACTTTTCTGATGAAACTGTTTCTGATAATTTCCGTATATATATGGACGAAGTATATAAAGTTTTAGCTAACAAAAGTTTTGACTACATAGTTATAGAAGGAGGAAACTACTTAGGTTATGAGTATTTAATTCAAAAACTACCTTCTCAAAAGTTTTTACTTCATATGCATGGAAATGTTGCAGGAGACGAAAGATTGTTAAGAAATTACAAATTCTTTATTGCTATTAGCAATTATGTAAAAAATTACTTAACAAGTAACAAAATTATAAGTCCTAATTTTGTTAGAGTAGTTGAAAATGGAATAGCCATTGAAAACTTTACCAAAAAAGTTAGTGAAGATGAAAAAGACGAGTTAAAAGAAAAATATAATATTAAAAAAACTGATTGTGTACTTATGTTTTGCGGTAGAACAGTACCTCAGAAAGGCATAAAAGAATTAATATTAGCTTTTAAGAAAATGAAGCACATTGACAATTGTAAGCTTATGATTGTAGGTAATTCTAAATTCGGAAATGAAATTCTTACAGATTATGATAAAGAATTAATAGAAATTTCTAAAGATGTATCTGATAAAATTATATTTACTGGATTTATTCATAATACTAACTTATATAAAATACATAGTATTGCTGATATTTCTATTATTCCTTCAATGTGGGAAGAGCCATCTGGACTTGTTGTTATGGAATCTATGGCAAGTGGATTACCTATTATAACAACACACTCTGGAGGAATTCCAGAACTCGTTACTAACAAAAATGCTTTTGTTTTGGAAAGAGATGAAAATTTAATTCAAAATATGGCAGATAAACTTGATTACCTATACGAAAACCCAAATGTAAGAGCAGAAATGGGTAAAGAAAGCAAGAAACATTCTGTAAAATATAGTAAAGAAAATTTTTATAAAAACTTTGTAAATTTAATGGATGAGGTGGATGTATGAATACAGAAAAAAAATTAATAAGTGTAATGGTGCCAGTTTATAATGTTGCTCCATATATTACTAACTGTCTTGAATCTTTAATTCATCAAACATATACTAATCTTGAAATTATTTTAGTTGATGATGGTTCAACAGATAACTCTTTAGAAATATGCCAAGAATATGCAAAAAAAGATAAACGTATAAAAGTTATACATAAAGAAAATGGCGGTTTATCAACAGCAAGAAATGCTGGATTGGATGTTGCAACAGGTGATTACTATTCATTTGTAGATTCAGATGATTATATTTCAACTAGATTTTATGAAATAATGCTAAATGTTGCTTTAGAACATTCTGCAGATATAGTTGAATGTGACTATAATAAAATTCCTTTTGAGGATGTTACACCAGAAAACAAAGAAAGCTTTTTAGATATAAAAGAAAATAGACAAGTTTCAATTATTAATAATGAACAAGCTTTATTAGAATTATTTTCCGATGATTTACACTTATATATAAAAACAGTTGTATCATGGAGTAAATTGTACAAGAAAGAAACATATAATAATATTCGTTTTCCAGTTGGTAAATTAAACGAAGACGAATTCACTACATATCGTGTATTATATAATTGCAAAAGCATTGCTACAATTGATGATGTATTGTATGGATATATTAAAAGACCTAATAGTATAATGTCTGCTACATTATCTTTAAAAAGACTAGATGTACTTGATGCATTTGATGGTTGTATTGAATTTTTCCATTCTCATGCATTATATGAGCTTGAATATAGAGCAAGAGCTAGATTCTTAGAAAATACAATTGAACTTGCAGTTAAAATGCCTAGATTTGACCCTGCAATTGCAGATACTGCTAAAGAACTTCTTATAAAGAAATTTAATGATAAATTTGAATTAAATATGAAAACTTTAGAAAAAGAGCAGAATTTAACTGCAGATAGACTTGAATTTTTTAGAGATAGATTTAACACTCAAAGACAAAGATTTGATGATACAGTAAAAAGTTGGAATTAATTATTCCAACTTTTTATTATTTTTTGTCTATTTAAATGTATCCATTTTTTCTATTTTTCTTAATCTTTTTATTATATTTATCTTACGTTGTATAAGTTAAACTTTATTTAAAATTATTTTTCAGTCATAGCTTTTTTAACTTTTTCCCATGCTTCATTTGTTTTTATATAATCTTCATAATCTTTTTTTACACTGCTATTAAACTTTTCTAATTCAGGTAATAATATGTTTAAATCTGAATTTTCAAATAGTTTATTTACTTCTGGTATACTTATTTTTAACTTTTCACGTATTTGATCTATTTTTTCATTATAATTTTTTCTATCTGTTAGATAAATAAACAATGGTTTATATCTTATCCATCCAATCGAAGCCTTTATAAATCTTTCTGTTGTTTGCTCATCTTCCATTTTTATTTTTCTTAGCTTTTTAGGATATTTTTCATTTAAAATATTTGTATATTTTAAGAAAGCATCATGGAAATGGTACACTGGCATTTCTATTACTTTTGAATTTTCTAGCCATGTAGAGAAAAATGCATCTTCTCCCCTTGCTCCTTCTGGGTTATAAAACGATGGTATTTTGTCTAGATGTGTTAAATTTAAGCAAAGTGGTGAACCTAAAACCCATTTTCCAATTCCGTCAAATTCTATTTCTTTTACTTTAGCTTCTTCTATTTCACTCTTAGAAATATATCTAAAACCATGATATTTTACTAATTGCTCTCTTATTTTTTCCCATGATATAGCCTCATTTGAAACGGCTTCTATATAATCTTTAAATAATTCTTCATTTATATCTTCTTTTAGCTCTATATAAGGAATAGGTGAAACATAACCACATTTATGACCTAAAGCTACATCTGCTTTTTTCATATAGTTTATTGTATCTAAAATATTGTCTTGTTTTACCCATGTTATTTCTTCATCGCTTTCATCTTTTACACATGCTACAGGATATTCATCATCATCCCAGAATAATAGGTAGTCTATATCCTTTTTTAACGCATAATACATTATAGTATTTCTTCCTTTAGCATACCCATATCCTAAGAACAAATCTGCTTCTTTTTTTGTTAATATTTCTTTTCCTATTAGCATCTTTTTTTGTTCTTCCAAATCTTCTGGTGTTATATATTTTACATTAACATTTTTATATACATCTGGCATAAGTCCATAAAAGTCTATTCTTGTTGTAAATTGATATTGTAAATCAAATAATATAAAAATAGTTAGTTCTATTTTTACATCTGATTTATTAACTTGTTCTACTAAATGCTTGCATGTGTTATTAATAAGCTTACAAATATTAGGTCTTCCTGTAACAAAACCTACACCAAACTTAATTACCTTGCTCATAATATCTCCCTCAAAACGTTTATTAACTGATTTATTATATCATTTTATTATATTAAATGTCAAATATATAAATTGCTTTTTATGCGTATTTTAGCTTAATTTTTTCTTAATTTTACAATTACATGAAAATACAGATTATTTCCACTCCATAATCTGTATTTTATCACATTTTGCTTAAAAATAGAATATTTAATAATACATTTTAATTATACCATATATTAAAATTAAAAGTATTAAAAGTATTAAAAGTATTAAAAGTATTAAAAATATTTTTAATATTTTTAATATCTTCAAGTTTATATTATTTTTAAGTTTTCTATAATTTAAATTGATTTAAAATAAATCTTCTATTTTATACTCTTTATCTAGTTTATCATTTAAGTATAATTTTGCAATTATCTCTAATTCTCTCCTATTCTCTTCTGCTATATTAAATGAAAATATTTTCTTGGCATCCGCTAAAATTATATATTTTATAGCATTAGCTGTAGATTTACTTATTTTTATTGCCCCTTTGTCCTGTCTTGCACAAGCTTCACATTTAAATCCACTATCTTCAAAACTAAAATATTCATCTGCACCATTTTCGCCACAAGATGTGCATTTATTTATTATAGGCATAAAACCTAAAAGGCAAGCTAGTCTTATTTTAAACACTGAAACTATAAAATCTAGGTTTTCGTTCGTTTCCGAAATCATATATAATGTATTTAAGAATAGCTGTAAAATTTTGTATGTATTTTGATTTTCATCTGTTACGTCATTTATTATTTTAGTTATATGTGTTGCATATTTTAGCTTGTCCAAGTCTGTTCTTATATTATAAAATATTTCTATTGTGTCACATGAATTTATATTATAAGAATTCACTCCTCTATATAACATATACTCTCCAAAACACAAAAACTGAGTAGCTGCCATAAGCATACTTTTGGGTTTTCTAGCACCTCTAGCAGCGCACCCAATTTTCCCACTTGGAGTTAAAATGGTAACCATTTTATCATAATCGCTCATATTGTTTTCCGCTATTACTATTCCCTTCGTTTTTACTATTCCCATTGTCGTACATACCTTTCATTGTTTTTTCTATATTTTCTACTTCCATTAGTTCCATAAATGTATCTATGTTACCAGTATTTTTAAAAGTATTCCAAGCAATTTGTTTTATCATAGTAATCATCTCCTGTTAAAGAACGCATATACTTTAGTATTTGCTAAAATATTATAAGATTTTTGTTGCTTCAATCTTATAATATTATTTTTATCTTTTGTATTTATTTAAAATTTATACCAAGATAATTTTGCTATTTTTTACTTAATCTTCTATTTAAACTTCAATAGCAAAACATTAAACAAAATATTATTTTTTTATATTTTTATTATTTTATTTGCAAATTTTATTAACAGTATCTTCCAAATTTACGTTAAATAATTTAATCTTTATTTTTAAATTTCTTAACAAAGCTGTCATTATTAATCCAATCTTGCTTTACTTTTACCCAAATTTTTAAATTAATTTTACAATCAAACATTTTCTCTAAATCTTGTCTTGCATATGTTCCGATTTTTTTAAGCATTGCACCGTTTTTTCCAATTATAATACCTTTATGTGACTCTCTTACACAATAAATAGTTGCATCTATATCATAAATTGGCTCCTTATCTATTGTTTTTCTCATTTTCATTTTTTCTACTTCTACTAATATTCCGTGAGGTACTTCATCTTGTAAAAGTCTCAATGCTTTTTCTCTTATTGTTTCTTCTGTTAATTGTCTTAGTGTTTGGTCTGTATACTCATCAATATTATAATATGCTGGACCTTCTTTTAGGTTACTTTCTATTTCATCTAAAATTGCATCTAAGTTATAGCTTTTTTCTACAGAAACTGGAATTATAGCTGCAAAATCATACTCATCTTTATATAAATTTATTAGTCTTGCAATTTCTTCTTTATTTACTAAATCTATTTTATTTATTATTAATATTGTTTTCCTTTTTGCTTCTTTTATTTTGTCTAAAATTAGTCTGTCTCCTTTGCCTATATCTTTTGATGTAGCTTCCACAACAAATAGCAAAACATCACAATCTCCAATAGCCTCAAATGCATTGTCTACCATTACATCTCCTAACTTAGACTTTGGCTTATGAATTCCAGGTGTATCCATAAATATTATTTGAGAATTTGGCCTATTTACAATTGCTCTAATTTGTGTTCTTGTAGTTTGTGGTTTATTTGCAATTGCTGCAACTTTTTCCTTTACTAAGCTATTTAATATACTTGATTTTCCTACATTTGTTCTACCTACTATTGAAACAAATCCTGATTTAAATTTCTTATCCATTTTATTCCTTTCTATTTTAAATAATTTTATTATATTTTTTCTTATATTAAACTTATTTTTCTATTTATATTGACTTATATTATAACACCAATTAGCATAATTTTCGTTAAGCTTAAATTAATAACGCATCTTTTTTATTAACATTTACTGCAACAATTTTTTCCTACAGTTATAATTAATATATCGTACATACTGAACTTGTCATATATTATAATAATTTGCTTACTTATTATATATTTTATTAAATTAATTTTTTGTAGAAATGTGTAGATAAATTTTGTTAAATTTTCGCTACTTTTCACTTGAATATAACATTTTATTTATATCACATTTTTTTATTATTTTCAATCTCTAAAATCGCCGTTTTTCGGCACTTCTATACACATATTTTTGACATATTGTGTAAAATATTTTATAATTATATTATGAAGCGCACTTATCTTCTTGCAATTTTCTTTTCTTTGAATTAAGAATTGTAAAATTGTAACACAACTAGAAAGGAGTGATACCATGTTGTTTCCGCTGCTGCTTTTTGCAGTAATAGTCCTAACCGTATGCACATTACTAGGACTTCTCATGAGCATAAGCTTTTTGTTTAAGCCTAGTAAGCAAATCACCTTGACAGAGCGGTTGCAGTTCCAGAAACTTGCAGGAATAACGCTTATAGGTGTAACAGCCTGTGTTGCAGGTTTATTTGCAGCATACGAAATTAGTACAGGGCTATTTATAGCGCTTACTGTTGATTTGGTATTGCTAAGCATCCAGCTCATTATTTATCGCTTCAAGTGAGCTAAAAAACTCGAGAGGGCACTCCCTCTCGAGTTTTTAATTTTTGTTACAAAAAATATTATATCTTTAAATTCTGTATTCTTCTCTTTCTACATAGTGTGTATGTAAAAGTTCATGTGCTTTATGCTCTCCTGGATTTCCAATATATTCTTTATATATTTGTTTTAACACAGGATTTTCATGTGATTTTCTTATTGTACTTCTTTCATCTATAGAATACATTGCTGCAGCTCTTTTTTCTCTTACATCAACTGTCATCCTTATTTTAGAATTCTTTATAGGTTGACCTCCACCCATTATGCAACCTCCTGGGCAAGCCATTACTTCTACAAATTGATAATCTGATGTACCATTTTTTATTTCTTCCATTATTTTTCTTGCATTGCTTAATCCATGTGCTACAGCTACTTTAACTTCTTTATCTCCTATCTGTATTGTTGCTTTCTTTATGCCCTTTGCACCTCTTATTTCTTCAAACTCTAATTTCTGTAATTCTTTACCTGTAATAAGCTCGTATGCTGTACGAAGTGCTGCCTCCATAACTCCACCAGTAACCCCAAATATAGCTGCTGCACCTGTAGCTTCTCCCATTGGATTATCAAAAGTTCCATCTTCTAATTTATCAAATTCTATATTAGCTTGTTTTATCATCCTTGCAAGCTCACGTGTAGTTATAACGGCATCTACATCCCATAGCCCATTTACTTTCATTTCTTCTCTTTGTCTTTCAAACTTTTTAGCAATACATGGCATAACAGAAACCACATATATATTTTTAGGGTCAATATTGTTTTTCTCTGCATAGTATGATTTTATAATAGCTCCAAACATTTGATGTGGAGATTTACAACTTGATAAATGTGGCAAGTTTTCTGGATATTCCATTTCTGCAAATTTTACCCAGCCTGGGCAACAAGATGTTGTCATTGGTAAATTGTCATTTTCTTTAAATCTCTTTACAAATTCTGTAGCCTCTTCCATGATTGTAAAATCAGCACCAGTATTTGTATCAAAAACCTTATCAAAACCTAGATGTTTCAATGCTGAAACCATTTTTCCTGTAACATTTGTACCTATTTCCATACCAAACTCTTCTCCAAGAGCTACTCTTACAGATGGAGCTGTTTGGACAACAACATATGTATCTGGATCTTTTAATTTTGCCCATACATCATTTATATTTTCTTTTTCATGAAGAGCACCAGTTGGACAAGATTCAATACATTGCCCACAAAATGTACAATTTACATCATTTAAACTGTGGTCATATGTAGTAGATATACAAGACTCAAAACCTCTTTCTATGCAGTCAATTGCTCCTATATTTTGTACATTTTTACATGTTGCTACACATCTTCTACATAAAATACATTTATTAAAATCTCTAACTATTGATGGTGATTTATCATCAACTTTATGTTTTGTCATTTCTCCTTTAAACTCAACATCTAATACATTAAACTTAATTGCCAAATCTTGAAGCTCACAGTTTCCGTGAGCGTGTACAAGTTAAGCAATCTTTTGCATGGTTTGAAATTATTAGGTCAAGAATTGTATGTCTTGCTTCTAATACATTTGGAGTATGTGTATGTACTACCATTCCTTCTTCTACCTTTTGTATACATGAAGTTGCAAATCCACGTCTGCCTTCGACTTCTACAATACACATTCTACAATCTCCAACCTCATTTATATCCTTTAAAAAACATAATGTTGGGATGTCTATTCCTGCTTGTTTTGCTGCATCTAATATTGTGGTTCCTTCTGGTACAACAACATTTTTTCCATCTATTTTTAAATTAACCATTTTTCTCCTCCTTTTGCCTCATCAAAATTTTAACTACGTAATTCGAAGCTCTTCATTACTTTTTTTAATTCGAAAAAGAAACAAGTATTGCTAGGCGAAATTTAGTAAAAAAGCGGAGGCGTGCTTTTGCACGTTGAGCATTTTTTATCTAAATTTCAACAACGCAAGACGACGTTTATTTTTTGAATTAACCAATTGCGTGGAATGGGCAAGACCTAATACACGTCGTACACTTAATACATTTATCTTGATTTATATGCCTCTTTTCTCTTCCTTCTCCTTCTATTGCATTTACTGGACAATTTTTTTGGCATAATCCACAAGCTTTGCACTTTTCCTCATCTATTTCTATTCTAGCTAATGCCTTACATTCCATTGCTTTACATTCTTTTTCTATGGCATGTTGTCTAAATTCTTCTCTAAAATATTTTAGTGTACTTATTACTGGATTTGGTGCACTTTGTCCTAATCCACAAATACTTGATTTTTGAATATTTACTGCTAATTTTTCAAGTCTATATATGTCGTATTCTGTGCCTTCACCACTACATAGTTTTTCTAATATTTCTAGCATCCTTTTTGTTCCAATTCTACATGGCGTACATTTTCCGCAACTCTCACTTACTGTAAATTGCAAATAGAATTTAGCTAAGCATACCATACATTTGGTGTCATCCATCACAATAAGTCCACCAGATCCCATCATTGAACCTATTGCTTTTAAAGATTCATAGTCTATTGGTGTGTCTAAATGTTCTTTTGGTATACATCCTCCTGAAGGTCCACCTGTTTGAGCTGCTTTAAATTCTCTACCATTTGGAATTCCTCCACCTATATCATAAACAATTTCTCTTAAAGTTGTTCCCATTGGAACTTCTACTAATCCAACATTATTAACATTTCCACCTAAAGCAAATACTTTAGTACCTTTTGAATTTTCTGTTCCTATAGAAGAATACCATTCTGGTCCTTTTAATATAATTTGTGCAATATTGGCATATGTTTCTACATTGTTTATTAATGTTGGACATCCCCATAAACCAGATTGTGCTGGATATGGTGGTTTTACTCTTGGCTGACCACGTTTACCTTCTATTGACTCTAAAAGTGCTGTTTCTTCTCCACACACAAATGCTCCTGCACCTAATCTTATTTCTATGTCAAAGTTAAATCCAGTTCCAAATATATTTTCTCCAAGTATTCCATATTCTCTTGCTTGATTAATTGCTATTTGCAGTCTATTTACAGCTATTGGATATTCTGCTCTTACATATATGTATCCCTTTTCTGCTCCTATGCTATATCCTGCAATCTCCATGGCTTCTAATACAGCATGGGGGTCTCCTTCTAGTATACTTCTATCCATAAAAGCTCCTGGATCACCTTCATCTGCATTACATACAACAAATTTTTTATCTCCTTTTGCCTCTCTTGTACTTTTCCATTTCTTTCCTGTTGGGAATCCAGCACCACCTCTGCCACGTAATCCGGATTTATCTATAGTGTCTATTACTTCGTCTGGTGACATTTCTACCAAAACTCTGGCTAATGCTCTGTACCCATCAAAAGCTATGTACTCATCTATATCTTCTGGATTTATTACTCCACAATTTTTTAAAGCTATTCTCTTCTGTTTTTTGTAAAAAGTAAGGTCATCTAATCTATTTACTTTTTTTCCATCTATGTCTTTGCATAATAATCTTTCAACAACTTTTCCTTCTACTATGTGTGACTGTATAATTTCTTCACAATCTTCTGGTTTTACCATTGCATAAAAAGTATCTTCTGGTCTTATTATAACAATAGGGCCTTTTGCACATAAACCAAAACATCCTGTTTTTATAACTCTTACATTTTGTATGCCCTTTTCTTCTATTATTCTTTTAAAATTTTCTAATATTTCTGGTGATTTTGAAGATGTGCAACCAGTACCATTACATACTAAAATATGTTTTTCTCTTGTATCCGCATTTGTATTTTTTCTTAAGTCTAATTCTATTCTTTTTTCTGCTCTTATTTTATTTAATTCTTCTATTGTCTTCATTTAAGACCTCCTTACTACAATGATAATCAATTTGTTCTCTAGTAGTTTTTTACTTATATATTTTTTGTATTTTTTTCTTTAATTCTTATTAAATCTTTTATCCCTCTTTTTCTAACTTATCTAATACCTCATCTAGTTTTTTTACTGTTGCATGACCATATACTTCATTGTTTACAGTAAAAACTGGTGCAATTCCACATGCTCCAACACATCTTGTTGTGTCTATAGAAAATTTTCCATCTGCACTAGTTTGACCATCTTCTAATTTTAATCTTTCTTTTAGTCTGTCAAAAATTGCTTGTGAACCTTTAACAAAGCATGCTGTACCTAAGCAAACAGAAATATTATACTTCCCTTTTGGTTCTAAAGAAAATCTTGAATAAAATGTAATAACTCCAAAAATTTCTGCCATTGGTATTCCTAAATATTTAGAAATTTCCATTTGAGACTTTTTTGGTATATATCCAAATTTTACTTGTATATCATTTAATATTGGAATTAAGTTATCTTTTTCTTTTTTATATCCATCTAATATTTTTCTTGTTTCTTCTACTATTTTTTCGTCTACACAACTCATATATATTTTTTATGATGTATTCATCTATTTTTAATAAATAAATACATCATATCTCCTTTCTTTAAATATATTTAATTTTCTATTGGCTTTTATATAGCTTATTTCTATATTTTACTTAATTGCTAGTATCTTCTATTCCCTCTATTGTTATATCTGCATCTTCTGGACACATTTGTATAAAAGTATTTCCATCATTTACTTTTATTTCGTTACCATTTAAGTCTTTGTAAACTGTTTTAGAAGTAACAGATTCTTTTTCACATGTAATAGGTATTGCCTTGCCATTAGTAATATAATATCCTTCTAAAGTTCCTATATTATCTATTGTTTGTCTATCTTTGTCTGAGCCATCATTTAATGTAGAATTTTCTACTTTTGCTATTATTATATTTTTTACAGTAACTGGCTCTTCTGTATCCCAGTCCACTTGTTTTTCGTCTCTAGAATATCTAATATAGTTTTTGTTTTCACTATCATATTCATAACTTACAGTATTATAGTCTGAATAAGGAATAACAATGTTTTCAGCACTTTGACCATTTTCTAAATTAACTTCATCTACAACATAGTTTAATACGCTTTCTTCATCTGATGTTGTTCTATATCCTTTTTCCTTAGCTATTTCTAGAATACTTTTTGTATCTGTTACAACATTATGTGGTGCATATCTGTCGTCTGTTCTCCAGAAATAATCTTCACTCTCATTTATTCCATTTATATCTTGAACAAAGTATTTATCTATGGCTTCTTCTGCTTGTGGGCTTTCTCCAAAATGTACATAAATAGCATCATTTTCTAATGCATAATCTACAAAATAATGTCTTGCACTTCTTATAGGTCCTATTTTATCTAAATCGTCTCCCTTATATATTGCCATTAATCTAGTTTCGCCATATTCTACTATTATTTCATAAACTATTTCAGCTTCTTGAAGATTAGCTTGTGGCATTGCATTTTTATGGTTATCTATCATAACAGCTATTGGTCTATCTGTTCCAGAAAAAGTTACTGGTTTCTTTTCTTCTTCCTTTTTTATTTCCATTCCGTCTACATTTTCGTTAGAAGTTTTCTCTGTGCCGTTTTCTTGAAAATATTTCATTGCTAATAGTACCCCTGCTGCCAATATTAAAACTATTAGAATTCCTATTAAAATTTTTAATCCACCTTTTTGACTTTTTATATCCATACTTACATTTGTATAATTAAAAATTATACTTTCTCCTTACAAAGTATTTAGGTTTTTATTTGGTTACACCTATAAACCAATTAGTTTTAATAAAACCATATGTAAATTATATATAGTCTACATTTTTAATTGATATATAACTTGTGTTTTACAAAAGTATTATTTTACATTGTAAATAATTTTGCTATTCCATATAAAATTAAAACTAGAACTGTTCCTAAGCAAGCACTAAAAATAACTTCTGAAAGTTTATGTTCTTTGGCTTGTATTCTGCTTTCTGCTATTAATATTGCCATTATAAGTGATAGAATTAATATTACAGGATTATGTGTAGAAATCCAAATAATAGTATTTGCTGCAAAAGCAATTGTTGCATGTCCACTTGGAATAAATTTTTCATTAAATATTTTATGCTTGTTTGTTTTAGAAAATGCTATTAATGCTAAAACTGCTATAATTACTATCATAACTACTGTAAATGCTAAATGTTGAGGTGATGAAGCAATATTTTGTAAAAATGCTATTCCCATTTCACTTAATTTATCAAAAAACAAAAAGTATGCTACTATTATGGCATTTATTGTTGTTACTACAACTCCGCCTGCTGCTACGTCTTTAGCAATTTTAGCTTTTGGATGATATACTTCTGTACATAAATCTACTACTGTCTCTATTGCTGTATTAGTCATTTCTGCAAATAAAATTAATATAATAGTAAATAAAAAGCACAAGAATTCTGCTTTAGATAAATTAAAAAACAAACTAATAACAACAACTACAACAGCAATAATAAGTTGTTTCTTAATATTGCTTTGTGTAGTTGTTGCATATATAATACCATTTATAGCGTTTTTCCAAGCATCTATAAATCCACTGTTTTTTATTCTTTTATCAGAGTTAGTTTTTTGGTCTTTTAAGTTTTTTTTAGTTTCTTTTGCCTCTTTATTGTCTTTTTTCATAACAATTAATCATTCCTTTATTATCTTACTATATCTAAACTTTCTAAAACTTTTTCCTCTTTCTCTCTCATAACTTTTTTATCTTCTTCTACCATGTGGTCATATCCCATTAAGTGGTAAAAACCGTGTACTACCATATATGCAAGTTCTCTTTCTACACTATGTCCATATTCTTTAGCTTGTTCTTCTACCTTTTTCATAGATATTATAATATCGCCCAAAACATCTTGTGGCATATCTTCGTCTACAATTTCTCCATTTTTTCTAAGCATATCTATATCTTTCTTTTCGAAAATAGGAAAAGATAGCACATCTGTTTCTTTGTCTATTTTTCTAAATTCTTTATTTATTTCTCTTATCTCTTCTGGAGTTGTTAATGTTATTGCAACATATACTTTGTTTTCATCTAAATTTTCTATTTCAAAACATTTTTCTACAACTCTATCTATTAAGTCTTCGTGACTATCTTTTTCTTCTACTCCCTTTAGAGTTATTTCTGATGTAATTCTCATAAGTCCTCCCCTATTTGTTAACAACTTTTTTTAATTTTTTATCTGCTTTTACATAATACCCATATGACATACAGCCATTTTTTAGTTTTCTCATAGCTCCTAATTCTACAAGCTTATCTTTATAGAATTTTATAATTTTATAGTAACGATTTTCATTTTGATATACTTTCTTTAAATCTGCTTTTAAGAATAAAATTTGTTTTTGTTTTAAGTATTCCTCTTTATTTACAATGCTTAGTTTTTCAACTTCTCTATACTTTTTAGAAAACTCTTTATATTCTTCTCTTTGTTCTGGCTTGTCCCAATAAATTTTTGTTAATAATACTCTTAAATTGTATTCATCTATTATATTAATTAGTAATGAATATGCTTTTTCTTTCTTTCTTAATATTTTAGTGTCTACTATTAAATTTCTTGCATCTTTTAATAGTTTTATATAGCAACGCTCTGCTACAACTAATGGTAAACTATGTGTAAATAACTTTCTGCTCATTCCTATTAAAATTAGGTTTTTCTCTATTACATCATTTTGGTCTAATTTTCCAATAGTAAATTTATCAAAATTATTGTATTCATCTACAACTTCTTTGTATTTTTCTCCGTCTTCTTGCATTTTTATTGGTAAAATATTTTCTACATAATCTGCTAATGTATTAAATATTTTATTATAAACTATGTCTCTATCTCCTGCAGTTAAATTATCAGATAATTTTATAGAATAATGTTTTAGAAGTCCTTTATATAAAGTTTCCATCTCGCTTCCATAAAAGTTTCTATATCTTTCTATAATTTGAGGCTTTCCGTGAGACTCAATATTATCATAATCTAGTCCTAATAAGTATATTTGTTTTCTGTATTTGAATTCTGTATAGTCATTATCTTTTAATTGAATTATATTATAATAACTTGATAATGCATTTTTTTCGAAGTCACTTGCTGTATCTGTTTTTACTTTTTTATAAATTGAATCCATTATGTATTTATCTATAGCTTCTAAATACAATGCATACATATCTTCGTATTTTTTGTCTAGCATTTCTTTTTTGTCTTCGTCTTCTATGTCTGCATTCTTTTTTACTTCTTCGTATGCTTTTAAAATGTTAGTTCTTTTTATTGATATTAAGAAACCATTAATCCCTATTTTTGTTGGAATTAACATTCTTGTTAAGCCATTTGCTATTTTGTTAAAAAATGTTCTTTCTGAATTGTATATTCTTAAACTTCTTTCTTCCATATGCACTCTCCCTTTCAAAATACTATTTTTTCTTTTGTCCCAATATTTTCTTTTACTTCATAAATAACTTCTACTTCAACAAATTCTGCATTTTCGTATACATTAATTTGCTCGTCTGTTATGTTGTTAGTATTTTCTACTTGCGCATTTAATTTATCTTTTGCCCTTTCTATACCAATTGTTTTAGCTTCTTCTAATGTGTGCGTTATCTCTGTATTTTTGTACTCTTTATAAGTTGTTTTTACTATTTCTATTGGTAAATAAAAATTAGAAAATAACTTTAATTTTTTTGTCTCTTCTATTGTATCATAATTTTCAAATTTTGAAAGCCTTTTATTAAAATTTATTATAAAATTATTTATATTTACGGAATATTTATTTTCAGACTCTCCTGTTTCCTCTTTTTTCTGTTCTTTTAAATACACTCTTTCTTTTTGAGTATACCACACTTTTGCCTCAACTTGCCCATTTGCATGGACATATCGAGTTCCTGTGTACTTTCCCTCAAGCCATCCTCCTATTAGTATTGTTCCTTCTTTTATTAAATCTCCTTCTTTTACTAGGGGTGTACCATTTTGCGCCATTATTTTAGACACAACACCGTCTTTTGTTGCAACAATATTACAATACTCATTTTCATCTATTATTTCTGGCTTTTCTTCGGCTTCTACTACTTTAACAATTGCATTAGTACCTTCTATTTCTATTCCTATCCATGCAATATCATCTCTATCTAATCTTATCTTATTTATTATATCTTTTGTGTCTAAACTTGGCTTAAACTTTCCTATAGATAGCCCTTTTTGTTTTAAAGTATCTATTAACTCTTTATTGTCTATGGTTTCTGTTCCTTCTATTTGTATATTCCATACGAAATTTGATAATATAATAATTGCAATTGCAATTATTAATATAATTAATGCAAAAGTTTTTCTTTTTTTATATTTATTAAAAATAAAAGGCAATCCTCTTTTTTTCTCTATTTTTGCTTTGCATTTAGTTTTCTTTAATATTTTTCTTACTTTTTTAAAATCTTTTATTCCTATATTACAAGTCATTATGGTAGATTTTTTTCTTTTTATATTCCACAAAAATACACTGCGTTTTAAACAGTTATTTATAAATTTTTCTATAAAATAACCTTCTACTTCTATTTCTAAGTATCCTAAAAAGTAACAAAGTAATACTTTAAAATGCAAAGCTATTCCTCCTCATTTTATATTGTGCTTTCAAAATCTATGCTTTCAATTTTGCCTTCTATTAATAAGTCATCGTTTGTCATTTCATTTAATTGCATATTAAACCCATTTATATTTATAATACCAATATAAGTACTTAGCCTTATATAAAATTCTTGGTATTCTAGTATAGACTTATAGTTTTCTATTAAACATTTATTAAATGCTACTATAGTTATTTTTGGTTCATTGGAAACTAACTCATCTGGCAATTCTAAAAGTCTATCTAATTTGCTTGCACCTTTTTTTCTATTTTTCCTCATTTTAAGTTTATCCTTTCCTTAAAATATTTAATTTTCTATTGACTTTTTATAGCTGTTTTTTTAAGTCAAGAATACATATTACATTATAAAACTCTTCTTAGTATTCAAAATATGCCAAGCCTAAGCTTCAAACTCATCTAAGCTTTTAAATTCATACCCCATATTTTTTATTTCTTTTATGCAATAATCTAAAATGTTACTATTATCTTTAGACGTTGAATGCAATAATATTACTTCTCCATTATGAACATTATCTAATATTTTTTTCTTACCATATTCTTCTCTTCCCTGTTTATTTTCATCCCAATCATCATAAGCAAACGACCACATTACAGTTTTATATCCTAAGCTATTTGTATAATCTATTGTTCTTTCGCTATACTCTCCTTTTGGCGGTCTAATATATTTCATTTCATAACCAAATTTCTCATATACTGCTGTATGTAAGTCCATTACTTCCTTTTTTATAGTATCATTATCTATATCTGGCATACTTTTATGATTTACTGTATGATTTCCTACTATATGTCCTTCATCAATCATTCTTTTAACTAAATCTGAGCTAGTATTTAAATAATGCCCTGTAATAAAAAATGTAGCTTTTACATTATTTTGTTTTAAAACTTCCAATATTTTTTCTGTATAGCCTGCTTCATAGCCTCCATCAAATGTTAAATACACATAAGGTTTTTCTTTATTCCCCATTGCTATTCCATTATATTTATCTATCATCATTTTATTTTTTGCTCCCAAATCTGGTTGTTCATGGTTATCTCCTCTTTTTATTCCCCACTCTATTTTCTCATTACTAAGCAAAGTAGTTGCACCTGTCTCAATAGTTTGCATTTTGTTCTCACTTGCAACTGCAAATGTAAAAATAAATATAAAACATGTAGACAGCATTATAAATAACCTAACATTTTTCTGTTTCATTGCATCCTCCTATAGAATAACTTTTTATTCATCTTATGAAAAAAGAAATAAAAAAATAACTATCTTTTACAAATAATCTTTTTATTATTTGTAAATTTTTACCTTTTAGTTGATTAGAATTAAAATTAATTTACTAAATAAATTTTCAAGAAAAAAAATAATAAAATTACAATTATTTTACTTTTTTTCTAATTTTTTTATTCTTTATTCCTGTATGTTCCAAGACTTGTCACGTTTCGACATTTTTTTGTATTTATTTTAATAAATTTCTTGACAATCTTCAATTTTTAGATTATATTAAAATAGTTGCTGGATATTATTGGAAATTATTTTCTTATAAGTACATGTTTATTTTTTTGTTAATTAATATGGAGGTTAAATATATGTTAAATTTTGTTTTATGTGATGACAATTCTATCATCCTAGAAAGATTAAGCAAAATTTTAGAATCAATTTTCATAAAACATGACATCGAAGCTTGTATTTTATATAAAACAACTAATCCTAAAGACTTATTAAAATATTTAGACGAAAACTCTCCAAATGTCCTTATACTAGATATTGATTTTAAATCACATATTTCTGGATTAGACATTGCAGAAAAAATTAGAAAAAAAGACAAAAATGTTTATCTTATATTCTCTACAGCTCACTTAGAATATGGCTTAGTAGCTTATAAGTATAAAACATTTGATTATCTACCCAAACCAATTACATCTGAGAGATTGGAAGATACTATTTTAAGATTATTAGATGACATACAAGGTAACACACATACTTATATAAGGCTTGATAACAATAAAACCATTATTAAGCAAGATACTATACAGTATATAAAAAAGGAAGGTATGAAAATTATTTTTCATACAGACACTAGAGATTACAATACTTATAGTTCTTTTCTTAAAGTATCAACAAGTTTACCTAAAAATTTTGTTAGATGCCATAAATCATATATAGTTAATACAGATAAAATAACAAATATTGATGTAAAAACAAATACTATATATCTTAATAATAACCAAGAAAATAAATGTTATATAGGTCCAAAATACAAAAACAATTTTATGGAGGTTTTCAAAAATGAATATTTTTCAAACAGTATGGAATGCAATAAGCACTCCTAATGAAACATTAATAAACATAAGTGGATTATTCTTATGTTTTATTGAAGCATATGTAAATATGAGTTTATTTACTACTTTATTAAATATTAAATCAAATAGAACAAGTCAAATTGCATATGTTTTATCATTTTCAATAATAGGATTTATTTCCAGAATAGTACTTCCTAATCCCATTGGTACTATTGTTAATATGACCTCTATGTTAATTTTAATTATGTTTATATTTAAAACTAATTTTATAAAAGGTCTCTTTTCTGTATTTGTTCCTATATTTATAATTTCAGCATTAGAACTAATTATATTTAAAGTTTATTTAAAAATATTTAACTTAGACTATGAAAGTTTAATGAATATACCTTTCTATAGGTTCATTTCGACTTTATCTATCTACCTAGTATTATTCTTAATCTATAAACTAGTAAAATATGTTAAGTTTAACATTAACATAGATGTCTTAAGTAAAAAGAATAAAATATTATATATTGTAAATGCTATTTTAGGATTATGCGTAATTGCTACACAGTTATATTTAATTAGTTATTACAGTGATACATTACCCGTACTCATTACTTTAATAAGTATAATTGGTTTAGCAGGTTATTTTTTCTTAAGTTTATACTCTATGTTAAATGTAGCTAAATTAGAGTTAACAACTAGAGATTTAGAAGTACAACAATGGCATAATAAAGAATTACAAGATATGCATGATAATTTACGAACTTTTAAACATGATTTTAATAATATTATTCAAAGTATTGGTGGATATTTAGATAAAGACGATATGGAAGGTTTAAGAAAATATTATAAAGATTTATTAGCAGATTGTAAAATTATAGTTAATTTAGCAGCATTAGATCCAAATGTTATTAACAGTCCTTCTATTTACAATATTCTTTCTTCTAAATATTACAAAGCAAATGAAAATGGTATAACAATGAATATAGAGTCTTTCTTAAATTTAACAGAAATAGAAGATAATATGAAAATATATGAGTTTATTAGAATGTTTGGTATTTTATTAGATAATGCTATAGAGGCAGCAAAAGAATGTGAGAAAAAGGAAATAAATGTATATTTTAGAAAAGAATTAAATAGACATAGATTAGTAGTAATTGTAGAAAATACATATACTAACAAAAATGTTGACATAGATAAAATTTATGAGAAAAATTATACTTCTAAAAATGATAAAGAAAACCATGGACTTGGACTATATGAAGTAAGAAAAATATTAAATAGAAATAACAACTTAAATTTATTTACTACTAAAAATTCTGAATATTTTAAACAACAATTAGAAATATATTACTAATAATTAAAGACTCTTTTTATAAAGAGTCTTTAATTAAGAAATCCCCATTTTTTCTGGGGATTACAAATTTTTTTGTCGGAAATTTTGTTAAAATAAGGAATATAACTAATCCTTTTTTATTAAATTAGCTGGCATTTTTGGTTGATGTAATATTCCTAATAGCCAACATGCACTATTTGTTGATTTTGCATACTTTTCTGCAACTTTAGCTAATATCTTTAACATGTCTTATTCCCCCTTTTAAAAAATATATAATAAAACATTACCGGTAATGTTTATTAACAAAATTTTATGCAGCTATTTGCTGCTCTTTTTCGTATTTCTCATGTCCATATTTATTTTTTGTAATTTTATATGCTGTTCTTGTAATAGTTAATGTTTGTAAAAACACTCCATAAAGCAACATATTCGAAATAATTTTATCTGGTATAAATACTATTATTGTAATTAATATAGCTAATGCTATAAAGCTTTTTATCTTCTTGCTTTTTCTTTCTTGCTTACTAATAATTGGCATATTTTCGGTATCTGCTGGGGCATATTTTGCAATTAATATTATAGCTAATAAACTAACTAAACCTACAGCAGTATATTTTAAATATTGAGGTTCAATTGTTACATACGTTGCTAGTATAACAGGTCCACAGTACAAAATTATAGTACATAACATACAGCCCAAATGAGTTTTTAAATGAAATCCTCCTGTAAAGCTTCTATATGGACATAATAACAAAAATGCTAATAATGTATACCAACCTATACCTAGTACAAATCCAACTATGAATAGTACAAAAATTTTAGGTAATTCTCCAAAAATTAGTCTTACTCCAAAGTCTACTATTAAAGTTTTTTCTTCGTCCATGTCTGGATTTTTTTCTTTAATCTTTTTTGTTATGTAGTCGCAGAACTTATCTATCATTTTGCTCACCTCATTTGCTCTGACACAATAATACATCTTTCGACTTTATTCTCCATAAAAGTTATATGAAATGCATAAAAAAATTATACGAAAATCCAAATATTATTTTTCATATAATTATTTTGATTTTCGTATAATAACTTATTAGTTTATTTTTATAATTCTATTCCATCTAATATTTTCCAACTTCCTATCTTTTCCGGAACTGATTCAAATTCCATCTCTTTTTTAGTAGTTGGATGTATTATTTTAAGCTTATATGCCCATAAAGCTATTTGCTTTCCATGACCTCTTCCACCATATTTTTGGTCACCATATATACTATGATTTCTACTAGATAGTTGTACTCTTATTTGATGGTGCCTTCCTGTATGTAAATTTATTTTTACAACTGAAAGATTTAACTGTTCATCATATTTTAGTACCTCATAATCCAAACTTGCAAACTTTCCTTTTTGTGTATCTTTTGTTACCTTACTTATATTATTTTTTTCATTTTTTACAAGATAATCTTCAAATACTCCGCTTCTCTTCCTCAAATTTTCCATTTGCTATTACTAAATACGTTTTTTGAAAAATCTTCTCTCTTACCTCTTCACTAAGTCTTGCAGCAGCCTTTGAAGTTTTGGCAAATACCATTACTCCTCCAACTGGTCTGTCTAGCCTATGTATTAACCCAAGATATACATTTCCTGGTTTATTGCACTTTTCTTTTATATATTGTTTTATAATAGTAAGCATATCTATGTCCCCTGTTTTATCTCCCTGTGAAGGTATATTTACAGGCTTTTCTACTACAATTATATGATTATCTTCATATATTACTTTAAGTTTGTCCATTTTTTTCTCCTTAATTTATTACTTATATATCTCTACTTAGTACATTAATATAATTAAATATAACTATATATAAACTACTTTTATTATCATTATTATTTTAGCTATCTATTCTCCTTCATATCTTGCATATATTCCACATGGCAAAATTAAATTAGAATTTGTCATAGGAAGTCCAATTTCTCCGCAACTTAATCTGCCCTTTTTATTTATTGCTAGTCTTAGTATATTTTCTAATACCATACTTGATATTCCTGTTGTATATGAATTTATTAAGAAAAATAATGGTTTATCTGATAAGACTTTTGTACAAAGTTCTACTAAATCTCCTATATTTTCTTCAAACTTCCATACTTCGCCATTTGTTCCCCTTCCATAAGATGGAGGATCCATTATAATAGCATCATATTTATTGCCTCTACGTATTTCTCTATTAACAAATTTAACAACATCGTCTACAATAAATCTAACAGGTCTATCTTTAAGTCCTGATGAAACTATATTTTCTTTTGCCCATGTAACCATCCCCTTTGAGCTGTCTACATGGCATACAGATGCTCCAGCATAACTGCATGCTACTGTTGCTCCTCCTGTATAAGCAAATAAGTTTAATACTTTAATTTCTCTATTTGCATTTTTTATTTTATTAATCATCCAATCCCAGTTAACAGCTTGCTCTGGAAATAAACCAGTATGTTTAAATCCCATAGGTTTTATATTAAAAGTTAAATCTTTATATTTTATTTGCCAATTATCTGGCACTTTCTTAATATAATTCCAACTTCCTCCACCACTAGAACTTCTACTATATCTAGCGTTTGCCATTTTCCATTTGTTTTGAAAAGTTTTTTCTTTCCAAATAATTTGAGGATCTGGTCTAATTAAATATACATTCCCCCATCTTTCTAACTTTTCTCCATTTGCCATATCTAATATTTCATAATCTTTCCAATTTCTTGCTATTTCCATACTATTTAATTTTCACTGGATATTACCAGCTTATTAACTCCTTCTATTTATAATCATTTATTTTTATAATTATTTAATTTATTTATTACTTTATATTTTAAATATTTATTTTTTATCTAATCATTGACTTTATTTTTATTACCTTTTAACTACTTATTTTTTATCTATTTATTATTATCTATCTTCTTCATTTTTTTATTTTCAAATATATTAAAACTATATATAAATTACAAACTACTTAATACATTAATAAAATTTGCTATTAAAAAACAATCTAACGCTATCATTAAAGCTGTTAATATAATTATTGAAATTATAACTTTATGTCTCTTAGCCTTAAGAATACATTTTGACATAAGGTTTGTCCTATGTAGCTTTACATCTTCCTTACTTCCACATTTTAAATTAAAAGAAACATCTTTTGCATACTCCATAATTAATTCCCCCTATAAATAATTAAAGCAAAATTTATATTTGCTTATTATTATATATGAGTACTTAATTTGTTTTATGCATATTATCGTATTTTAAATTTTTACATATTGTTTTATTAATTAAGTTTATCTTTTATATTTTTTGCTAATTCTAGATTTATCCCTTTTAATTTTGCAATTTCTTCTATATCTGCTTCTTTTATTTTCTTTATGCTTCCAAAATGTTTTAAAAGCTCTTTTTTCTTTGCTTCTCCAATACCTTTTATTTCGTCTAGTTCAGATTTTGTAATTTCTTTGTCTCTTAATTTTCTGTGATAATTTATTGCTGTATCGTGAACTTGGTCTTGGAAATTTGTTATTAAGTTCATAAGTTTATCTGATATTTGTATTTCATTTCTGTCTTCATCTATTAAAGCTCTTGTTGAGTGCGTATCGTCTTTTACCATCCCAAAAACTGGTATATTTAGTTTAAAGTCACTGTTTTTTTCCTGTTTTATCCACATATCCACATCCAAGATAGCCTGTTTAATTGCTCTTATTTGTGTAATACCACCGTCTGCGAAAATTACATCTGGAAGCTTCCCAAATCCTCCATCTGGATTTTCTACAGAATGCTTTAACCTTCTTGTTACAACTTCTCTCATACAAGCTGGGTCATCTTGACCTATTACTGTTTTTATCTTAAATCTTCTAGATAAATTCTTTTTTATAACTCCATCTTGCATTACACACATTCCTGCCACTACATTTGTTCCAGATATATTCGAAATATCAAAACATTCAATCTTCCTTGGCATATTTTCCAAATTTAGAGCTTCTTTTAATTCTGTTAGAATTGATGTTTTGTCCTTTTCTTTGTTGTCTAAAGTAATTTTTGCATTATTTTCTGCCATTTCTACTAATCTTAACTTCTCACCTTTTTGCGGTGTTTTTATTTCTACTTTTCTACCTGCTTGCTCTGTTAAAGATTTCTCTATAATATCTTTATCTTCTATATTTTCCTTAATCATTATTTTATGTGGCAAAATAGGATTTCCTACATAATATTGTTTAATAAAGCTTGATAATATTTCACTGTCTTCCTCGTCTTGCATATTAGCTAAAAAATAATGTTTCCTGCCTATCATTTTACTATTTCTTATAAAAAACATCTCTACACAAACTTGATAACTACTTTTTGCTATTCCTATTACATCTATGTCATTTTCAGATAAGTTAGAAACCTTTTGTCTTTTACTTATATTATCTATTGCTAAAATTTTGTCTCTAATATAAGCTGCTTTCTCATACTCAAATTTCTTAGAAGCTTCCTCCATTTCTTGTTTTAGCTGTTTCATAATTTTTTCTGTTTTTCCTTCTAACAAGTCTATAATTTGATTTATTTGCTCTCTATAATCTTCCCTGCTAATATACCCCATACAAGGTGCCATACACTTTTTTATGTGATAATTTAAACATGGTCTATCTTTATATTTAAAAGTTTTACATTGTCTAATCTTAAACTTTGTTTTTATAAAATCTACCATTTCTTTAGCACTTCCGGCATTAGCATAAGGTCCAAAGTATTTAGCCCCATCATTTAATATTCTTCTCGTTATATAAACATCTGGATATTCTGCTTTTACATTTACTTTTATATACGGATATGTTTTATCGTCTTTTAGAAGGACATTAAATTTTGGCATATTTTTCTTTATTAGATTACACTCTAATATTAAAGCCTCTGCCTCATTATCTGTTACTATATATTCAAAATGGTCTATTAATGAAACCATATTTTCTATTCTTTTTGTTTTATTAGTTTTTCTAAAATATTGCCTTACCCTATTTTTTAATGAGATTGCTTTTCCTACGTATATAATTTTATCGTTTTTATCATGCATTATATACACACCAGGTTTGTTAGGCAATTTTTTTAGTTCAGCTTCTATGTCAAACACATTATATCTCCTATACTCTAATAATTTTATTTACCTTTTCTGTTTTTAGTTGTTTCTCTTCAATAAGAACTTCTCTTCATACCTTAATATTTTTAACAATATATTCTTTTATTTCTCACTATAAAACTTTATATATTTTACCATAAAATAGCTTGTTAATCAATATTTATGATGTTACAGAAATTTATTTTTATGTAGTTCTCTTGCATTTGGAATTCACTTTTCTTTTAGATTTTACTTTTACACTTCTCTATTTTATATAGTATTGCACCAATTTACTTTTTAATCAACTTTTACTTTTATAATACTTTTCCCTTAACGAATTTTATTGATGTAATAAAATGTATATTAACATAATAGAATATATAATAGCCCAAAATAGGTATCTGTTCTAATTTTTTAAGCCTTGCGTGGGTGACCATTGTGACAGCTGTTCGAGGCACTTGTGCCGAGTTACAGCTGTCCAAAAGGGGAAAGGTTTAAAAAATTAGAACAGATACCTATTTTGGGCTATGCAACAATATTATTTGAATAATTTAATAAAAAATATCACAATATTAAAATAAACATTTGTACTTTTTTATTTTCTTTGACACTTTTATAATTTTATAGTAATATAATTACATTAAAGAAGCTTACAAATTATTTTAAACTTTATAAATAGGAGGATAGATTTTATTTTAGCGCCTGGACAGATTTTTTTCTGTTGACGAGGATAGAACTTATCGAAAGATTCGGCGGATGGTTCTATGGCATAGTTACTGCCATTAAATATTAGAGAAAAAATTATAGTAATATAATACAACAAATCTAATAGGGTAACTATTAATTTGTAATTGCTTTCTTAAATAAAAGTTAATAAATTTTAAGGAGGTATTTTATGTGTGGAATTGTTGGATATATAGGAGATAAAAAAGCTACTCCTATATTAATTAATGGTCTTTTAAGCTTAGAATATAGAGGCTATGATTCTGCTGGAATAGCAGTTTTAGATAAAGATAAAATTGTTGTAAGAAAAGATAAAGGAAGAGTTAATAATTTATATGATTTAGTCGGAATAAATGATTTAACTGGTACAGTTGGTATTGCTCATACTAGATGGGCAACACATGGAAAACCATCTAAAGAAAATGCACATCCTCATATGGATAATAGCAGTACTTTTGCAGTTGTCCACAATGGAATTATAGAAAATTATACTGAAATAAGAAGTTTTCTAGAAAATAAAGGATATAAATTCTTGTCTCAAACAGATACAGAAGTTATACCTAATTTAATTCATTATTATTCTGAAAATGGTATACAAGGAGAAAATCCTTTCTTAAGAGCTGTAAAATCTGCAGTTGATGATTTAAAAGGAAGTTATGCTATTGGGGTTATCTCTAACAAATATCCAGATAGACTTATAGCTGTAAGAAAGGATAGTCCATTAGTAATAGGAAAAGGAATTGGCGAAAATTTTATTGCATCAGATATTCCAGCAATATTACCTTATACTAGAGAATTTTATCTTCCTGATGATAATGAATTTGTAGAAATTTATGAGAATAAAGTTCAATTTTATGATTCAAGTTTAGTAGAACATTCTAAAGCTATAAAAAATATTGAGTGGGACGCATGTGCAGCAGAAAAAGATGGCTTTGAAGATTACATGTTAAAAGAAATTTATGAACAATCTAGTGCTATTAGAGAAACTATTGGATCTAGATTTAGACTAGGTGAAAAATGTGATTTTGATGATTTAAATTTTTCTAAAGAATTTCTATCTAGTATTAACAAAATTTATATTGTAGCATGTGGAACTGCAATGCATGCTGGTTTAACTGGTAAAACTATTATAGAAAAACTTTGCAAAATTCCTGTAACAGTAGATATTGCATCTGAATTTAGATACAGAGACCCTATCATAGATAAAAATACTTTATGTATTTTTATTAGTCAATCTGGTGAAACAGCAGATACTATTGCAGCACTAAAATTATCTAAAGAAAAAGGCGCTACAACACTTGCTATTTCTAATGTTATAGGAAGCTCTATTACTAGAGAAGCAAATTATACTATTTATACACACGCAGGTCCTGAAATAGCTGTTGCGTCAACAAAAGCTTATTCTTCTCAGGTAGTTTTACTTGCTATACTTGCTATATATTTTGCAGAAGTTCTAGATAGTACTTCAAATGAAGTTTTGGAGAATTTAAAATCTGAAATCTTAGACTTACCTGTAAAAATTAGTAATATATTAGATAATACCGAGGAAATTAAAGCATTTGCAAAGAAAGTATATACTGAAAAGGATATGTTCTTTTTAGGAAGAGGAACAGATTATAATGTCGCTTTAGAAGGTTCATTAAAACTTAAAGAAATCTCATATATACATTCAGAAGCATATGCTGCTGGAGAATTAAAACATGGCCCTATAGCATTAATTGAAAATAATGTAACTGTAATTGGCATAATAACAGACCCTAAATTAATAGAAAAGTCACTAAGTAATATTCAAGAAGTAATTACACGTGGTGCTAAAACATTAATAATTACAAATCAAATAATACCTTCAGATCACTTTAATTACGTAATCAATATTCCAAATACAAGTGCTTTACTATCACCTATATTATCTGTTATTCCGCTTCAACTTCTTTCTTATTATATATCTAAGAATAAAGGATTAGATGTTGATAAACCAAGAAATTTAGCTAAGTCTGTTACAGTAGAATAATTTGTAACGCAAAAATATACGGTATTAAATGTAAATCAAAAATATGTAATAATTTTTTTAAAACAATGTCATTTTAAGAGGTGTACAAAATATGGAAGAAAGGTATGTAAGTTCACAAAAAGCTGGAATTATTGGAATAATTGGAAATATATTTTTATTAATCATAAAAGGAGCTATTGGACTTTTTACGCATAGCCAAGCAATGATAGCAGATGCAGCAAATAGTTTCGGAGATATATTTGCATCTGCTATGACATCAATAGGTAGCAAAATTGCTAGTGCACCTCAAGATGATGACCATAACTTTGGTCATGGAAAGGCAGAATACATTTTTTCATTACTTATAAGCCTTTCTATGATTGTTATTGCCTTTAAACTACTATATGATTCAACTGGTAATTTAATTTTAGGCACTGAATTTACTTTTTCTTGGATGTTAGTTTTAGTTTGTGCAATAACTATTATAACTAAGTTATCATTATTTTTATATACATATAGATTATATAAACAAAACAACAACTTACTATTAAAAGCAAATATGAAAGACCATAGAAATGACTGTATAATTACTACTTTTACTTTAATTTCAGTATTGCTTAGCTTATACAACATTTATTGGTTTGATAGTGTAGTAGGTATTGGAATTTCTGTTTGGATTTGTATAACCGGCGTTAAAATTTTTATAGAAAGTTATAATGTTTTGATGGATAAAGCAATTAATGAGAAAACTAAAAAAGAAATATATGAAATTATAAGTACTTACAAAGAAATAAAAGGAACAAAGCATTTTACTTCTACACCAGTAGGCTATCAATACTTAATCTCTATTTCTATAGATTTAGACGGAAATATGTCTACTTTTGAGAGTCATGAAATTGCTGATAATTTAGAGAAGCAATTAAATAAACTTCCAAGCATATATCTAGCAATTATTCACGTAAATCCAGTATAAAATAAAAAAGCATTAGATTATAAGCAAAGTAACCTAATGTTTTTTCATTTTATACAACATAGAATCATTTAAACTAAGAATAATGTTAATATAATTAGTAAGACTGCCCCTGGAATTCCTAATATTCCAACAACTAATGCAGTTCCAATATTTAATCCCACATGAAAATTCAAATTTGCTCCTATTAAATTTATTATAAATATAATCACCCCGCCAATTATAGAATTACCTATTAACTTTACAATTCCTTTCAATGGCCAAGCAAATATCTTTCCCAATATAAAAATTGCTATTATGCATACCACAAATGTTATTAAAATATTATTGTCCAAGAATTCTCACCTCTTATTTAAATAGTATGAGATTTATTGGACAATTATTACTATACTACTTCATTTTTTCTTAAATATATTTCATTGGTCATGTCTAGAGCAATCCCTTGTTCCTTAGCTTTTTTCATTAAATAATCTAACTTGCTTTTATTAGCTTTAATTTGATATGCATAATAATCTATTAATTCTTTTTCTGCGAATTCAAAGTTATGATTAGCCATGTCTAAATCTTTTTTTGTTTTTAAAATACTAACAACAAGCTCCACACTCTTTTGTTCTTCTGTTTTATCAGTTACCTTTTTTCCATCTTTTATAAATTTATCTTCCATTCATTCTTCTCCCTTAATATGCTAATATTACTAGTATATGCCAATATAATTAATTTTATACATAAATATGTACTTTATTACATTTTATTATATTAACTTATTTGTTATACTAGCCTATTTTAATAGAGAAGCTAAATTTTTTCGTTAATTTGCTACTTTATGTGTAATCATTGGCGTATCATCTCTAATTTTATCTAATATATATCCATTGCTTTTACAATATCGAATAATATCTCTTAATGCATTTACAGTTTTCTTATTGCCGCTAAAATCATGCATTAATACCATATTGGGATAATCTTTTCCTAAATTTTTAGTAACATTGTTATATACTGCTTCAGAAGTATCTACATCTCCAGAATCTCCCGAAGGAATATTCCAGTCAAAGTAACGATATCCCTCTTGTAACACGCGTCTTGTTAATGCTGTCATAATTCCAACACTATAATATTTACTAACTGTATTTGAACTGCCTCCAGGAAATCTTATAATTTTTGTTTCTATTCCTGTCACATCTTTTATCTTTTTTTCCATTGTATAAACATTATCCATAAAATGGTCTGCCGATTGATACTCCTCAGCATATTTGTGAGAATTTCCATGAATACCTATACTATGCCCTTCTTCTACAATTCTTTTAATAAGCGGTTCTTTATCCTTTGTATAATTGATAACAAAAAAAGTAGCTTTTATATTTTCTTCTTTTAAAATATCGAGAATTTTTGGTGTTATGTCAAATGTTGGTCCGTCATCAAATGTTAAATATACATACCCATTCTTACTTTTATCATGTTTCTTTACAGGGTTAACAATATTTACTATTCGTTCTGCAACTGTACTATTTCCTGATTTATCACAAACTGTATAAATTATTTTATATTGTTTTTCATTAATCTCTTTTTTGTCTATCTTTACATTTTTTGAAATATCACCGTCTACATCATCTTCTACAGTATAACCTTCCTCTTCATATTCACTGTCACTTGGAACATTAATTGTACTGCTTCCTTTTAATTTTAGTGTTGGAGCAGTTTCATCTTTTACATAAACTGTTCTCTCTACTTTTATTAATTTGTTTTTATAGATTAACTCATAATATACTTTATACTCTCCTGGCTTCTTAGGATTAACTTCATTTTTTACTTTTAAAGTTTTTGAAATATCTTTGCCTCGTAGCTTTGCTTTTGCCCCTTTGTCTTCATAATCTCTTCCAGCTTCTATTACAATTTTTTTATCTCCTAATATTTCAATTGTTGGTTGTTTAAAAAATAAGTTATAACCAACATGTCCAAAAATCGCAACTAATGTAATTTCTAAAAATACTACTCTATATAGTTTTAGTTTCTTGTTGCTTGTATGTAATAAAACTATAAAAATAATTAAAATAATGGCAACTATTACTTCTATAACATTTAATATATTCATTTTGTTCACTTCCTACGTTTTTATTCATTATTTTTTCTAAAATTATCATGTATTATCCTGCACTTTGGGTATTTTTTCATATAATTTCTACTTCTTAATTTCAAATTCCAAAATGCCCATATAGCCTGGTGCAATTGTATATTTTGGAAATACAATAACAACATTTCCTTCTTCATTTATATAAAATTCTTGCTTATCACTAATAGACTTAAATGACGAACCATCTTCTAAGTATGGATCATCTTCTTCGCTAAAGAACATTGCATTTTCATCATTTTCTATTCTTTCTTGAATTTGTTCTTTTATTTGTGAATTAGCAATACTTTTATAATTTTCTCCTAACATATCTTTTAAAGTAATATCTTTTCCTGTAGTTAAATCTACATTATAGTAATATTTTTCTGTATAGTTACTTCCAAAATATTCTGACTTGCTTAATACAAAAGATACTCTTTCTTTTGTATTTGATTTTATTTCATAATCAATTTGAACTTCGATTCTTTTAATTGCTGCATCTGTATAATTTGCTTCTTTCAAAATATTTTGATATTCCTTTGCCCTGTTTTTTACGTCGTGTACTAATGCATCTACTTTGTGCATAATTTCTGCATTTATCCTTTTTTCTAAAGCGGTATTACCAGTATTTCTAAGTGCAGGAACTTTTGCATCGATTAGTTCTGATTCATTATCTTCTTTATAATCTCTAATAGTAAAAATTTCTGCAATATCTCTAACAATTGGTATATTACTAACAGCATTTGCAAAAGACATATTTGTATTTACCATAATAAAAAACGCAAAACATGCAGAACAAGTAATTGCTAATATAGTTTTTGTAAATACCCATTTTCTTTTTGTTTTTTTGTTTTCTTTAAATGCACTTTCAACAGTATATTCTAATTGTTTGGGTATTTTTAAAGATTCATAAAATTGGCATGCTTTTTTTAATTTTTTCATAAATATCCTTTCTATCTTTTTTGGATCTATTCTAATACTTAAATTTAAATAGTATATTTTTTACATTAGCTCTGTTTTTAAATCTTTCAGAGCTTTATACAATCTTGTTTTAACAGTGCTTACATTAGTATCTGTAATTTGAGCAATTTCTTCTAATTTCATATTTTCAAAATAACGCAATACAATAACAGTTCTAAATTTCGGTTTTAGTTTATCTATAGAACGATAGATATCTATATATTCTTTGTCTTCTTCGTTGATAAGATAATCTTCTAAACAAATTTCTTGCCTTACACTTTTTCTTTTTAAATTATCCATACATCTGTTAACTAAAATACGATAAAACCATGTTTTTACGTACTCTTTATACTTTAACGTGTGAATTTTTTTAATTGCCTTTTCAATTG
Source organism: uncultured Clostridia bacterium (assembly GCA_944392105.1). Classification (GTDB taxonomy): domain Bacteria; phylum Bacillota; class Clostridia; order TANB77; family CAG-508; genus CAG-273. Next base: position 32,069 of record CALXVM010000001.1, on the reverse strand, counting down.
CATCTTGAACCATATCTAAGGCAGTTTCTTCATCTTTTACATAACTATATGCTATGCGGTATAATCCAGCTTCATTTGCTCTTACATATTCTATTAATACTTGTATTGCTTCATCCTTTTTCACAAATGTCCTCCCATTGTGTTCTTCAAAATATTAGACGATTAAAGTTATAAAAAAGTTTGTTTTTTTTTTATATTTTTATAATTTTTTCGTTTTCACATAATATAGCATGGATAAACTTTTAGGTCAACATAAGTATTATTTTTCATGTATAACTATTATTTTTTTAGCAATCCTTGATTATATAAGGCTTTTATGATAAAATGGTGTCATTATTTAAGAAAAGAGGTAATGTTCATGATTGATATTAAACTAATTCGTGAAAATCCAGATCTTGTGAAAGAAAATATCAAGAAGAAATTCCAAGACCACAAACTTGTCTTAGTAGACGAAGTAAAAGATTTAGATGAAAAAAATCGTCAAGTAAAATTAAAAGGTGACGAACTTAGAATGCAAAGAAATTCATTAAGTAGCCAAATTGGTGCTTTAATGAAAGAAAATAAAAAATCCGAAGCAGAAGAAATAAAAAAACAAGTACAAAATATAAACACAGAACTCGAAGAAAATGAGAAACTTGAAGAAAAATATAACGCAGAAATAAGAGAAAGAATGATGAAAATACCTAATATTATGCATGATTCTGTTCCTATTGGTGAAGATGATAGCAAAAATGTAGAAATAGAAAAATTTGGAGACCCTGTTGTTCCACCTTATGAAGTTCCATACCACACAGATATAATGGAATCTTTTGCTGGAATAGACTTAGACTCAGCACGTAGAGTTGCAGGAAATGGCTTTTATTATTTAGTAGGAGATATTGCAAGACTTCATTCTGCAGTTCTTGCATATGCTAGAGACTTTATGATTAATAAAGGATTCACATATTGCATCCCTCCATTTATGATAAGAAGTGACGTTGTTGATGGCGTTATGAGCTTTGAAGAAATGGATGCTATGATGTATAAAATTGAAGGTGAAGACTTATATTTAATTGGTACAAGTGAACACTCAATGATAGGAAAATTTAAAGGTCAATTACTTCCAAAAGCAGAAGTTCCTTATACAATGACCTCATATTCTCCATGTTTTAGAAAAGAAAAAGGTGCTCATGGTATTGAAGAACGTGGAGTTTACCGTATACATCAATTTGAAAAGCAAGAAATGATTGTTGTATGTGAACCAGAAGACAGCTGGAATTGGTATGATAAACTATGGTCATACACAGTTGAGTTATTTAGAAGTATGGACATTCCTGTACGTACATTAGAATGCTGTAGTGGAGATTTGGCAGATTTAAAAGCTAAGAGTTGTGATGTTGAAGCTTGGAGTCCAAGACAAAAGAAATATTTTGAGGTTGGAAGCTGTTCTAACTTAACAGATGCTCAAGCTAGACGTCTAGGAATACGTATTAAGGGTGAAAAAGGAAATTATTATGCACATACTTTAAATAATACAGTTGTAGCCCCACCTCGTATGTTAATTGCTTTATTAGAAAACAATTATAACGAAGATGGTAGTGTTAGTATTCCAAAAGTATTATGGCCTTATATGGGTGGTACTGAAAAACTAGTACCAAAAAAATAATTTGTTAAAAATGAATTCATAGATTTTAAAATAACTATAGATAATTATATCTATAGTTATTTTTTATAAAATTTTATAGTTTTTGTAATTATTTTATACTCTATCTAATTATTAAAATTTTCATCCATTTATATTTTTGATACTTTATCAGTAACAGTCATAAATAACTTTTACTAATTGATTTTATCCAATTTTTATGATAAAATTTTTACGTAAGTTTTTATGGTAACTCGTAACTTTTCGCATCGCACAATTTGCAAAAGGAGTGAAAAAAGTGAATAAGTGTGTAACAGTTGTTGTAGGAACTAAGTGGGGTGATGAAGGAAAAGGCAAAATTGCTTCTTCTGAAGCAAAAGACGCTAAGCTTGTAATTCGGGCTACTGGCGGAAGTAATGCTGGTCATACCGTGATTTACAACGGCAAAAAACTGGCTTTACATCTTGTTCCGGGTGGAATTGTATATCCGCAAACCACATGTATCATTGGCCCAGGCGTAGTTATCGATCCACTTGTACTTGCCGACGAGATTGCCACACTTGAAAGCTATGGCATCACTGATATTGAGTCTCGGCTCAAAATTAGCGGCCGTGCACATGTAATTTTTCCATATCATAAACACTTGGATGAGTTGCATGAAATCATTAAGGAGAAACCTGTTGGTACTACAAAACGTGGCATTGGTCCTAGCTATGCCGATAAGGACAACCGTATCGGTATTCGTATGTACGACCTTCTTCTGCCTCAAGAAAAGCTCGAAAAGAAAATAGCAGAAGCTACCAAGCTTCATTACGAGGCTTTCAAAGCCCATAATATGGAAAAGCATATTATGGGTACCTCAATTCTCGCTAAAGCTTATCATACTTGTGGTGAAGATCTTAAGCCATTTATCTGCAATGTAGACCCTATTATTGCAGATGCAATTGAGTACAATCAAAAGATTGTTGTTGAGGGAGCTCAAGCTTTTAGGCTTGACATTGACCACGGCGACTATCCTATGGTTACAAGTTCTAATCCAGTAACTGCAGGTACACTTTGTGGTGCTGCTTTGCCTCCTCAAGCAGTAAAAGAGGTTATCGGTGTATGTAAGGCATACGACAGTCGAGTAGGAAATGGTCCATTCCCCACTGAACAAGAATCTTCTTTAGACAGGGGAATGGAAAATGCAAACTCTCCTATTTCTCCACTTGTTGGAGATATCATACGCGAACTCGGCCACGAATATGGCACTACAACAGGTAGACCTCGCAGATGTGGCTGGATGGATGCAGTTATTTTGCGTTCTGCCAAATATACTTGCGGTATCGACTACCTTTGCATCAACCACCTGGATACTTTGGGTGAAATCGGCTTAAAGGTAGGCAAAGTAATGGTATGCACAGAGTATATTTACCAAGGTCGTATAATTTGGCATTTTCCCGACGACATTGAACTCACTGGCGAAATTCCCTATCCCTGCTATCATACAATTTCTGGTGGTTGGAAAATCGATAAATCCTGTAAAACATACAATGAGTTACCGGTAAAAGCCAAAGAATTTATTCGCGTTGTCGAAAAAGTATCTGGCATCCCTGTAAAGTACATCGGAATCGGTCCTGCGAATGATGATCTTATTATTCGCAATAACGTCTAAACAATATCAACTGTTACCAAAAAACTTACAAGAGTTACATAGGAGAGGGGTTCTTTTTAAGATACCCCTCTCCTCTTATTTTGGAAATTTGGACCTTTCCCTAATTTCCAATTTGAAAAAAATGTTCACATATGTTAATATATAAGTATTATAGTCTTAAAATAAATTGTGAATTTAATTTACAATTTAAAATTTAAAATTGATTTTTATAAAGGGAGAATTATATGAATATAAAAAATCCACAATTTGAAATATCAGCTGTAAATCCAAAGCAATACCCACAAAATGATTTACCCCAAATTGTTCTTGTTGGTAAATCTAATGTTGGTAAATCTTCATTCATTAATACAATGGTAAATAGAAAAAAGCTTGCTAGAACTAGTAGTGAACCTGGAAAGACTAGACAAATTAATTTTTATAATATGGATAACAAATTTTATTTTGTAGATTTACCTGGATACGGATATAGTAAAATGTCTAAGCAAGAGCAATCAAAAGTAAATTCTTTTATAGATGAATATTTAAGGAAATCTAAAAATATAGCTTTAGTAATATTCTTAATTGACATTAGGCATTCACCTGGAGCAAATGATAGGATAATGTATGATTACATAGTACATAGCAATTTACCTTGTGTTATTATCGCAAATAAAGCAGATAAAATTGCAGTTACTAAAGTAAATGACGCCGTAAAGGCTTTACAAGATGAATTAAATCCTATGCGTGATTTTACTTTTATTCCATTTTCTAGCGAAAGAAAAATATATTCTGAGGAAGCTTGGAATAAAATATACGAATATTTAGATATCTCGCTAGCCTAATTGCACTTATATATATTATAAAAACTTACATAGTTCTTCAAATTATGTTAATTTCATTGACTATGTAAGTTTTTAGTATTATAATAGTAATATGTTCAAATGAACGTTTATCACGGTTTGTTCAGTTGGACAAATAACCTATTGGAGTGTGACATTATGGCACAGAAAAAGAAAGCCAAAGCAGCAAAGGAAGATATCCGGCTGGAATTCGCTACTGACGAGCGTGCAGAGGCCTTTACCATTGGCCTTGAAGCCAATTTTCCAACCTGTCAGTTTACTCTTTCCGATGTAACTGTCTGTGTGTGGGCGCCAAAGTCTATGCTTGCTGACATTCGAGCAATGTCTGACAACAACGTCTATGCGCGTCGCAAGATCATGTGTTTCACCCCGTTCTGATTCTTTTGGAGTCAGTGAAAAAGTGGCAGATGCTAAAGCATCTGCCACTTTTGCTATTATTAAAATTTATTTACATTTAGTTTATCTAGTATAGTCTGGTATGGAATTTTTTTTATTGAATCTTTATTTCTTTGCTTTCTCCATTCTTGTTTTAATGCTTTCTTCCCCTAAAACTTGCATTATTTCATATAAATCTGGTGTATTTTGTCTTCCTGTTAATGCAACTCTTAATACTGTACTTACATCTCCAACATGTCCTTTATAATTTTCTGGATTTTGCTTATATTCTTTTACTTCTCTTGCATATCCAAATTCTTCTGATAAATCTTTTATTTTGTCAAACCATGTTTGCTTATCATCTTGCATATTAAAATGTTTTTCCATATACGAAGTTAATATTTTCTTTATTTCTTCTTTATCATTTATATTTCCAAATTGATATTCTGTATTAGAATTTAGGAATTTATTGTCATACATGTATATAATGCTTTCTTTTACATCACTCCATTTTGCAATATCTTTCCTTGGTTTCGCATTTCCTCTTTCTATCCCAAATACTTTTAATGAATATTCTTTATCTTGTAACATTTCTTCTAATTCTGTATCATATCTCTTTGCCCATGTTAAAACTTCATCATATATTCTTTCTTTAGTATATTTAGATATAACATTTTTAGAAACATCTAAAAGTTTTATTAAATCAAAAACAGCTCCACTTACACTCATTTTTCCAAGTTCAAATTTAAATTCTGAAATATCTTTATCTGGATTTGCTTTTCTCCATCCTTCAAAATTTGAATTTGCTATATTTAATAAATATTCACAAACGGCTTGTGAAGGAATTCCTTCTTCATGATAGTAACTAACTGCTGCTTCTGGGTCCTTCCTTTTACTAATTTTACGTTTCTTACCTTCGTCCTCTTTCATGATAGATGCTGTATGTGCATATTTAGGAGTTTTAAATCCTAATGCTTTAAATAACTCTAAATGTAGAGGTACAGATGATAGCCATTCATCTGCACGAACTACATGTGTTACTCTCATTAAATGATCATCAACAGCATGTGCAAAATGGTATGTTGGAAGTCCATCTGCTTTTATTATAACTATATCTTGGTCATTTTCTGGAAACTCTATATTTCCTTTTATTAAATCATGATGCTTAATTTTTTTATCTTCTTGTCCCATTGATTTAAAACGTACAACCCATGGTTCTCCTGCTTTTATTTTTTCTGCTGCCTCATCTACTGACAAAGTTCTATATTTTGCCCATATTCCATAATATCCAGGTCTAATTTTTGCAGCTTCTTGCTTATTTCTCATTTCTTCTAGTTCTTCTGGAGTTGCAAAACATGGATATGCTTTTCCTTGCTCTATTAAATATTTAGCAAAAGCTTGGTATATATCCTTTCTATCGCTTTGTTTATATGGTCCATATATTCCTTTTTCTGTATTTTCTCCTGTCATTCCTTCATCTGGTATTATATCAAAATCCTTAAGTGAATCTACTATTTGTACAACACCATTTTCTATTTGTCTTTTTTGATCTGTATCTTCTATTCTTAATATAAATACGCCACCTGTTTGGTCCGCTAATTTTCTATTTATAATGCTTTGATAAAGTCCACCAATATGTACAAATCCTGTTGGACTTGGGGCAAACCTAACTACAGCAGCACCCTCTTTTAAATTTCTCGCTGGATATTTTTCCTCGTAATATGAAACTGGCTTTGCATCTGGAAAAAGTAAATCTGCTAACTCTTTATAATTCATAACTGCTCTCCTCTTTTCTTTTTTTATCGATGGTATTATTATACTGCATTTTTGCCTATTCTGCAATAATTTATAGAAAATGCTATGAAAATAGTAGATATATCTCTATAATTTACTAATTAGATAAACTAAAATGTATTATATAATTTACTTATTAGTTAAAATATTGTATAATTTTTATATAGTAATAATTTTATTCTAAATAATTTATTTCTTTATATTTTTTAATATTTAAAAAGGAGAATCTAGTATGAATTTAATCTCAAAGGAGAATCAAACTCTATATATAAATATAGATGACTCAGGCAAACTTGTAGATACAGAAAAGGTAACTATATATGCAGGTTTAATTTTTACGTCAAAAAGTGAAAAAGATAAATTTATTACACAATATAGAAGTATTGTTCAAAATATAAAATGTAAATATTGTAATCAAAACATATCAACATGCAATAGTAATAAATCTTGTCCAGAATTAAAACATAATATGTTAAAATCCAAGCATAATAGACAACTTATGAACTATATAAAAAAATATCATACTATTGGTTGTATTATAAATAATACTAAAGTATACCCTAATATTAAAAATGATACTGCTTCTAGGGGAAGATTTTTAGACTATTCTCTAAAGTTATTAATAAAACATATTATAAAATCATTAATAAAAGAAAATCAATTAAATCCTAATTTACCTGTAAAGCTAATAATAAATATTGACGAACAAACCACAAAAACAAATGGATATTATAACTTACGAGATGGAATTATAGAAGAATTAAAATATGGAATAATTAATTACAATTATGGCTCATATTCTACTCCAGTTATAAGTTCTGATTTAGATGTAAGTGTTTGTTATCAAAAATCCGAGAAAAGTTATTTAATCCAAGCTTCTGACTTAGTAGCAGGAACAGTACGTAGATTATATTTAAATAATATAGAAAATCTCTTAGAATTTTCAAAAAGAATAGAATTTATTAATTATAAAATATTTTTGCCATAAGAAAAGAGACTAACGTAGTAGCCTCTTCCCAACTAGACTGACGTACTTAACATACGCTTAATTATTTATAATCAGTATCTAGCTATCGACCGAACAAAGAGAAAACCTCTTCTGGTATAATAATTGTAACATTTTGTAAATATAATGTCAACAATTATATTATTATTTTATATAAAACTATGAATAAATATTCATTTTATTTTAAAATAATTTTTTACACTTCAAATTTTATTTCAATTAAAAAACTAAAAAAAATTATATATATAAGCATCAAAACAATATAAAACCCCGAAAAACCTATTACGTAGGTAACAAAAAGGTAACAAATAAATAATACCAAGCATCTAAGTGCTTGGTATTACTATATTCTTCTAAACTTCCATAATAATAGGTAATATCATAGGATTTCTCTTTGTTTTTGTAAAGATATAATCTCTTAATGTATCTTTAATGTTAGATTTTATTGTGCTCCAATCTCTTATGCTATTTTCCTCACATTTTCTAACTTCTTCTGCAATAACTTGTTTTACCTCATCCATTAGGTTTTCAGATTCTCTTACATAAACAAATCCTCTAGACACAACATCTGGTCCTGATATTACTTCTCCTGTATTTGAATCCATTGTCATAACAATAACTATTAGTCCATCTTGAGATAGGTGTTGTCTGTCTCTTAAAACAATATTTCCTACGTCTCCAACACCAAGTCCATCTACTAAAATTTTACCAGATTGAATTGTGCTAGTAAATTTAGCTTCGTTTTCATTTAATTCAAGTACCCTTCCATTTTCTAAAATGAATATATTTTCGGGATCTATTCCCATTTGTTTTGCTGTTTCCATGTGTGCTTTTAATTGTCTATATTCACCGTGTACTGGCATAAAGTATTTAGGTTTTGCTAGTGCCAATATTAATTTTTGTTCTTCTTGGCATGCGTGTCCTGAAACGTGTATTGCTTCTAATGAGCTATATATTACTTCTATTCCGCCCTTCATTAATTCATTAATTACTCTTGACACACCTTTCTCATTTCCTGGTATTGGTGTTGCAGATATAATTACCATATCATTTGGTGTTAAAGTAACCTTTTTATGCTCGCCATTTGCCATCCTTGTAAGTGCAGACATTGTTTCACCTTGGCTTCCTGTTGTAATTATAACTAATTGATCATCTGTATAATTTTTAATCATATCAATGTCTATAAATACATTGTCTGGCACTTCTATATATCCAAGTTTTCTAGCAGCATCTATCATATTTATCATACTTCTACCACATATTGCTACTTTTCTGCCATATTTAACTGCTGCATCCACAATTTGTTGAACTCTGTGGACATTTGAAGCAAATGTTGCAACTACTATTCTTTTCTTGTTTCCTTGGAAAAGCCTATCAAATACTTCTCCTATACTACTTTCTGACATAGTAAATCCTTTTTTCTCTGAATTTGTACTGTCTGAAAGTAATGCAAGCACACCTTCATTACCTAATTCTGCAATTCTGCCTAAGTCCATTATTTTGTCATCAATTGGAGTATAGTCAACTTTAAAGTCACCAGTATGAAGTACTACACCTACTGGAGTATGCATTGCTATCATTACAGCATCTGGAATACTATGTGAACTTCTTATAAATTCCGCTTTCAACTTTCCAAAATTAATTGTTTGTCCTGGTTCTACCACATGTAACTTAGCACTATTTACAAGATGATGTTCTTCCAATTTATTTTTTATTAACTCTATTGTCAATTTTGTTGCATAAATAGGTATATTAATTTGTTTTAAAACATATGGTATGGCTCCTATGTGGTCCTCATGTCCATGTGTTATAACCATACCCTTAATTTTATCTTTGTTTTTTACCAAATATGTTACATCTGGTATAACTAAGTCTACTCCTAGCATATCGTCTTCTGGGAACTCTAGACCGCAGTCAACCACTACAATTTCATTTTCATACTCAAATACAGTAATGTTTTTTCCTATCTCTCCAAGTCCGCCCAATGGTGCTATTTTTAAATTAGACTTTTTAAAAGAGAAGTCTAAACTTCTTTTATTTACTTTCTCTTTTTTCGAAGTATCCTTTCTATTTCTTGTCTCAATTGTTTCTGTAATTTTTTTGTTTTCTCTTAAATTTCTTAGATTGCTTTTTTCTTTTACATCAGATAATCTTGTACTTCTTGTTTCTGGAGTTGTTTTTGTACTTTTATGTTCTGTTTTAACTCCTCTTTGTCTCTGCCTTTGTGTTTTAGGCACACTTCTCTTAACTAGGCTATTTTCGTTTTTCTTTCTTATCCTAGTTTCATTCATATTTAATTCATTTGTCATATATTTTCTCTCCTTCTTTCTTTTTTAGGTCTATATAGTAAGTTTTAGAATTGGAAAAAATATACAGTTAGTTGATACTAATTTAAACTTATTTTCTCTTTAAAATATTTTATATATTTATTAATATACTTTTTTAAATTCACGCACAAAAGTATATATTTATTTTTATAAATATATTTTAAATTTTATAAATATTAACCCGCACAAAATAAAACTAACTATTATTTTTCTCAATTAAAAATAAATAATATATAAATCTCTTCTTTACCATCTCTTGGTAACAACTGGTTATTATTATACTATATGTTTAATTATTTGTCAAATCTAAAAAATTATGCAAAAATACAATATGAAAGAAATGAGAAAATGTCTTAATGATTTATCGTAGCACCTATTATTCCTGCATCATTGCCTAGCATAGCTAGTTTTATCTCTGTTTTTATATCTTTATTAAAATAATACTTTCTTTTGTTAAATTCACTTACTAATTTATCATAAAATACATCTCTAAAATACACAAAACTACCACCAAGTGATATTGCTTCTGGCTCAAATATATCTATTAAATTAGAAAATCCTATTATTAAGTTATTAATATATTCATCTATTAAATCTTTTAATCTTAAATTGTCCTTATTCTTTTCTATAATGTCTAAAAGTTCTACTGCAGATATGTCTGAATTTAAGTTTAAAATTTCTCTAACATTATCTTTAAACCTTTTCATGGAGCAGTATGTTTCGAAGCAACCTGTTTTGCCACAATTACATCTTATACCATTTTTGTTTATAACCATGTGTCCAATTTCAAAACCAGGTGCTCTTTTTGTTTCTAAAAGTTTTCCATCTAAAAATACTCCTGCACCAATTCCAGTACCCAAACATAAAAATATGCAGTCATTATATTCTTTTAAACTACCATACTTCTTTTCTGCTAAAGCTGAGCATTTTCCATCATTTCTTATATTTACCGGAATATTATAATATTTTTGTATCATTTTAGCTATGTCTAATTCTTTAATGCCTAAATTATACATAGAAAATATTTTTCCATCTTTTGGAGTTCCTGGAGATGCAATTCCAATTGATTCAATTTTCTTTTGTGGTACCATATTGTGAATATTTTTCATAATATATTTTTCTATAAATACTTCTGCATTTTCTATATCTTCTATGTCTGTTTCATTTTTTTCTAATATCTTTCCTTCTTCATTAACTAAAGCAATAGCAATATGACTGCCACCTATATCAATTCCTATTTTCATATTAATCACATTCCTTTTTTATTGACTACATGTATAAATTATATCAAATTTATTTAGTAAAAGCAAAAAGAGGCCATTGCCTCTTTTTTTATACACCCATTGCATCAATTAGCCAGTTACCCATATACAATTGGATACATGGTACTAATACTACAATTACTAAGAATATTAATACTGCTCCAACAAATGCATATGAAATTTCTGGTAATACTTTCATTATCTTTTGCATCTTGTTGTCTATGTCTATGTCCATATAGTCTAATAATTTTTCCATCATTTCAGATAAGTCTGTCTGCATACCTATTTTAAGCATTTCTGTTTCCATCGCAGATGCTAATCCTGAATTTTCAAATGGTTCTATCCATGAGCCACCTATTAAAATATTATTAATTGAAGATTCTATTATTGATAGCATAACATAATTTTTTACTACTGATTTAGAAACTTCTAGTGACTCTTGTATTCTCATACCATTTTGTAAATTTAGAAGCATTGCTCTCATTAATCTTGAAAAGTCTATTGCATAAATTAATGAACCAAATATTGGCATTTTATATTTAAAATAATCAAAATTATATCTTCCTCTAGGAGTATTTATATACCACAATATTCCTGCTACTATAACTGCTATGATTATTGTTGGAATATACCAATATGCAATAATATTATCTACTACTCCCATAAACCATAAAGTTATATCTGGAAGAGTTACGCTTGAACCAACTTGTGCAAATACATCTTGTATTAAAGGTAATACATAAATTGTTCCTGCAAATAGTAATATAATAATTGCCACAAATTGAACAATATTTGGTATTAAAATAGCTTTTAGTTTTCTATTTCTAGAGCCTGTATCATCTAAATATTTTACGGCTTGTTGTAATGATTGTGTAAGAGATCCTGATAGTTCCCCTACTTTTATCATATTAATATATATATATGGGAATATATCTGAATAATATTCCATTGTTGTATACATATATTCACCTGCTTCAACACCAGCTAATATATCCTCCAAAACTCCTCTAAAAGACATATTTTCTGTACTTTGTATTAATGTGTTTAATGCATGTATATTGTTAAAATTAGCTTTTTTTAGCAAGTAAAAATTTTGTGTAAATATTCTTATATCTCTTTCTGTTATTCTTTCTTCTAATGATAATGCTAAACTAACTTTTTCAGATATTTTTTGATCTCTAGCTCTTCTTCCTTGCATTACATCTGCTGAGTTTGCCATCCTCATAATATCATCTATATCTGTTACATTTCTTTTTCTACTTTTATGTTTTTTTACACTTCTATAACCTACTTGAGATACGCTAATTGGCATTAAATTATTACTTTTAAGCCTTTTTATTAAAGTATTTTTGCTTACATCTTCTACTCTGTTTCTTACAATTTGCCCCTTTTCAGTTACAGCTCGATAAACATATTCTGGCATCTAACTAACACCCCTTTCTAATCATCGTCTTGTCTTTTATTTCTATTTTCTTTCTTAATCTTTAACTGCATTATAGTTCTGTTTAAGACTTCTATATTTTTTTCTTCAATTTGAGCTTTAGCTTGCTCTAAAGTAATTTTATCTTGTGTAAATAATTCTGCTAACGAATTTATTAAACCTATACTTCCCTTTTCTGAGTTACTTTGTATAGCATCTTCTATTTCTGATACACTTATTTTTTCTTTTCTAATTATACCAGAAACTATATTATCTACAACCATTACTTCTGGAACTAATACTAAGTCTCCTGTTCTGCCTGTTAATAGTCTTTGAGAAACAACTAATTTTAGTAAAGATGCAATTAAGAATTTTATTGTTTGTTGGTCTCTTATGTCATAGAAGTTGATCATTCTGTCTATAGTCTCAGCACAAGATTTTGTATGAAGTGTACCTATTACTAAGTGACCAGCTTCTGCTGTTTCTATAGCTGCATCCATTGTCTCTCTGTCACGAATCTCTCCTATAACTAGTATGTCACAGTCCTCTCTTAAAGAGTTCTTAACACCATCACTATATGTTAAACAGTCTTGTCCAACTCCTACTTCTTTTTGAACTATAATAGATTTTTTACATTTATGCTTATATTCTATTGGGCTTTCCAATGTTAATATTTTTTTATTTTGATTTTCATTTATTTCATTTATTAAAGCATTTAAAGTAGTTGTTTTACCTGAGTTTGTTTTACCAGTTACTAAAATAAGTCCTTGTGGTTGATACATCATTCTTCTTACTATATCTGGTACTCCTAATGACTCATATGATGGAAGTTCATTTTTTATAAGTCTTAATGTTATTACAGGTATTTCGTTTGAAAGTGATATATTTACTCTTAAACGAATATCTGAAAATACAAATGATGAATCTAATCTTTTTGTTTCTTTAAATACTCTATCTTTATCTACATTTCCTCTAACAAAATAGTCATATATTTCCCACATGTCTTCTTCTGTTAATATATCAAAATCTTCATAATTTATTAAATCTCTTCTTACTCTCATTACCGGTTTTATTCCAGCAATTAAGTGAATATCAGATGCATCCTTTTTCATTGCTAAATACATAATTTTGTCAATGTCTATCATTATTTTTCCTCCTTCTTTTGTTAATATATAACTAATTTGTTGTTAACTTCATCTAATGTTGTTATTCCAGAAAGAACTTTGCCTATTCCATCTATAATTAAAGGCTTATATCCTTCCTCTAGTGCAGCCTTTCTTATCTCAATACTTGATGATCCTTTTGTAATTAATTCTCTAATTGTATCTGTTATTGAAAGAACCTCAAATATACCAATTCTGCCATAATAACCTGTATTATTGCATTTTTTACATCCTACAACATCATATGTCATAGCATTGTCCACATCAAATTTACAACCATATTTTTCTGCAAATTTATTTATAACGTCTTTTTCTTTTTGTGTAAAAGGTCTTTCTTTTGCACAGTTTGGGCACACTCTTCTTACTAGTCTTTCGGATACAGATGTTGCTAATGTACTAGAAATATCATAATCTGATACTCCCATTTTTCTTAACCTTGTTATAACCTCTATAGCATCTATTGTGTGTATTGTTGACAATACATAATGTCCTGTTTGACCTGCTTGCATAGCAATTTCTGCTGTTTCTTTATCTCTTATTTCTCCTACTAAAATTATATCTGGGTCTTGTCTTAAAACTGTTCTTAAAGAATCTTGGAAAGTAGCTTTTGGGTCAACCTCTATTTGGTTTAATCCATCAATTCTTATTTCTACTGGATCTTCAATTGTTGTAATATTTATTTCTGGTCTGTTTAAATAATCTATTATACTATATAAAGTTGTTGTTTTACCTTCTCCTGTAGGAGCTGCTACAACAGTAATACTGTTTTTCTTGTTAAAACAGTCATTAACTAATTTTTCGTCATCTGGAAATCCAAGTTCGAATAATCTTTTTATATCTTCATTTTTCTTTAGTAATCTTAAAACAAACTTTTCTCCATTAACATTTTTTTGTGAAGATACACGTATATTGTAATCTGGATAAGCTAAAATTCTACCATCTTGTGATTCTTGTTTTTCTTGATGCATATTAGAAATGGCTTTTAGTCTTCCTACAATTTGTGCTTGTTTTTCTTTATCAATTGTAACAGCTGTAATTAATTGTCCATCTATTCTGTACCTAACTCTAACAAACTTTTCCATAGGTTCTATATGGATATCACTTGCTCTTTTTTCCATAGCAGTTTTTATAATGCTATCCACTAAACCAGAGACATCTGTATTAGTATTAATATCATCAGAAACTACGCCTTCTAATGAATTAATTATATTATCTATATTACTTTCAAAAGTAATATATCTATCCATTACAAGACCTTTGTTTAAAAGCAATAATCTAATTACATCAGTAGATTTTCTATTAGAAGTATCTGCAAAGCATACTTTTACTCTACCTGACACAATATCAAATGGGATTGCTTTATTTTCTTTTATTATATCTAGAGATACATAATCTAACACATTAATTTTTATATCGTTTTCTTGTAAATATATAGCTTTTTCTTCAAGTATTTCTCCTATAGCATCTATTAAAACATGTGGGTCACATAATTTTAATATATCTAATATATCTCCTATTTTTTTCTTTGGATGTCTTTTTTGATATTCTAGTGCTTTATCAATATCTGCCTCTGTAACAATTCCTCTTTTTACTAATTCTATTCCTATTGGCTGACTTCTTTTTGTATCCATAGGTTTTCCTCCTCTTAAGTTTCATGTTATATATTTATAAACTATGTTTAAATATTTAACATACAAAGTTATATAATTATTATACTATAAATTTTCTAAATTAAATATAAATATATGCTAAGTCCATTAATTACCAATATTTTAGTACATAATCTATTTCTTTAGTAAATAAAGCTCCTGTATTTCCTATTGCAATACTAACATTTACAATATTCTTTGTTGTATTTCTTATAGTCTCTGTTGTTGTAGTAAAAACTGCTGCTTGAACATTTTTTGCTATAGCCTTTCCATTTCTATATATTGCTTTTTGATCCAAATTAAAAGTATATTCTGTTCCATCTTCAAATTTAACAACATTACCTGTAATTGTTAAATTTTTATTTTGTTTTACATCTTGTATAAAAAACATATTAAACTTATTAAACTCTGGTGCATAGTTTGCTTGTTTCTTTACAAAATTAACATTTGAAAAGAAAAAACTAGATATCATAGCTAAAATTGAAACAACTATTGTTAATACAATAACATAGATTACTAATGCAATTAATGTAACACCTTTTTGACTTTTCATTACATCCTCCTACATTTAGGCTTCCCTTACTTTTTGTCTAGTTATTACAAGTTCTTCATCTCGTCCTTTAAACTCATATTTTATCCTTAATTCAACTTTTTTGGTAGGCTGTCCTCCTACAGTCTGTGAAGAATTAGTAACGTTTATTTGTAAAGCAAATCCATTAGGTATTTGAAACTTTGTTTTATACTCATCTTCCATTCCATTTTCTACAAGGTCATAGTCCTTTTTGTCAATATCTTCTAATATTTGTATTGCGCAAACAGTTGCCTCTGCAGATAATTGTGTGCTTAATTTTACCTCTGTAATTTGATATAGTATTGTTCCTATAGTTCCTGCAAAAAGCATGATTACAAAAATGGCAATTGCTAAATCTGTAAATGTAAAACCATTTTCTGATTTAGTATTTATTCTTTTTAAATTTACATTATCCATTTTTTTATCATCCCTCTCTTAAGTTTTATAGCAAAGTTTAATCTACATTTTTAGTTATTTTTATGCATAGAAAGTAACCATATTAGTTACAATTAATACTATAATATTTGAAACACACATATAAAATCCAATAGGTAACTTAATTTCTTGTTTTTTTGTAGTTTTTATGCTTTTAGCTTTTCTATTTTTTATTTTAAAAAATATTAAAACAAAAGCAATAATTAATAATGTCATAGTTACTGTAATTGCATATTGTAGTTCATATGTAAATGCTATCATTAGTATTGATAGTAACAACACTTCTATAGGGTAACTATCTTTTATCTTCTTTCTTAAATAAAGTATATCTATTAACATAAGTATAAGAACGACAAATAGATATATAACATATCTATATATACTAGTATCTTGTTCTACTATATATAGATAAATTATATATGCTGTAGCCAATATATATCCAAATAATAAGACAGATTTTTCTATTCTTATTTTTTCTTTATCTATTCCTGCTATAATAAATAATGTTGATATATATAATAATCCAAATATTAAATATGTCATATTATTAACACTTAAATTATACATACTAAATTTTATAGACATGGCAAATAAAACAAATACTATTCCTGAAAAAACTTCTAAGATTAAATATCTTATTCTTATTTTTTGCTTGCAGTATCTGCATTTTCCACCTAAAAATATATAACTAAAAATTGGTATCATATCTAAGAAACTTAATTTATGGTTACAATTTGGACAATAAGAACGCTCATGTGTAATATCTTGTCCAATTGGAATTCTACTTACTGCTAATGTAAAAAAGCTTCCAAAAACTGTTCCTATACAAAAAAGTAGTATATATAATACAATGTCCATTTTTTTCTCCTAAAGTTATTAATATATTTTATATTATCTATAATTATGGCATGTTATAACAAGTTAATATTTATGCTATATTAAAAAATAAGGCATATACATTTTTTCTGCATATGCCATATTATGCATTAATTATGCTCCAAGTTCTTCATTTTCAACACCAGATGCTGATTCAACTAATGTTAGTGTTGGGTATCCATTTGTATAAGCTGTAAAATTATAGCTTTGTCCACCTAATGTGAAAGTAATTGTTCCTGATACTGCTACTGATGTATCTGCATTAACAGTTACTGTTCCTGAACCACTGTTTGTAATTCCAGCTGCTGTAAGAGCACTTTTTAATCCAGCGGTAATATTTCCATCTGTTCCAGGTGTTTTTCCTTGGATTACTTCCATTTGTTGAGAAAGTATATATCCTTGAATATTGTCTGCTATTGTTCCTTTATTAGAATCTCTAGCAGCTTCTTGTGCCTTTCCTACTACACCATTTTGTGCAAATACTAAAGCTATTGTTATTCCTGCTAATATTAATAATACTACTATTGTAACAACTAATGCTACTAATGTAATACCACCTTGTCCTTTTGCTTTTCTTAACATTTTACATTCTCCTTTCTTAACTTTTGTTTATTTAAAATATTAAAATATTTATATCAAAATTATTTTAAGTTTGGATATCCATTGTCATATCCACCTACAGTAAGGTCATAGCTTTGTCCATTTAATGTAAATGTTATTGTTCCAGCTATTGTTACTGATGTATCTGCATTTACTGTGATTGTTCCAGAACCTGTTGTTTCATCAACTGAAATCCCAGCTGCACTAAGTGCTGTTTTTAATCCAGCGGTAATATTTCCATCTGTTCCAGGTGTTTTTCCTTGGATTACTTCCATTTGTTGAGAAACAATATATCCTTGAACATTGTCAGCTATTGTTCCTTTGTTAGAATCAGCAGCAGCATCTTGTGCTTTTCCTACTACACCATTTTGTGCAAATACTAATGCTATTGTTATTCCTGCTAGTATTAATAATACTACTATTGTAACAACTAATGCTACTAATGTAATACCACCTTGTCCCTTTGTTTTTCCTAACATTTTATTTACTCCTTTCTCTTTAGATTTTTTGTATATATTTATAATAAATAAATATAACCTAAATTAATTATTTTTTTCCAGTATCATTGAAAAATGTCCCTGTTGAATTTGGATCGGAATTTGTATTTGTTTCTACTGTTTCTTCATTATTAGTTGATGTACCACCTGTTGCGTTTCCTGTTGGTTGTGTCTCTTCCATTGAAAATGGATCTCTCTTTCCAGGTACATAACTATTACTTTGTTTATATATATTTAAATCTGCGTCTGTTACTTCATAAGTAATTTTAGTTTTGTTAGCTTCAATTACTTCTTCATTTATTTCTTCTTGTATATTTTCTGGTGTTGAATATGCTATTTTACTTGGTACTACCTTATTACTTGGAATATAATCATAAAATAATACGCCAAGTATTAATAATATAGCAACACATAACAATAACATAATAATAATTTCTTTAATTATTGATTTTACCATTTTAACCTCCTACATAAATTAAGATTGTGTATTAGTTGTATTTCCTGTTGTTGAGTTTGTTGTATCTGTTGTAGTTGTATTATTCGTTGTAGAATTTGTTGTTGTATTTGTCGTTTGTGTTGAAGTAGTACTTGTAGTTGTTTGTTCATTTTTTATTCTTATATTTCTTGCTGTAAATGTAGCTGTTAAGTCATCTCCACCAGGAACCATTTTAAAGTTTTCAATTCTAAATCCAAGTTTACTGTCATTTTCTATTGCAGAAATAAAGTTTATAATTGCTATATAGTGTCCTGTTATTGTAAAGTTTATATTATGAATTTCGCTTTCTCCTGTATCTCCAGAAACTATTTCGAACTTAGCTTTAACGCCTTCTTGTGTTGCATGGTTACCCATTCTTGTCCACAAAAATTCTATTAAATATGTTTCTTCTTGATTAGCTTCTTTTAATTCTCCTTCTGTGCTTACACTTGCCAAATCCAAATATGTTTTCTTAGCTTCCATCATTGTATCTGTTTCGCTTCCTAATTGTGAAGTTTTATTTGGAAATGTAGTTGCTCTTTCTGTTTCTATTTCTGCTATTTCTTGGTCAAGTTTGTCGTTCTTATCTTTTATCTGGCTTACACTTAGTACTTGGAAATCTCCAATCGAAATTCCATTAAATATTGCAAAATACCCTAATACGCATAATAAAATTATAAGAACTATTAATAATAATTTTCTCATGGTAAATCTCCTTCTATTACAATTTTAACCATATCACCATCTTTTGTTCCCATAGTTGAAACAACTGTATCTGCTTTTAAAATATTTTCATTAGCTATTTTAACTTTAAAGTAACCTAATTGTTCATATCTTTCTGCTTGTGCATTTATAACAATATGACTTCCAGTAGTATTTTCAACTGATGTTAATTGTACTTCTTTTGGAATTATAAACATAATCTCGCTAAGCATTGTTGTAATTGCATTTTTATTTCTTTGGTCATCTTGAATTTTTTGGCTTGTACTTCTTAAGTTATCTGCTAATTGTAAATATTGATTTGTTTTTGCTTTTACTGCATTTATGTCAGCATCGACTTTAGCTATTTTTAACATTGTATCTGATTTTACTGCATCTGCTTCTCTTGACTTTCCTTCATATTGATTATTCATTACTACTGTAAATCCAGTATACAGTAATACTAATATTAAAAATCCTGCTGCAACTCTTAATAACCATCTTTCAGTTGTATCTAACTTAGCTTTCCAGTCTGTAGCAAAAAATTCTTTTAATCCATTTCCAATTTTGCTATTTGCATTAGGACTTCCAATGTCTACAGTCATCCATTCTGGTAAATTATCTGTTAAACTATGTTTTTTAAAGTTCATATCTTTAACTCCATAGCCAAGTCCTTGTAAAGCCATAGCTATAGCTGAGTTAACTTCTATATAATCTTTTATATTTACCTTTATAGTATCTTTTATAAAAAATGGTCTTAATATTTCACATTTTTCTGTGTTAAAAAATTCTTGAAAATATAAATCTATGTTATTTACAACAGATAAAGTTCCTGTTATATATATTCTGTCTATATCTATTGCTGAATTTTCTATAACTTTTTGTGATTTTTCAGCTATTTTATATAATGTAGGCATAATATTATCTAAATATTCGTTTTCTGTATCTTGTAGTTCTTGTCCTTCCATTGTGTATATAGTAGAATTTTTGCAAATTTCATAAGCCTTAGAATATGAATTTTCTTTTGCGTTAATGCTATCTAATACTTCGCTTGTCCCATTTTCTATAGTATCTACACTATATACTTTTTGATTAACTATTATTGTTATTGTAGTTTTATCCTCCATGTTTATTATTGCAATATTTTCTTTTTGTTTCATTTTTGCAATATTAGCAATAGTCATACCAATAGGAGAAATTGCAGCTATTTTGTTTTCTGCTAATTGTTGCTCTATAGCATTAAGATTGTTTTTGTTTGCAGCAACATGTATTACTTTAACTCTGTCTTTATCGCTTAAAGAATTTACAAGTGCATATCTTGTGTCTACTGCATTTTTGTTTAATCCTTTTTCTGTACAATAAGATTCATATTCTGTTTCTATAGCTTTTTTTAAGTCTTTTTTGTTAAGCATGCTAAACATATAAAAATAGTTATAAACTTCATCTGCCAAGTTTATACTTACTGGTACTTTAAAGCTATAAGTCTCAGAAATTATTTGTTTTATTGCTTCTCCTAGCTTATCGTAAAACTTTAGTCCAAATGATTCTACCTTTAAATTATCACGATCTTTTGATATTTTTGCATATTTAATTATATTACTTTCTACATATAATCCTAAGCAACTCGTCATTTCTTTCTCCTTTGTCAAAATAAAACTTTTACACTATTATATTTCTCATAACCGCACTAAAAATACTTGTATTTTTTTCTAAAGTTACAAAATCCCCTTTAATTGGTCAAAATAACCTTAAATTATTACTTAAATTTTATCGTTTTTATGGAAAAAGTCAATATTTGCTTTTAAATTTTAATGTAAATGTAATATCATTGTAATATATATGTAATATTAATTTTATATATCTCGTTTTGAATTTTTTTAGCACATTCTATTGGTGAAATTTCCGATGGAATTCCAAGTTTCCACATATAGTTTATTTTGCTTTTTTGTGCAAAATCCTGATCAATTCCTCCTGGTTTTGATGCCACATCTAGAACAAATGCTTCCTTATATAATATATTTAATTTTTTACTATCTAAAATTATTTTTGGTACTGTATTTATTATTATTTCAAAATTTTTTAAAAATTTTTCTAAGTCTTCCTCTAAAATAACATTTATAGTATTAGCTCTCGCAATTTCTGTTTCTTCTTTGCTATAAGTCACACAATATATATTTTCTGTAAAACTTTTTAAAACATTACACAATATTTTTCCTATTCGGCCATATCCTAGCACTAATATTTTACTATTAAATAAGCTAGTCTTTGTATTTTCAATTAAATATTTTATTATTCCTTCAACTGTAATTTTTGCATTAAATATTATATAGTCTTCATTTTTTAGTAAATCTATTACATAATTTTTGTTTTCTTTTAATATTTTTTCATATTTATCTGGAATCATTCCGGATATCAAAATTTTATTTTTTAAATTTTGTAAAAAATCCAACTTTATTTTTAAATTAGTATAATTGGCTACAATATATTTTTTATCTTTACTTATTGGAACTCCCGTAACTATCATATCGTTTTTATTCAATGCCTCTTCCAATGTATTATACTTTTCGATGTTTTCTAATTTCATATTTTCATTAGCAAAACTAGATACAAAATTTTCTTTATCCATTGCTAGTAATTTTGCAAGTTCATAATTTCTTTTATCTCCGACCTATTAAACATATATTTCTCATAAAAAATCACCCATATATTATATGAGTTAATATAAGTAATGGTATATAAAAAAATAAATTTCATATAATGC
Organism: uncultured Clostridia bacterium; assembly: GCA_944392105.1. Lineage (GTDB taxonomy): Bacteria > Bacillota > Clostridia > TANB77 > CAG-508 > CAG-273. The sequence continues at coordinate 10,045 of CALXVM010000001.1, read as the reverse complement.
AAAAATAAGAGGTGTCTTTTCGAATTTTTTAAGCCTTTCCCCTTTTGGACATCTGTAACTCGGCATAAATGCCTCGAACAGCTGTCACAACGGTCACCCACGCAAGGCTAAAAAATTTGAAAAGATACCTCTTATTTTTTTGATATCGATTTCGATTTTCTGATTAGTTTATTTCTCTTTGTTCTTTTTCTTTAATATTATTTTTTACTTTTTCCATTATCTTTATGTCATTATTGTTTAATCTTCCTACTAAAATATATGTATTTTTTAAATGTTCTCTTGCCTTTTTCTCCTTTTCGTTCATTTCAACTGTTAATTTTACTTTTTCTTCATTAGGTTTTATTTTATCTCGCACAGAAAAGAAAATTGGATCTTTTACAATTTTTTCGTATAATTCATAGTCCATCTGTATAGCTAAGTTTATATAGTTTACAGCTTTGTCTTCTTCTCCTTTTAACATTGCTATTTGTGCTAAATAATAATATGGTCCTGCTTCTTTTTCATCACTTTGAACATTTTTCATAAAATATTTTTCTGCCTCTTCTAAATCTCCATAAAGAAGTGCTATTTGTCCTAAGCTAAAGTTAGGATTATATAGTAATGAATTTAGTTCTGCTGCTTTTTCATAAAATTCTTTTGCTCTTTGAAAATCATTTAGCATAGTATATGCAATTCCTAAATTGTAATAAATGTCATAATTAGTAGCATTATATTTAAGTACGTTCATATAAACATTTATAGCTTCTTTATATTTTTTTTCATCCATGTATATATTAGCTAATAAATCTGCTACTTTATAATCTTCTGGAGTTATTTTTACCAAATCTGTTAGCCTTTCTATTGCTTCTTCTTTTCTACCATTTTTGCTTAAAATTTTTGAAAGTAAATATGAAGATTCATAGTCTCTAGGATTTATACTAATTACTTTAGTATACTCGGCAATTGCCCATTCGTAGTTTTCTTCTTGCTCATATATTTTGGCTAACATCTTATGTGCTAAATAACTTTCTTCGTTTTCTTCTATTATTTTTTCAAGATATTTTTTTGCCATCTCTAATTTATTTGATTTTATATATATTTTTGCCATAGCAAAATTAAACAATTCCGGAAACTGTATTTTTTTTACCTTTTCCGTAATAAGAATTGCTATAGGTATTACTACAGCCAATAAATAAGATATTATTTTTATAATTATGTTTAACTTTATAGAAAACATTAATTCTAAAAAGCTAATTATCATCCCAATAAATTGGATTGCTAGTAAATATACATATGTTGCATTATTTTTTGTAACCATTTTTAAGAAGAAAATTGTAAAAAGTGCAATTGATAATACACCAAATATTATTTTTTCTATTATCATATTATCCCTTCCTAAATGTTATTTTTTAAAAACTTGATCATATCTATCAATACATTTTTGTATTATTTTTTCCGCTTCTTCTCTACCCAACATTTTGTCAACAGTAGTTTTCTTTCCCTCTAATTGTTTATATACCTCAAAAAAATGTTTTATTTCTGCTAACAAATTTGGTGGTACTTCCGAAATATCTTTATAGCAATTTAAAAATGGGTCTTCCTTACATATTGCTATAATTTTTTCATCCTCCTCATTGTCGTCTGTCATTATTAACACTCCTATAGGATAAGACTCTACTAATGTCATAGGTACAATTTCTTCTTGACATATAACAAGTACATCTAAAGGGTCGTTATCTCCAGCATATGTTCTTGGAATAAATCCATAATTAGCAGGATAATGTGTAGAAGTATATAATACTCTATCTAGCTTTAACATCCCTGTTTGTTTATCCAACTCATACTTATTTCTACAATTTTTATTTATTTCTATTACTGAAACAAAATTATCTTTTGAAATTCTATTTTTATCTATATCATGCCAAATATTCATACTTTATTAAATAGCTATATACTATTTTAACGCTCCTTTCTATGATAAACTCAACTATAATTTAACATTTTTCTATAATATAGTCAACATTAAATATAGATTTATTAAGCAATAAAAAAGAAAAGACTGTTGACTAATTTTTTTACTTTGCCAACAGTCTAAGCATAAAAAATTATTTATTTTTTATGTCTTTTAATATTTTTTTACATAACTTATTAAACTTGACTTTAGAAAGATACCCTATGGTCTCACTAGATAAATAGTTATTCTTAAAAGCAAGTCTATTCCACTCCACCTCAGTAATGGTCTTTTTTTCTCGTCCTATGTACTCTTCCAATGCTTCTATGCTTTTGTTGTAATAATTATTATTAGTATCTGCCATTACCACTTCACCCTATATAATTCGTTAATATCAACATTTAACGCCTTTGCTAATTTAACCATAACTAATAAACTAGGTGATTTTACGTTGTTTTCAATGTCATTAATATGAGTTTTGGAAACACCGCTCTTCTCAGCTAGCTTTGTTAAAGTCATTCCTTTTTTTCTCTTACTTGCCCTAGTAATATTTCTATATGCATTTTCCCTCACCAAAGATATATCTGTTATTTTGTTCTATTTAAACACAGAAACTCTCCGCTGTGGCGGAAATTACATATTTTATTTCATTTCATTTTTTGTTTAATTGGTACAACTGAATTCCCATGCTAGTTTCAAAGCTTGGTATTAATTGTAAAGATATACAATTTTTTCTATTTAATTATGTAAAATGTATCTTAGCATAAAAGTGTCTTTTTGTCAAACAATTTTTAGTGTCTATCTATTAATAAAACAGGAATATTGTGTTCCTGTTTTGTTCCTACATTTTATTCTTTTTTATTATATATAATGTTCTACTATTGAAATTATTTTTCCTTTTTTCGTTACTCCTTCAATATTTTTTATCTTAAACTTTCCTTTTCCTCTTATTACTAAAATGTCGTCAATTTTTATTTCTTTAGAATTTTTTGTTTCATTTAAATAGTTTAAGAAAACTCGCTGTTCCTCTATTATTTTTATTCCCATATTTCTTGAGCAATGTGCCAGTTCTGCAACCACACAGTCTAATCTCATTGCAGAAACAGTAATTCTTATTTCTTCTGTTTTAATATTTGGTTGCCTTATTTCACTTAAGTTTATTTCTTTTATTTCTGCTTTACTAAAACGTGTTAATTGCCCTAAATTAGCTAAAATATATTCACAAATATCACTGCTTACTATTATATCTGCGCCATTTTCAAATACTAGTATATCTCCTACTTTTTCTCTTCTTATTCCCAGCTTCATTATTCCACTTAAGTAGTCCCTATGTGCATACTGTCCTTTTAACTGATTTGGTAGTATAATTCTTATTAGTTTTACAAATTGTGAAAAATCAAATTTATTGTTTTTTAAAATCTCATCATATTTTTCTGAATATATAATAAGCATAGGCTTCTCTGCATTATCACATGGATAATAATATGTAAAGTTTTTTTCTTTTTCTGCTTTTAATACTTCATCTATAACTTTCTTTTGATACATATCTAAAAAGTCTGTATTAGTTATTTTATTTTTTGTTCTTGCCCATTTTATCTTATCTAATACTTTCGATACCAATAATTTGTCTTCATCATTTTTATATTTATTTATTATTTCTTGCTTTTCCATACTCATCCCATATTTACAAATATTTTTTCTGTTTCTTACTATTAAAAAAATTCTTCTATATTTTTTCAATAGTTACTCCTATACAATTATACCATCTTTCTTATATTATATCTATATAATAATACTTTTTATATTTAGATTTCAGATAAGTTAAATTAGAAATTTAAGGATAGGAAGAGAAATCTTAATATAACAAAGAACAATATAAAAATAATACAAGAGCATATGTTACTAGACATACACTCTTGTATAAAAAATCATTCGTATTTTGCGTGTTCTCTTACAGCACGGTATTGACCGTTCGGTAATTTTTCCACAAAACCTTTGATTTCCTTCCAGCCGCACATCTCAGAATGGCATTCCCGAATTGTCTGTAACACCTTCAGAGCATCACCTTCCGTGTCCTTTGCAAACGGGGATACAAAAACTTCTCGATATACTTCTCTCTTAGTAGCCAAAATAAATTCACTCCTTATAATTATTCAGAGATTCGCACCTCTAAAATTTTACATTTTCAAAGGTGCGCAAAAAGTGTTACTCCCTTATATTATACCTTATTTTACATAAAATTGCAAACTTAGTAGATAGCTACATAAAAATTAAATTTTATAAATTCTATATATTATCAATTTTTGCTAATGTTTCATCTAAAGATATCACTCTATTTGAATTTACGTCATCTATTCCTTTTTGCAATTTTTCTTTTAAATCTTTTTTACTCTTTATCATTATATTATCTGGAGCATCTGTATCTACATATGATATTTTTAAGTATTCAATAAAATTTATCACTTGATTTGTAAGTTCTTCTGGTAGAGTATCTATTTCATTATATAATCTTTGTTTTTCGATAGACATATTTACTACCTCCCATAATTATTTATAGTATTATTATACTATCTTTTATAAAAAAATCTACTGCATACTTTTAGGAAAGTAAAAACCTCAAAGCACTTATAAATCAAGTACTTTGAGGTTTTATAATTTGGTGCCAACGAAGTAGACGTTTACAACTCGTTAGCTCTCTTGACGAATAACTAAATAGTCATTCAAGTTGTCAATATAATATCAAATCATCTTATAAAAATCAAGTATTTAAGAAAAAAATATAGAGTGATTTTTCATATACCACTCTATAACTAGATTACATTTTTAACTTTTTACAAATAGGACATCTACCACTACCATTTCTCTCATTATACACATGTCTTTGATATTCATGACCATTTTTACATTTCCACCAGACTTTTTTACTATAACTTTTGCTAATTGATTCTGGAGTAATTCCTAATTCATTATTCTTTTCAAAATTCCATTTTTCTAATAATTCAGGATTAGTTGTTGCTAAATCATTAAAACCAACTAAGATTTTGTTTCCTGAACAATATGGACAACCAGTTCCACCCCTTCTAGCTGGGATAGTAGCTTCATAGCTATGATTTTTACTACAAATCCACCAAATTTTTTTATGAGTTCCCTTAGTTACTTCATTTGGTTTAATAATGTTCTTACTATAATCCCATTCTTTCAATAGTTCTGGGTTTGTCGTTGCCAAATCATTAAAACCTATAAGTACTTTATTTCCTAAACAATATGGGCAACACGTTCCATTCGATTTTGTTCTATTAACAATTGAAGATTGATATTCATGACCTTTTTCGCATATCCACCAGACCTTTTTATCTGTATTTTTCTTTACATTTTGTGGTTTAATTCCTAATTTGTCATTTCTTTCGTAATCCCACTCTTTTAATAATTTGGGAAATAATGTAGCAATGTCGTTTTCACCACTTATAGCATATCTTCCTGAACAATATGGGCAATTTGAACCTCTAGCTCTATTGTTTGGTGTTGTTATCCATTCATGACCTTTCTTACATTTCCAATGAATCATTTTAGTTGAATTCAAAACAACATTTTCTGGTTTAATTCCTAACTTATCATTTTTTTCATAGTCCCATTCTTCTATTAATTCAGGATTAGTTGTTGCTAAATCATTAAATCCTATTATAATTTTCTTATTTGCACAATATGGACATTTTGTTTGTTGATTTACTTTATTTGAAACAATAGCTTGATAATCGTGACCTTTTTCGCATTTCCACCATATTTTTAATGAACTTCCACTACTTATATTATCTGGAGTAATTCCTAGTATATCATTTTTTTCGTAATTCCACTCTCGCAGAACTTCTGGATTGGTTTTTGATATGCAGTTTTCTTTTTCCATAAAGTTAATCATTTTAATAATATCATCTAAATCACGCTTAATATCAAAATCTAAATCTATGTTAAAATAAATATTTAAAAATGATAAAGCATCTTCTAGATATGTATAATCTGCATTATTATCTATTTTTATGTTATATATAATAGCACTTGAGTTAATAGGTTTTGCTTTCTTTTCTCTAATTCTAATTAGTTTTACATTATTTTTTGAGCACAATTCATCTTTTTCTATATCATGCTTTATATCTTTATGATAATAATATCCATCATATTCTATACCAATGTTTAACTCTGGGATAAATATATCTATTTCTTTTGGTTTTAACCATTCAGGTTTATAATTTGCTATAGTTCTAGGAAACTTTTTATTAATATAATAAAAAATTATTTTTTCAGGGATAGATGTTCTTAAATAACTAGAGCAAATAGGGCAACGATTATAAAGTTTATCATTTCTTATTCTTGCTGGTATAGTTGATTGCCACTCATGACCTTTTTCACATTTCCACCAAAACTTGATTTTACCACCTAAAACTATTTCATCTGGTTTTATTCCTAGCTTATCATTTTTTTCATAATTCCATTCTTTTAATAATTCTGGATGTTTTGTTGCAAAATCATTGTAACCTTTCAATAATTGTTGATTAGCACAAATAGGGCAATTAACATTTCTATTTGTTTTTTGAGCTACAGATATTTGATATTCATGACCTTTTTTACATTTCCACCAGACCAATTTGGTTGAACCATGACTTAATTGAAATGGAAAAATTCCTAATTTATCATTTTTTTTATAATTCCATTCTTCTAATAATTCAGGGTTAGTAGTAGTTATATCATTATAGCCTTTTTTCACAAGATTATTTGAGCAGTATGGGCAACCACTTCCTGTAATTCTACTTCTAATAATAGAATTCCATTTATGACCTTTTTCGCATTTCCACCATACTTTTTCTCTACCACCATTAGTAATTTCTGTCGGTTTAATTCCTAATTTATCATTTTCTTCATAGTCCCAATCTTTTAATAATTCTGGATTAGTTGTTGCTAAATCATTATAACCTTGTAAAACTTTTCTATTTCCACAATATGGGCAGTTTCCACGACCATGTAATCTATCATAAATACTTCTATCATATTTATGACCTTTGCTACATATCCAATTAACTTTTCTTACTGAACCAACTAACATTTCATTTGGTTTAATTCCTAACTCATCGTTTTTTTCATAATCCCATTCTTTTAACATTTGTGGATGCAAAGTTGCAAAATCATTTACTCCTTGAATCGCTTTTTTTCCCATACAATAAGGACAGCCGACACCTTTAGCTCTTGTATGGATTACAGCTTCCCATTCATGACCATTTTTGCATTTCCACCATACTTTTTTACTACTACCTAATGTGTGGTCGCTCATCTGTAGATTTTTTTCATTAACCTCGTTGCTTGCTTGTAGATAATCTTCATAATTAATTTTACTTTCATTTTTTAGTACAAAAGTTACTTGTTTTGGATCTGCTTTATCTTTTTCATCATATCCACCAATTATAACTTGTTTTACTAAAATTTCAAAAGCATCTTTATCAAATTCTGTTATAATTTCTCCATTTTCAAGATATCGTTTTAGTTTATTTAGACTAAGTTTTCTGTTTGTTTTGTTTCTTTCTTCTACAGCTAATTTTTCTTGCTTTAAATTTAATTCTTCGATTTGATTTTGCATTTTTTCTTTTCTCTCTAAGAATGTTTCTCTATCAATAGCATTATCTAAACTTAAATCAATTAATTTATTCATTTTTGACTTTAGCTTTTCTTTTTCTGTTTCAATATTTTCTATTAACTTACTTGATGAGTTCTCAGTAATTATGCTGTTTATTCTTGTTATAAATTTATTTACAATATCACCTTTGTTACTACATAATATTTTGTATGCATCTACAAAACAATTTTCTATTACTGTTTCTCTCATTGCTTTACATTTAGGACATTCTTGTTTTCCTCTTTTAACAAAGTTCATACAATGCCATACTGGTGTCTCATTTTTAGTTTTTGAATTCCAGTTTCTTCTTGTTAAAACAGTTCCACAAAATCCACAATAAATTCTACTACTAAATGGATATTTTCTACTATAATTACCTCTTCTTTTTCCTTTACTTCTTGAACCTGCTCTTTTTTCTAATATTTGTTGTACTTTATCAAATAGTTCTGGCTCAATTATTGCTGTGTGATGTTCTTTAATATAATACTGATTTTCTTCTCCCATATTGATTACTCGTTTATGTGTTATAGGGTCTGTTGTATAAGTTTTTCCTTGCAAGACATCACCTTTGTATTTTTCGTTTTTCAGTATTCTTCTAACTGTTGAATCACTCCATCTTGTTAGACCTTTTGGTGTTAGATATTTCATGTTTGTTAGTTCTCTTGCAATTATACTTGAACCTACACCTTGTGCATATCTATTAAAAATATATTTTACTATTTCTGCTTCCTCTTGATTGATAGATATACTTTTGTTTTCTTTGTCATAAGTATAACCCAAACATCCATTATATCCAATTAATTCTCCTCTTTGTTGTTTCATTTTTAGCCCTAGCTTTACATGTGATGATATTGTTTCACTTTCTTGTTGTGCTACTGAACTTAGTATTGTTAATAGTAATTCTCCTGCCATTTCTAGAGTATTAATATTTTCTTCTTCAAATAGAATTGCTACATTTTTCTCTTTTAGCATTCTTACATATTTCAGAGTATCTAGTGTATTTCTTGCAAATCTTGATATTGATTTTGTTAGTATTAAATCAATTTTTCCATTCATACTATCTTGTATCATTCTCATAAAATTACTTCGTTTGTAATCTTGTGTTCCTGATATTGACTCATCTGCATATACTTCTACAAAAGACCATTCTATATTTTTTGATATTTTTTCATTGTAGTATTTTACTTGTGATTCAAAACTGTTTAATTGGTCTTCTGAATCTGTGCTTACTCTTGCATATGCTGCTACTTTTAGTTTTCTATTTATTTGTAGTCCTGTAGTTCTATCTATTCTTCCTTGTATTTTCTCTATAACTTGAACTTCCATTAATCCTCCATTCTGTTAGAGAGAACCCTGCTTGGATTATACACTATTTAAAAATTAAAATCAATCTCATATTTTTCTAGTTTATATTCCTTGATGATGTTCTCTTTTGCTTGTTTGTATATTTTTTCATCTATTAGTTTGTCTTTGTATATTCTATTTAGAAGTGTTATTTCAATACTTTCATTTAATAAATTAGCATCTATCTTCTCTTGTAATAGTTTAGTGTTTATCTTTTGTTTTTCAATATTATCCATAAGCCATACCTCATACATCTTTTGTATTTTCTAAAATATTTATAATGTATTCTTTTATTTTTTTGTTTGGCATACCATTAAAATACTTTTCTATTTCTTCTTGTGTAAAAATTAATTTAAAACTCTTCTCATTTTTATAACTTTCTAATTTTTCCTTATTTAGAATATAGTTTTCACCTGATTTTTTGCATTTTCTAAACTCTTTCTTTATTTTTTGAGCTATGTTATCTGTAATTTCATAATCGTAGTTTTGTATTATTTCTGCTATCTTAAATTGATTTTTCTCATCTAAAAAACTTATATGTTCTGATGGATTTATTCCTAACTTTTTACTATTTACAAGTTCTTGTAATTCTGGTATCAAATAATTTAATCTTAAATATTTTTGAAATGTTCCATTGCTAATATTTTTATCTTTGCAAATTTGTTTTCTATTTTGCTTATATTCCTCAAAATATTTTTTATATTTTCTTGCTATTTCCATTGGTGTATTTCGTGTTACAATAACTGTATTAACCATATTTTCATTTTTATGTTTATCTGATACCTTACTTTCTTTTATGACTGGTTCATAATCTTCTCCTAGTATGTTTAAAACTTCTTCTTTGCTAATCCATTCCATATTAACATTTTCTAAAATTTTTCCTACTTCAAGTTTTTCTTCCATCATTTTTTTGACCTTCTTTATCTCTTCTTTTTTGTAATAGTTTATTAGTAATTGATTTGTTTCTGCCATAATCAAAACCTCCATTTAATTTTTTTTAAAAAACAAAAAGCAAGAAAAAAGCTAGATTTCTCTAACTGAACTGAACCCAAAAAGTTAGACACTTTTTGATTAAGTTTATATTAGGCTACTTTTAAGGAATGAATTCTGTAATT